>DNIT01000018.1:5650-6945 GCA_003489345.1 Pelotomaculum sp. | reverse complement strand
GGCCTCGGGTATAGGCCGGCCTGTTTTACAATCCCGGGGACAATATCTTCCCGGGCTATAGCCATGATATGGACACCATGCACGCCCTTGATATTTTCTCTGATGTGTTTGATTTGCTCGATACAGAGAGCCACCCCCTCGCTTTGGGGGTCAACCGCATTTTTCAGCCTGTCCACCAGGGCGTCAGGCACAATCATGCCGGCTACCTGTGTCTGCATGAATTTTGCCGCCCGCCAGCTTTTCAGAGGAATTACTCCGGCCAAAATATGAGCCCTTTGATCCAGTCCTCTTGCCCGGACCAATTCCATAAAGCGCTCAAAGCGCTCCATATCAAAGACGGCCTGGGTTTGGATAAACTGGGCTCCCGCCTGAATCTTCTTCTCCAGCCGGTCAACCCTGTATTCAAAAGGGTCTGCAAAGGGATTGGCCACCGCGCCAATGAAAAACCTTGGCTCGCATTCTTTTATCTCTTCACCGCAAAAGAACTTCTTTTCGTCCCGCATTCTGCTCATCAGGTTAACCAGCTGAATAGAATCCAGATCATAGACGTTCTTTGCCGTAGGGTGGTTGCCGAATTGCTGGTGGTCTCCGGATATACAGAGCAGGTTCCGCATGCCAAGGCTGTAAGCGCCCAGCAGGTCGGACTGAATGGCAATACGGTTCCTGTCACGGCAGGTCATCTGCGCCACCGGCTCCAGATCGCCGGCGAGGAGATGCACACCGGCGGCGATACTGGAGAGCCGGACAATTGCGGTCTGGTTATCGGTGATATTGGCCGCGTCCACAAAATCCTTCAAGATTTGCGCGGTATATTTCAGACCATGCGTGCCGGCATGCTTCGGCGGCCCGATTTCAGTGGTGACAGCAAAGTGTCCGCCTTCCAGTACGGCCTGCAGTTTGCTTAACAATTTCACCTTGCCATCAAATCCTCTCTCAGGGCCTTTCGCGGTCCCCCGTCCCTGGCTTTTGACCAGTCCTTCAGCGGCTGGATGGCGGTCAAGTCCTGCAGCCTGCCCAGCGCCTTCATGCGGTCATAAATCAGCTGCCAGGCGCATGCCATGTCCCTGTCTATTTCACACCTGCCATGCTGCGAACCGCCACAGGGGCCGTTCAGGATGCTTTTGGCGCAGCGGATCACGGGACAAATCCCGCCGGTCCGGTACAGGATGCAGTCTCCGCACAGGCCGCATTTTTCATCCCACCTGCCGTGTTCTGTCGCTCCCCCGGCAAAAAGGGTATCCTGAGCGGGTACCACCCATTTATCCGGGTATTTCTCAGCCAGGTACTGCACGCCA
>DNIT01000018.1:3184-5603 GCA_003489345.1 Pelotomaculum sp. | reverse complement strand
CTGCACGCCAACCCCACAGGCGAGTGAAATGACAGCGTCCGCCTCTCGCACCGGCCCGTCCAGCGGGGTTAGAAACTCGGGGTCGCATTGCCTGGTAGCTATGTAAGTCGAGGTTGCCAGCGGCTTGCCGGACAGCTTTCTCATCATCCGCAGGGCGGAAGCCAGTATTTCGGTCTCCTTCTCACCGCCGGACAAGCAAACTGTCACACACCCGGCACATCCGACCAGCAACACCTTTTCGCAGTCTTCAACCATAGCCGCGATGTCTTTTACATTCTTTTGCCGGGTTATTATCACTGCCGCTCAACTCCTTTAAGTTGAACTGATTCCTGTTCAAGGGGATATTCTATGACCACGGTTATCAGAAAGGCTCATAGCGCATTTATGAATAAACATTTAACAACCGGAGTTTCCGGCAGAATGTTTTCAGCAGGGTGACCATATCCTCATCTTCTTCCGGCAGGCAGTAATAGAGCCGCTCCGGATCCAAACCAATAGCCGCCATCAATCCTTTGGCCCGCGCCAGCAATCCTTTTAAAGCTCCGTCCCCGCCATAGTGCCAGCTGGAGCTTTCCCGGCAGCCAAGGACCGCAACCCCGGCAGCGCCGTTTTCAAACGCGCCGAGCACCCACTCCAGATGCAAAGCGCTGACAGTGGGCACCCTGATCAGTACCGCCTTTAAGTCTAATGATTTCAATACACCGGTGCTGTTTTCCTGCCCGGTAAATACCACCAATGGGGATTTGCCCTGCAGGTCTGCAAGGGCTTCTTTTATCTTTTGTTCATATAAATTCTCTACGGTAATCGCGCCGGCGGGACAGTATGCGGCGCATATCCCGCAGGCCTGACAGCCTTCCGCAGGCATACGGGCCGCCCCCTCTACGAGCGGCACTTCATAAGGACAAACTCTCAGACAGGTCAGACAGGCAACACATTTATCGGCGAACACCTGCGCCCCAAGACCGCAGCTGAGACAGCGGCCGGCTTCAATAATTGCCGTTTTCTCATTCAATCCCAGCTCGTAGGGTGCAAAATTCTTCACTCTTAACGCGGCCGGCAATACCGGCATTTCTCCGCGGTTCTGCTGCGGCACCCGGCCGGCCACAGCGCCGGGAAGTATGCCGATGGCATCCTGTTCGGCATCCGCGGTTACCCGCCCGTCGCCATGCAAGTATTGATTTACCGCTCCGGCCGCCCTGTGTCCGGAAGCAATCGCGGCAATCGCCAGGCCCGGGCCGCTAACCACCTCTCCACAGGTAAACACACCCGCAACGCTGGTATTAAGAAAAGTTTCATCCGCCGCTAAAAAACCTCTGTGGTTTACTTCCAACCCGCTGCCTTTTATAAATTCCTGGTCCGGACCCTGCCCGACAGCCAGGATGACTGTGTCACAGGGCATGCTTAGAAAGGCGTCAGGCTCATAAGCAGGATGAAACCTTCCCGCGGAATCAAACACGGATTTAACCTTCTGCGCCTTAAGACCGGTAATCCGGCCTTCCTCAACGACGACTTCGACCGGTCCGTAACCGTTGACAAGGCCGATCCCTTCTTCCAGCGCCTCTTCAACTTCCCAGGTATGGGCCGGCATCTCTTCCCGGGACTCCATACAAATTGCGGTTACCGGCCCGGCCCCCAGCCGAACCGCTGTGCGGGCCACGTCCATCGCCACGTCGCCCCCGCCGACAACCAGTACGCGGCTGCCGATAGCAGGCTTTCCGCCCAGGTTTGCCTGCCGCATAAAGGGCAGCGCTTTTAATACGTCCGGATGGCCGGCTCCCGGCAGGGGGAGTCCCTTACTTTCCTGCAGTCCCGCGGCGATTACTACAGCGTCGTATTCTTTTCTGAGCGCATTTAAGGTGACGTCCCTGCCCACCTCCACCCCGGTATGGACCGTAATCCCGGCAGCCAGTATAGCCGCAACGTCCTTCCGCAGGTTTTCTCTCGGCAGCCGGTAAATAGGCAGTGAGGTTAAAAAATGCCCGCCCGGAGCGTGGTTTCTTTCATATACCAAGACCCTATGGCCAAAGCCGGCGAGGTCGTAGGCCGCTGTCAGACCGCTTGGCCCGGCACCAACGATCGCTATATTTTTACCGGAGTTCCGGACGTGAGGGACTGCCGCGCAATCTGTTCCGGCCTTCTCAACAGCAAACCTTTTCAGGCTGCGGATTGCTAAAGAGGCGTCCACATCACCCCGCCGGCAGTGGTCTTCGCAGGGATGGGGACATACCCAGGCGCATACGGAGGGAAAGGGGTTGTTGGCGCGGATCAAACGGTAGGCTTCACCGTAATCCTGCCTGGCGATGGCGGCCAGATAGCCGCGCACGTCGGTTTTAACCGGACAGGCATGGGTGCATGGCGGCAATAGCTCGTTCATTCCAACATACCTCCAAGACCTCTTTGAAAAACAGGAAGCAGGGGG
>DNIT01000018.1:429-3067 GCA_003489345.1 Pelotomaculum sp. | reverse complement strand
AAGCAGGGGGACGGTTCTTTTGCTTCCTTTTTTGTTTCCCTGAAAACAACTGTACAGCTCTGTTCAACTCACAGAGCGAAACCAAAAAACGCAGGTGCAAATTCATGTAAAAATAGCATCGCAGCAGCCGGGCCCCAAATCCAGGTGCGTATTTATTCACACAGATCCACAAGGAATGCGGTAGAAATCCCTTAAACTGCTATGCAGTTTTTGTGCGATCGAAATCGCAACTACAGCAAAATCCGCTTGAAGATGATCATGCGGGTGCATATTTTCACTGGTAATTTGTGATTGAAAAATCATGATTGGCTCATTCGCACAATGTCGCTCTAGCTACACAAATCCGGCCCTGACGCGCCGTACACGATTATACCCCGCCTGGTGTTTTCATGATACGTGGCGCCGCGATAGCGGCGTGTAGAATTATCCTGTAAATAATATAGCAGTATCGGCCAATCTCCTACCGCGGTTTTTGACCCATCTGCCAGCGGTCTCTGCGTGTCCTGTTTCAGCAATAAGCGCTAGAAGAGGCCCAGGACCTTGCCGGTATCCACATCGACGTCGATCCTCCGGTAGGCAGGGTCAGAGCCGGTACCCGGCATCAGGCTGATCGAACCGGTCATAGGACAGAGGAACTTGGCCCCGGCAAAAACCAGCACGTCGCGGACAGGCAGCAGCCAGCCCCTGGGCACGCCCTTTATGTTGGGATCGTGGGAAAGACTCAGGTGAGTCTTGACCATCATGGTGGCAAAATCGGCATAAGCCGGGTCAGACTCAAAGCGCCTGGCTTTGGCTTCTGCTTCAGGGGTCCACGAGGCACCATCGGCGCCGTATACCTCTCTGGCGATTCTATCAACCCGCTGCCTGAGCGGCATCTCCAGCGGGTAGAGGTACTTGAACTCAACACGGTCGGCACAGGCGTCGATAACCGCGTCGGCCAGTTCCAGCGCCCCTTCGCCGCCTTTAAGCCAGTGTTCGGATAAGGCGCAGCGGGCGCCGGCCTGTTGGGCATAACGGCGGACCATGGCGATTTCCTCCCTGGTATCGGTATGGAAGGCGTTGATGCAGACAACCGGGTTGATCCCCGCTTTTTTCACCGTGGCGATATGATGCAACAGGTTGGGGATACCCTTTTCCAGCAGTTCCAGGTTTTCTTTCTGGTACTCCTCAGGCAGCGGGCGGCCGGGCACAACCTTCGGCCCGCCTCCGTGCATCTTCAGGGCCCGGATGGTAGCCGTGATCACAGATACATTAGGGGTGAGCCCGCTAAAACGGCATTTGACGTTCCAGAATTTTTCAAAGCCGATATCGGCGGCAAAGCCGCTTTCGGTAACGTTGTAATCGAACATCTTCAAAGCGATACGGTCGGCAATAATGGACGACTGGCCAATGGCGATATTGGCAAAGGGGCCTGCGTGCACCAGGACGGGCTGGTACTCAACCGTGCTCATGAGGGTTGGATTGATGGCGTTTCGCATAAAGGCCGTCATGGCCCCGGCCACTTCCAGGTCGGAGGTGGTCACCGGTTGACCTTTCTTATCGTAAGCGACGATGATTTTACCGATGCGCTCCCGCAAGTCTTTTAAACTGGTGGCAACAGCCAGAATGGCCATCAATTCGGAACTGACCGCGATACCGAATTTCGATTCCATCATGTAGCCGTCCATCCTGCCGCCGATCCCCATGATGATCTTTCTGAGGCCCTGGGCGCAGAAATCGATAACCCAGCCCATTTCCACATTGGTGGGGTCAATGTCAAGCCTTCTTAAGTTGCGTTTGGCCAGTTCGGCGTCATTGTAGTTGCGCTCGTGCTGCATCCGTGCGTTTAGCGCGACCATGCACAGGTTGTGGGCGTTCATGATGTCGTTGATGTCGCCTGTCAGTCCCAGGGAAAATTCGGTCATGGGAATAGCCAGGGCGTTGCCTCCGCCGGCTGCAGTTCCTTTAATGTTCATGGTGGGACCGCCGGAGGGCTGGCGAATGGCTGCGCCAACATTCATGCCGCGCTTGCCCAGTCCCTCCACCAAACCGATGGTGGTGGTCGTTTTTCCCTCACCCAAAGGCGTGGGGGTAACGGCGGTTACGTTGATGTATTTACCGTCCGGCCGGTCCTTTAAACGTTCCATGATTTTCATAAAATCCAGCTTGCAAATCCTGCCGTAAGGAATTATTTCTTCCTTTTCCAAACCCAGCCGCTTTTGCCAGACGGCCGCTGTCGGCATATTCTTCTCGGCCAGCTGGGCAATTTGAAAATCTTTTAGCTTAGTCGCGTCAAACGGCATTCTAAAGGCCCCCTTCCTTAACCAGCCGTTAATTTATGTTAAAAGGCGCTTGCCCTTCCTGATTTTTTGAACAGCAATAGATTTCTCCTCTAGGACAAAACATCCCGGTTACTAATTATAGAACGCTTCTAAATATTTTTTCAAATACTATTTATTGCTCCCATAACGATTCTTTCACCGGCCTTGCCATTATAAGAATAGTCCCACACGTCGCCAGCGGCGCCACGCATCATGAAGATATCAGCCGATGCAGGTGCGATTTTAATCGCACACGGCGTGCCGGCGCCAGACCTGGGCAGCTCCCATGCAGTATTTGTGCGAGTGAATTTGGAAGCAAAAGAACCGTCCCCCTGCTT
>DNIT01000018.1:0-349 GCA_003489345.1 Pelotomaculum sp. | reverse complement strand
AGAACCGTCCCCCTGCTTCCTTTGTTTTCATAAACGTACTCCTTGCGGAATGAATAAGCAATGGATTATTATATCAAATAGGCGCTTCAAAGAAAAGTCTTCTGAAACCTATATTCCACAGAGGTTGCAGAAGTCATACCAAACCGGATATGGAAAGCTCCCCGTACAGCCGCGTACCGGGTTTGCCTACCGGTACAGACCGGCCGCATCCGTCACCGATCATTCAGGAAGATATTATTGACCGGATTATCCGAACCTTTGGTACTTTTGGCCGTGGCTTGCACCAGGGGCAGGTTGTATGATTGATCAAACACTACTTTTAAGAATAGAGGCAGGGATATTGAAGCTA
>DNIT01000127.1:6657-6994 GCA_003489345.1 Pelotomaculum sp. | reverse complement strand
CTCCGGCAGGTCCTCCAGGTCGACCAGGTATTGGTCCAGCCACTGGCGGTAAGGATGCTCCGCCACCATGCGCTGCTTCAATTCGTTATCGCTGATAATGCGTCCTTCACCGGTATCCACCAGCAGCATCCGGCCGGGGCGAAGACGCTCCTTGAGCACCACGTCTTCAGGCGGTATATCCAGCACGCCGACTTCCGAGGACAGTACAATCAAGTCGTCCTTGGTAACATAGTAGCGGGACGGCCTCAGACCGTTGCGGTCAAGGACCGCGCCAATCATGGTCCCGTCGGTAAATCCGATGGAAGCCGGCCCGTCCCATGGTTCCATCATACAGCTG
>DNIT01000127.1:4697-6564 GCA_003489345.1 Pelotomaculum sp. | reverse complement strand
GGTTCCATCATACAGCTGTGGTATTCGTAGAAAGCTTTTTTTTCATCACTCATACTCTCATGGTTGCTCCATGGTTCCGGGATCATCATCATGACGGCATGGGGCAGCGTCCGCCCGGTCAAAGAGAGAAATTCCAGGCAGTTGTCAAATATAGCCGAGTCACTGCCCTCGGTATCAATAACCGGAAAAATCTTGGCCATATCCTCGCCGAACAGCTCCGACTCGCACATGGACTGGCGGGTATGCATCCAGTTGATGTTGCCGCGCAGGGTGTTGATTTCTCCGTTGTGGATGACATAACGATAAGGGTGGGCCCGCTCCCAGCTCGGGAAGGTATTTGTGCTGAACCGGGAATGGATCAGAGCCAGGGCCGTTTCCATGGACGGATCATTGAGGTCAAGGTAATACCCGGTAACCTGATCCGGAACAAGCATACCTTTGTAGACAATTGTCCTGCAAGAGAAGCTGGCGAAGTAGAAGGTTTCCCCTTCCTTCAGGCAGTTTAAACGCACCTCTTGCTCGGCCCTTTTGCGAATCACATACAGCTTGCGTTCAAAGGCCGGCTGATCCTTTATTGCCGGGTTCCCGGCGACTATCACCTGGCAAATGTATGGTTGGGCTAACCGTGCCGTCTTACCAAGGGCAGAATCGTCGGTTGGAACATGCCGCCAGCCTAAAACCGTTTGTCCCTCTTCACGAATAATATTTTCAAGAAACTGCCGGCTTTTTTCCCTTTTACTCCGGTCATGGGACAGGAAAAGCATGCCGATCCCATAACTTCCCGCAAGGGGCAGGCTGATTCCCTGCCTGGCGCATTCCTTGGCGAAGAAGCCATGCGGGATTTGCATCAGGATACCGGCGCCGTCGCCGGAGTTGAGCTCAGCGCCCCTGGCCCCCCGGTGGTCCAGGTTGATCAGGACTTGTATCGCCATTTTGACAATTTTGTGTGACTTTCTTCCTTTAATATCGGCGACAAAACCCATACCACAGGCGTCATGCTCAAATTGCGGGTCATAAAGACCCTGTTGCGGGGGTAGTCCATGGCTTCCATTGTGTTGCAAAATTTTCCCCTCCTGTGTCGCTTGCATAAAACTATAAATTTAAGTACAAAAAGAAAAAGCCTGACTACAGGCGTGTCAAAACACTGCGACTGTAGTATAGGCTTCATTGCCAAACTTTATATGGATACAACGCTGTACCCGGGTATTAAATTGCTATTTCCTGGGAGCAACAGTATATGAAAGTTAAAATTTGGTCAGGTATTCCTCCAACTCCCAGGGGTGAACCTGGATCCGGTAACGGTCCCATTCAATCCGCTTGGCTTCCCTATACCGGTTAAACACGTGTTCCCCCAGCGCTTCACGGATCACTGGATCTTTTTCCAGCTCCCGCAGGGCCTGATAAAGATTTTCCGGCAGGCTGCCGATACCAAGCGCTGCTCTCTCATCCGGGGTCATTTCATAAATATTCCGGTTACAGGGAGCGGGTGGCGCAATCTTATTTTTGATCCCATCCAAACCTGCTTTAAGGCTTACCGCCAGAGCCAGGTAAGGGTTGCAGGCAGGATCGGGGCTGCGCAACTCAACCCGGGTCGACGAACCGCGCTTGGCGGGAATCCGGATCAGCGGGCTCCGGTTTTGCGCGGACCAGGCCACATACACGGGGGCCTCATAGCCTGAAACAAGCCGTTTATAGGAATTCACACTCTGGTTGGCAACAGCCGTAATGGCGCCGGCATGTTTGAGCAATCCTCCGACATAGTAGAGGCACGCCTCGCTTAAACCATCACTGGATGAAGGGTCATAAAAGGCATTTTCCCCGTTATGGGTGAGTGATTGGTTCATATGCATTCCGGAACCGGCAATGC
>DNIT01000127.1:0-4647 GCA_003489345.1 Pelotomaculum sp. | reverse complement strand
ATTTTCCCCGTTACGGGTGAGCGACTGGTTCATATGCATCCCGGAACCGGCAATGCCAAAAACAGGTTTGGGCATAAAGCTGGCGTGCAGGCCATGCCGCTGCGCCGTGGTTCTCACTATAAACTTGAAGGTTACAATTTTATCCGCTGTACTTAAAGCATCCGAGTATTTAAAGTCTATTTCGTGCTGACCCGGAGCCACCTCGTGATGGGAAGCCTCTATTTCAAAGCCCATATCCTCCATAATTAAAACCATATCACGCCGGGCGTTCTCCCCTAAATCTACCGGAGCGAGATCAAAATACCCCGCCTTGTCCTGGGTAACGGTTGTGGGCCGGCCTTCATTATCCAGGTGGAAAAGGAAAAACTCCAGTTCCGGTCCCACATTCATGCTATAACCCATTTCTTCTGCTTCCTGAATCGCCCTGCGTAAAACGTTGCGCGGGTCGCCCGGGAAAGGCGTGCCATCCGAATTGTAAATATCGCATATCAGTCTGGCAACTGCTCCGTCCATGGGCCGCCAAGGAAACACCGCAAATGTTGAAGGATCCGGTCTCAAGTACATATCCGATTCTTCGATCCGTACAAAGCCCTCGATAGACGAACCATCAAACATCAACTCTCCAGCCAGGGCTTTTTCCAGCTGTTCCACAGTAATGGCGACATTTTTCAGAACGCCAAAAATGTCCGTGAACTGCAGTCGTACAAACTTAACCCCTAATTCCTTGGCAAGTTTACGTACATCTTCGTTAGTAAGCTTAGCCAATTACTATCAGCACCCTTCTTAAACGATGTTGCCATGGGCGATAAGTAAAAAAAGCCGCATTAAAGGCATAATTAATCATACCCATAAACCGGCCTCATTGCCCACAGTCGGAGTACCACGCTGTACCCGTTTCTATTTTTAATTAACCATTAGTATATCATAAAATTTAAAAATAACCATAGTTTTTTGGCACTTTTGCCGAAACAAATTCACCCTGTTGCCGTTGTGCTTCCCTGCTCTTGCAAAAGATTCGAGAAGCCTCCGACATCCGGAGTGTACTCCATCATACTGGAGGCGAGTTCCCAACTGACTTAAACTTGCCGGGCCCCCGGCCAAAGCTTTAAAAAAGTCCTCCACCCGGCCTGGGCGGAGGACTTCTAGTAAAACTTTTAAAACTTTGTCAGGTACTCATCGACTTCCCACGCGTGGATCTGGATCCGGTACTGATCCCATTCAAGCATTTTGGCTTCAATAAATTTTTCATATACATGATCGCCCAGAGCGCTCTTAATCACGTCATTCTTGGCCAGTTCCTGCATGGCTTCCGCCAGGCTGCCCGGCAGGCTGTCAATATTCAACTCCCTGCGCTCTGCTGCAGTCATGTGATAAATGTTCTGGTTGGTCGGCGGCGGCGCCTGGATTTTGTTCTTAATCCCGTCAAGGCCGGCTTTTAAAGCAACGGCGATAGCCAGATACGGGTTGCAGGCCGGATCTGGGTTCCGCAGCTCTACCCGGGTTGAACTGCCGCGTTTGGCGGGGATACGGATCAGCGGGCTTCTATTGCGCCCGGACCAGGCCACATATACGGGCGCCTCATATCCCGGCACCAATCGCTTATAGGAGTTGACGGTGGGGTTGGTTAAAGCCGCAATGGCACGGGCGTGTTTCATCAGACCGCCAATATAGTATTTTGCCGTCTCGCTTAGCTGATCAGGCGTGGAGGGGTCATAGAAGGCATTTTTCCCGTCCTTAAACAGGGACTGGTTCATATGCATACCGGAGCCGTTGATCCCGAAAACAGGTTTGGGCATAAAGGTAGCATGCAGTCCATGGCGTTGGGCGGTAGTCCGTACAACCATTTTGAAGGTCATGATCTTGTCGGCGACATCCAGAGCTTCAGAATACTTGAAGTCAATCTCGTGCTGGCCGGGCGCCACCTCGTGGTGGGAAGCCTCGATTTCAAAGCCCATTTCTTCCAGGGTCAGCACCATGGAACGACGGGCATTCTCGCCGAGGTCTACCGGGGCGAGGTCAAAATAACCGGCGCTGTCATGGGTTTCCAGGGTTGGCCTGCCGTCTTTATCCACGTTGAACAAGAAGAATTCCATTTCCGGACCGACTTGCATGGTGTAACCCATTTCCGCAGCTTCGGTCAATACCTTTTTTAAGACATGGCGGGGATCTCCTTCAAATGGCGACCCGTCAGGGTTATACACATCACAGATTAACCGGGCTACGCCACCCTCCCGTGGCCGCCAGGGAAATACCGCGAAACTCTTACTATCGGGACGCAGGTACATATCCGATTCTTCAATTCTGGCAAAGCCATGAATGGAGGACCCGTCAAACATCAATTCATTATCAAGTGCCTTATCCAATTGTTCAACAGTAATGGCAACATTCTTCATCACGCCGAAAATGTCGGTGAACTGGAGACGGATAAACTTAACCCCAAGGTTTCTGGCCTTTTCAATAAGTTGTGTTTTTTCAGAAGCTCCCATGGTAAAACCACCTTTCAGAATTTTATCTGATAACTACCGCAAACAATAAATACGCAACTGTAAAGCGCTGTGGCAGAGTATCCGCTAAAAATTCACCCCTCCCAGGACAAAAAGAAAGCCCTTAAAAGCGGCGTTACCAATACAATGCCGGCTTTTAAGGGCGCCTTTGCCCGTATGGTACAACAATGTACCACATTTATTCTTTTCAATCCAAGGGTCTGTTACCGTGCATTATGACAACTGCACCCGGCATGCCCGCGGCTGTTTCTGATATGGCAAGTTCTTATGGTTGGCGTCGGTTTATAAGTTATGAGCGAGTATAATCGCTTCAGCCACAGCCCGCATGGAAATTCGCTTGTTCATGCTCTGTTTCTGGATGCGTTTAAAAGCATCGGTTTCCGTGATGCCCATGGTTTCCATTAAAATACCTTTGGCTCTTTCAATTACCTTCCTGGTTTCCAGAGTTTCTTTCAATTCTTTGACCTCATTTTCCAGCCTGATGATTTCCTGGTAGTTGGTCAAAGCCAGCTCAACCGCCGGGATGAGGTTGGATTCAAGCTCCGGTTTCATGAGGAAAGCAAATACCTTGGCCGCCTTGGCTTTTTCTATAATATTTTGCTTTGTAGATGAAGATATCATAATAACCGGCGCCAGCTTATCCTCGTTAATGATCTGGGCAACTTCATGCCCGTCCAGGCCAGGTAAGAAAGCTTCGATAATCACCAGGTCGGGTTGTCTGGATCTAACCATCTTCAAGCCGGATTGGCCGTCCTCGGCCTCCCCGATTACCCAATAACCCATTTTTGCCAGAATACCCTTGATGTTTTTTCTCCAGGTGGCATCGTTTTCAATTACGATTACTCTTTGTTCACCCACGGTATATGCCTCCTGTCTCAAGCACTCTGCCATACCATATCATGTGGTCACACCTATAAAAATAAACCGGAAAGAGAAAAGATGCCCTTCACAGGTAAATCAAGACCTGATAAGGGCATCATTGCCAAAATGTAATAGGCACTTCCTCGTACCTAAAATATCAACATTACAGTGTAATTATATCTGATCCCTTCCAGGAAGGCAACATTGTTTTCAATAATTAAGTCTAAAATTTGTTTTTTCTTTGCCCCTAGCTATTTAACATTCTCTTGGCAGCTTCATCCTGAATTTCCGTAATGAAAGGAATGCCTGTTTCTTTCTCAGTCTCCCTGTTGCCGGATGCCAGATCATATCTGGATATTTCCGAGACGGAGAACTTACGCGCTCCGGCAAGAAGCTGCTGCAAGCCGGCAGCCAGTTTATCGGCGAGCGTCCAAACAGCAATTGCTCCCAGCGGAATATCCTGCATGGCGTCAGCGCCCACTTTTTTCTGAACATCATAGTACCCCGCAAAGATTTCGTTAGCCTTTGCACCAACGTCCGATACGGACTTCGGCAAATCACTCCAGTTTCCATGCACAGCCGCTTTGCGCTCCGGCTTGAGTACGCCTTCGATATTGGCTCCCAGGAAACCGGGAATCATCGTCGCCCTGCCGATACAGATCATTTTTGTAAATGGGGCGCCCAAAGCCAAAGCCTTAAAGATCTGATCTTCCCTGGCGATTCCACCGCCAAAAGCCAGATCGACGACTCTTTGACCCTTTTGAGCCAGAATACTTGCATATTCATAGGCCTTGGCATGGAGCAGCAGGGAAGGTACGCCCCAGCTCTCCATCATATTCCACGGGCTCATTCCGGTACCGCCGCCGGAGCCGTCAATGGTCAATAGGTCCAATTTGGCATCCGTAGCAAATTTGATTGCCATTGCCAGCGCTTCCATCCCATAGGAACCGGTCTTCAGGGTAATTCTTTTATACCCTTTGCTCCTCAAATCGGCAATTGCCGTCATGAAAGCATCTCTGACCTGATCATAACTCGCCAGATCGGTATAGCCCAGGCGGCTGTGACGGGCAAAAGAACGGATAGCGCCGGAATGAAACGCTTGCTGCACTTCAGGCAGGGTTGGATCCGGATCTACGATATACCCTCTGTTTTTCAAGAAAATAGCGTAATCCAGATCTTTTACCTGGATTTCACCGCCAATATCTTTAGCGCCTTGCCCCCACTTCAGTTCGATGATCACCTTGTCACCGTATTTCTCCAGGACATAATCAGCAACGCCGTT
>DNIT01000138.1:2505-3941 GCA_003489345.1 Pelotomaculum sp. | reverse complement strand
AAGCGGGGGAGGTTCACAAACAGGTGATTACGGCTAGCAAACAGGGATGCCGGCATCATCATGCGGCATCCCTTTATCTAGCGAACCAGTTGCAATGCAGGCAATCAAACTTACCCGGCCAGGTTGAACCTTTGATGCAGGGCGCGGACGGCCTGTTCGGCTTGTCCGGCCTTGATGATACAGGATACCTTTATTTCGGAAGTGCTGATCATCTCCAAATTTATTCCCTCCTGGTAAAGCGCCTCGAACATCTCGGCGGCAACACCCGGGTTGCTGACCATCCCCGCGCCGACAATAGACACCTTGGCCACACCGTCATCACTGGTAAAACCTTCCGCGCCCACCTCAGGCTGCAGCCTTTCCACGACTTCCAACGCTTTTTTTAAATCACCCTGCGGGCAGGTAAAGGCAATATCGTTCCTGTCATCACGCATGGCGCTCTGGATGATCATATCAACATTAATTTTTTCATCAGCCAGGGCCTTAAACAGAATATAGGCGATGCCTGGTCGATCAAAGACGTCAAAAAGTCCGATTTTAGCAACATTGTAGTCACATGCGACACCGGTTACCACATGTGTCCTTTCCATATCATTTACCTCCTTAACCAACGTACCTGGATTGTTGTTGAAGCTGGAACGCACGTGCAACGGCAACCCATACTGCATAGCCAGTTCTACCGCGCGGGGATGCAGGACAGCCGCTCCCAGATTGGCCAACTCCAGCATTTCATCGTAGCAAACCAGGTCAAGCTTTTTGGCTTCAGGAACAACGCGCGGATCAGTGGTATATACCCCATCGACGTCGGTAAATATTTCACAAACATCGGCCTTTAAAACTGCCGCCAGAGCAACCGCGGTGGTATCCGACCCGCCCCGTCCGAGGGTTGTTATATCATTGCGCTGGTCCATTCCTTGAAAACCGGCCACCACCACAATATTGCCCTGTTTGAGCTCTTCCTGCAGGCGGTCGGTATTGATCTGCAGTATTTTAGCCTTGGTGTGAGCATCATCGGTTAAAATTCCCACCTGACCTCCGGTCAGTGATATGGCAGGACTCCCTATATCTTGAATGGCCATCGCCAGCAGAGCTATGGAAATTTGCTCGCCGGTCGAAAGAAGCATATCCATCTCCCTATCCGGGGGATTGCCGGTAATGCCACTGACCAATTCGATTAGATCATCGGTTGTATCTCCCATTGCTGATACAACCACCACCATATTGTGGCCTTTCTCCCTCTCCTGTACGACCCGGCCGGCCACCCGGCGGATCCGTTCAGCGTTGGCTACTGAACTTCCGCCGTATTTCTGAACTACCAGCATGAAAAACCGCCTTCCTGTGCCAGACAACTGCTGTCGGACATCAAAATATTGATTTAAGTTCGCAATGCTCTACTTTATCTCCAAAGCCCTGGCTCCAACGGGGCTGGGTTTCAA
>DNIT01000138.1:0-2429 GCA_003489345.1 Pelotomaculum sp. | reverse complement strand
AACGGGGCTGGGTTTCAAAACCAGTACGCGGCACTTGACGCCGTTTTGGCGAAAAGTTTCGCCCATAACCCTGGCAATCAACTCCAGGTTGGAGTCGGC
This sequence comes from Pelotomaculum sp., assembly GCA_003489345.1. Taxonomy (GTDB): domain Bacteria; phylum Bacillota; class Desulfotomaculia; order Desulfotomaculales; family Pelotomaculaceae; genus Pelotomaculum_C. The sequence goes on along the minus strand of DNIT01000138.1, from coordinate 2,330 downwards.
AAAGGCAATCACTGTGGGACCTGCCCCGCTCAAGGTAACCCCCCTGGCGCCGGCCAGCTTTGCCGCAGCCAAAACTTTCTTGAAGCCTGGGATCATTGAGGAGCGCATCGACTGGTGAAGACGGTCTTCCATAGCAGCTCCCAAGAGGCTTAGATCACCTTGCTGCAACGCCGCCACCAAAAGGGCAACGCGCCCGACATTAAAGGCTGCGTCTTGAAAGGGCACCTGAGAAGGGAGCATTTCCCTGGAAACTTTCGTGACCATGGGGAAATCGGGAATTGCCACGACCCCTTTTAAGCCATGCGGCGGCTCTATTTTTAAGCTTTTTACTTCTCCATCAGCCTGGACTGCAACCACAATGCCCCCGAGTACCGCCGGAGCCACATTATCCGGGTGTCCCTCCAGCGAGCTGGCCAGGCTAATGATATCTTTTATGGATAGTTTTCCTCCTGAGAGAAGGTTGGCGGCAATCACGCCCCCAACGATAGCTGAAGTACTGCTGCCTAACCCCCTGGCAACCGGGATTTGGTTGGCCAGGCGCAACTTTAAGCCGGGCGGGGAGTAACCCACCTGCCGAAAAACTTTTTGGGCAGCCTGGTAAACCATATTGTGCTCGTCCTTGGGAATTTCGTTAGACCCTTCACCAGACACCTCAATAACCATTCCCGTGGGAATCGGGATTATTTCAACCACGTTATAAAGCTCCAGCGCCATACCCAGGCAGTCGAAGCCCGGACCAAGGTTAGCCGTGGTGGCCGGCACCTGTACACGAATCATCAGGTTACAGCCCTCCTCTGTAAGAGGAATAATAAAGTTCACAAATATAGCTTTGCTATTCCTCTACCCTGATTACGTTTGCTATTTCGTTAACGGTAGACAGTTCTTTGATAATTTTAAGAGCATCCTGCAGGTTCTGTTCCAATACTCTGTGGGTAACCAGGACTATTTCAGCAGACTGCCCGGTGGTATGTTTTTGAATAACTGAAGCCAGGCTCACGTCGTTATTACCCAGGACAAAGGCGATACTGGCCAGCACCCCCGGACGGTCATCTACATTGAGACGGATATAATACTTGGTTGAGGTCAACCCCATAGATTTAACCGGTTTTTCATCAAAACAGGTGCAATTGTACAAACCCGGCACATTCTTTCGTTTACTGCGGGCAGCGCTCATGATATCGGCGACTACAGCGCTGGCGGTGGGCAGTTCCCCGGCTCCCCGGCCAAAAAACATCACGTCGCCAACGGCATCCCCGCTGACAAAAATAGCATTATAGACATCATCAACCGGAGCAAGCGGGTGCGTTTTGGGCAGCATGGCCGGGTGCACATGCACCTCAACTCCTGCCTCACTTTCCTTGGCAATACCTAAAAGCTTCACCACATAGTTCAAATCAGCCGCATAGCTAATATCTTCGGCGGTTATTCGGGTAATTCCTTCAACATAAACCTGGTTTAAGGAAACCCTGGTGTTGAACGCAATGGAAGCGATAATCGCCAGCTTGCGCGCCGCGTCATAACCCTCAACATCAGAGCTGGGGTCAGCTTCGGCATAACCTAAGGCCTGCGCTTCAGTAAGCGCCGTCTGGAAATCGAGACCCTCCTTGCTCATCCTGGTCAACATATAGTTGGTGGTGCCATTAATGATGCCAATAACCTGTTGAATCCGGTTGGCTGCAAGGCATTCCTTAAGCGGCCTGATTATAGGTATTCCGCCGGCCACGCTGGCTTCAAACAAAAGGTCGCTGTTGTTCGCCTCGGCTGCCTCAAACAGTTCTTTACCGTGTTCAGCAATCATGTCCTTGTTGGCTGTGACCAGACTCTTACCATTTTTCAAAGCTTTCAAGGCATAGGACAGGGCAGGTTTTATCCCTCCCATAACCTCTACAACAATGTCAATGTCAGGGTTGTTGATGACATCATCGCCATCTGCCGTTAGGACTCCCTCTTCCAGTTGCACACCCCGGTTTTTGGCGGTGTCACGAACCAGTATCTTTTTAATTTGGACAGGCACGCCTACTTTTTGCTCGATGCCGGACCGGTTTTCGGTCAGGATGCGGTATACTCCCCGTCCAACAGTACCCATACCTAAAAGCCCTACACCAATCACATTCTTGGACAACTGGCTCTCCCCCTTTATCCTGAAACTAAAATATATTAAAAACAGCAAGTCGGTTTGCCAACCACGTGTTATGGTTGTTACTTATGCCGCAACGACACCCTACGTCCAACGGTCTGCAGGAGTCGGTAACACTTGTCTAAACCGTACATGGGTATGGCGACATTATAGCATCAGCCGCGGCAGCAAGCAACACCAAGGAACCGCGGTT
>DNIT01000115.1:9492-9714 GCA_003489345.1 Pelotomaculum sp. | reverse complement strand
TTTTATAAAATTATCTATCCATCGTGGAACATGGACACGGGAGTTGGTTTTTTGATCCCAAGGCATGGGAGATGATTATCGATTTTCTCAACGACTAATCATTAAGAATGCTAAGAACCTCTCTGTTTCGCACTTATTCAACGAACATGTTCGAATTACTCTGTCCACGGAAGGTGATAAGGTATGCGGCAGCGACAAAGGGCATTGAATTTGTAATGAACG
>DNIT01000115.1:954-9396 GCA_003489345.1 Pelotomaculum sp. | reverse complement strand
ATTGAATTTGTAATGAACGGTGCAAATCATAGAATGTGCAGTGTTACTACTTATCCATTGCGTAACCACAATTTAACATAAAATGTATTGTACTTTTAACTTTAACTATTTATTATACATAGTAGGGGGAAAAGCCTCGTAGCAATTAAGGGGAAATTAACGAATATATTCGATAGCTGTTCTAACTAAATAAATCCTTGTGTGGATACTATGAAGTGAACCCTGCAATTTGGGCATCTAGGGTTTATGGAGTCAATGATGCAACCGGCCACTACTCCCGTTGCTAGCCTTAATTTTAAATCGGGAACGGTAAGCTTTTGATAAACGGCTAGTCGGATTTTTCACATGCCACGGTTAAGGGCTTAGTTGTGAGTAAACGATTGGCTTACGGGGGGAGGCCAAATGCAAGACAAGCTAACTGAGCAATTGGTGTTGGAGATTGAAAAATACAGACGGAAAATAGAGGCCTTAAAATACGGCCAGGTGGTTTTCATAGTGCAGGGGGGTACGCTGACCAGAGGGCAGATAACTGAAAGTTTTGAACTGACTAGACCCGACAGCGGGAGGTCGAAGCCAAAATAGCTTTGACCTCCTATTTATTCTGGAGGGCAAGAATGGATGCATTGCCTTGGGGGAGTGCCGGAATGCCAAAGAGAAATAAAATTATTGAGCAGTTGATAACTGAGGTTAGCAAGTACAAGGAAAGAATAGACGTCCTAAAATACGGACAGGTAATCTTTGTTATTCACAAGGGGAATATTACCAGAGGGCAGATCATTGAAAACTTTGAGCCGGACGATAAACCCGACAACGGGAGATTAGAGTCGTAAAGGCCGACTTCATGCTTACTCGGAGGGCTGCTTTTACAAGTCAATTACCGGAAGGAGTGAAATATTCGTGAAAAGTTTTCTGAAAAAAATTCTTAAGGCGGCTGTCGTATATTTCTTCATCCTTACCGTAACGGCCTTTGCCGCCACTCCGGCGCCGGCTGTCACTACCACCGGTCTGGAAATGCCCAGCGGGTTTATTTCAACAACTACAGAAGACGCTTTTTTACCTTCGGTGATCATCCCGAGTGACATAGGTGTTAGCGGTTCTACTTACAATTGGGCTTATCAAGATATTGTCGATATGCTTGCTATTAAAGCTATGGAGGGTTATCCCGACGGTACCTTCCGCCCAGATCAAGCTGTGACCAGGGCTGAACTTGCTACCGCCATCTCCAACGCCCTGTTCTTGCCCAAAGCTAAAATTGTGGCTCTGCCTGACGTGAGCAAAGACTACTGGGCAGCCCAGGCTATCTCCAACGCCCTCCCTTATCTGGCCGCTTACTACGACGGCTCTTTCCGCCCGGAGTCCCCGGCCACCAGGGAAGAGGTGGCGGCAGCGCTGATAAAAGCAACAGGTATAGATAAGTATGTTGCGGCTGAGCCCGCCTACATTGATATTATTTTCCGGGATTACACGACGGTTTCACCTGATCTGAAAGGCCTTGTGGCTGCAGCTGTGGACAAGAAGTTTATCAAAGGATACGTTAGGGCTGACCCTAACGGCAACTCTTCGGCAACCAATAAAGACGGTTCAGTGAATACAACGATGAAAGACTCCTATGGCGTGACGATATATGATCCCAGCACCAATCCCAAGGCCAGGTACAGTCTTGAAATAAAGGCCCAGAGTTTCGTGACCAGGGCTGAATTGGCCAATTCGCTGAACAACGCCAGGGAAAATTCTACCCTTGGCTACAAGACCCTCAACAAATAAGTATGCTGCAGCATTTCAGCATGGCGTAGCAGATCTCTCAATAAGTTGAATTTCCGGCAAGGCATGCCGGGCTGGGTCAAACTTCAGCCCGGCAGTCGAAAAGACAAGGCTGGTTAATTAACTGTACAGATCTGAACAGTTATTTGTCAAAGGAGATTGGACAATGAATATTCCGGTGAGAATTTGCGGGTTACAGGTAAAGAGAGTTCTTTTACTGGCCACAGCAGTAACCCTGTTCCTGGCGGTCCTTGTTCCATATTTAGGTCAAGGTCTGGCGGAGGAAGCTCAGCCGGTCAAAATAGTTGTCCACGGCATGGAAGTAGCCAGTGATTTCCCCCCCATCATGATGAGCGACAGGGTATATCTGCCTGACCGGTTCGTGGCCGACATACTGGGCTATCCATTTCAATGGGAGCAGAAAATAAGGACTGTGCGCATGGGCATCCCCCAGGAGGGAATGGATATGGTGAGTGAGTTGCCCCCCTATACGGGGGCGGCCCTGAATGAGCCGGTGATCATTAAGGTAAAAAGTTATCCCAGCGGTTTTGCAATAGACAGAAATAACACTGTGCGCTGGAATTTGCATGGAGTGGTTGACAAAGTCACTTTCAGTTACGGCATGCCGGACGGACAACAGGAAGATTCCGTGGGATTCAGGCTGCTGAAGGACGGTAAAATCGTCGCCGAGGAAATTGTAACAAGGGAAAACGGGTTAAAGAATTTTACCTTCGATGTAAGCGGGGTCCAGGTATTGACCGTTAAACAAGCTGACGAGCAGCCTGGGGGAGCGCTGATAAATCCCCGGGGCTATACTAAAATTTAGGGATAAGGCCGGGATCTACCCGAGCAAAAAATTAAAAGGAGTGACTTGAATTGAAAAAATTTACAAAAACAACTGCTATTTTACTGACGGTGGCTTTATGCCTGACAATCTTTGCCACCATGGTGCCCGCGGCGGTCATGGCCGGCACTCTTACCATGAGCGGCTCAACCACCGTGCAGCCTGTGGCTGAATTGCTGAAAGACCCATTCACCCAGCTGAATCCGGGCGTAGAAGTAGTCATTGCCGGCGGCGGCTCCGGCGTCGGCATCAATGACGTGGCGGCGGGCAGCGTGAACATCGGTAACGTCTCCAGGAATTTAAAGGAGACCGACCCGGCCGGTCTGGTGCCCTATACCCTCGGCTATGACGCAGTTGTTGTTGTTGTCAACCCCCTAAACCCTGTGCAAAATCTGACTAAGGACCAGGTAACCGCGATTTTCACCGGCGCGGTCACCAACTGGAGCGAAGTCGGCGGCTATGACGCTCCCATCTTTGTGAACCGCCGTACCGATCCCTCAGGCACCATGGACTTCTTCAAGGAATTATTCGTTCCTGAAGGGCAAGCCATTGCCGAAACCGCCAAGCAGCACGAATCCAACGGTCTGATGCTGGAAGCGGTGGCCACGGACGCCAATGCCATCGGCTTTCTCTCCATGGGCTACCTCAATATGGCCGTAAAGGGCATTAGCATTGATGGCGCGGTGCCCACGCTCGATAACGCTAAATCCGGCGCGTACCCCTATGTCAGGCCCCTGAACATGGTAACCAACGGTGAAGCGGCCGATCTGGCCAAAGCCTTTATCAACTTCGCCCAGTCCCCGGAAGGACAGGCGATTGTCTCGTCACAGTGGATTGGCCTGTAAACCAACGGCAGTAAAGTAAATGGTAGAACAATAAAAATAAACAGGATCATAGGGCGCCTGTCTTTTCATCCAAGACAGGCGCCGCTCCTGGCGGGGATGAATAAATGAGAAAAAGACCGATTAAGGAAGCAATAATTGAAAATATGCTCCTGGTATGCACGGTGGTGGGTAGCCTGATTATTTTTTTTGTTATGTTTTTTATTTTCAGCAAAGGATTGCCTGTGTTACAGGCCAGCGGGCTGTCTTTTTTTACTACAGGCGGCTGGGATAAGACTTTCTCTGCCTCCTGGTCGGCCGCGCCCGGCAAGACCAACTGGCAGTACGGCGCCGTGGAGCTAATCGCTGGGACCGTGCTCACCTCCGTCGGCGCGCTGCTGCTGGCCGTCCTGCTGGGCATGGGCTGCGCCGTTTTTTTAACGGAATATTGTCCCGGCAGGCTGCGCCGGCCGGTGGAGGCGGCGGTCCAGCTGCTTGCCGGCGTTCCCCCGGTGATCTATGGGGTGGTTGGGCTGACTGTGGTCGTGCCGCTGGTTAAAAGTTTAATCAGCAATGATCTGGCCAAGCAGATGGTGAAAATATGTATTCTCGACGGCACCAGCCTGCTGGCCGGAATAATTGTGCTGGGCGTTATGATCACTCCAACCTTTGTCATCCTGGCCACCGACGCCCTTGAGGCGGTGCCTGCGACTTACAGGGCCGCCTCTCTGGCGCTGGGCGTTTCCCACTGGCGGACTATTGTGAAAATAATCATACCCGTGGCCAGGAGAGGAATTATGGCGGCCGGGATACTGGCTGCGGGCGTGGCGGTGGGTGAGTTCGTAGCTATGGCCATGGTTGCCGGAGGGGTGGCCTTCCTGCCCAATCCCGCCCATGGGCTTGTGTTCTTTCTGGAGCCTGTCCGCACCCTGGCTGCCAATATTTTTATCAACAATCAGGTGCTGGGCCGCAAGGACATGGAGGCAGCGCTTTTTGCCTGCGCTTCGGTAATTCTGTTCATCTGCATCGCGCTCAGCCTGTTGGCCCAACTGATTAACAGGATCAACCTGAAAGGGGGAAGGCCCAGGTGAGCAGGAAAATTGTGGCAGGCAAGATGTTTTGCTGGCTGTCGGGCGTTCTGACCATAGCTATTTGTCTGGGTATTCTAATATATGTTGCAGTCAGGGGAGCGCCTGCCTTAAGCTGGGATTTTATTAGCCAGCCCCCGAAAATGGTCTTGCTGAAAGGACTGAGCGGGGGTATATTGAGTCCTCTGGTGGGGACGGCCATGCTTACCACCATGTCTATAATGCTGGCATTGCCCTTGGCGCTGGCCATGGCCGTCTATTATGCCGAATATGCCGGTGACAACTGGGGGGCAAAACTGTTGAGACTGGGCAACGACGTCCTGGCAGGAGTGCCCACCATAGTGATCGCTTTATTCGGACTGATTATTTTCAGCTATCCCGAATTGTCGTTTTTAAGCATTAAAGTTACCGGGACGGCAAGCGAGAGGGCTTTCGGACGCAGTTTTCTGGTCGCTGCCATCACTATGGCGGTGATGGTTCTTCCATATATAACCAAGTCGGTGGAGGAGGCTATTGCCGCCGTCCCCTCTACTTACCGGGAAGCCGCGTACGGACTGGGAGTAAGCAAGTGGCGCACCATTAGAAAGGTGGTGTTGCCGGCCGCTTGGCGGGGCATAGCGTCAGGGACCGTTCTTGGAGTGGGCCGCGTGGCCTCGGATGTTGCCATCGTCTGGTTCTGCCTGGGGGCCACTTTGACTTACAGTGGTCCGGAAAAATGGTGGCTGCCTCAGAACTGGCTGGATACGCTGCGCAGTGCCGGCAGTACTCTGTCTTCCTATATATATTACGCCTCACCGGTGGGAAGCGGGCGCAACACCGAGAAGGCCTACGGTGCCGCCCTGGTGTTGATTGTTATTATTTTGCTGTTTAATGCGGTTGTTATTTACATCAACCATCTGGCTATGTTTAAGCCGAAGGCTTCTTCCCCGCAGCAGAAGGCTGCCAAGTGACTACATTGTCTATAACATTATGACCATCTATTTTAAGAAAGGTACAGTTCGAAAAATTGTCATATTATGGAGGGTTGGGATAATGGCTTTAATGATGAAAAACAAGATTAAAATATGCGGTTTATTTGTTATGATGCTGTTGGCAGTGACATTGCTCTTGATGATGAGGGTGCCGACAGCCCTTTCCGACGATGGCGATTCGACGGGGGCCGCTGTGATCGGAGGGGCGACGCCGGCGCCAGCGCCAGTGACAACGACAACGACAACGACAAAACCTCTTACGGTAATAATGAACGGTGCGGCAACCACCAGCGATGTGCCGGTTGTACAAATGGGCAACCAGATCTATGTACCGATAAGGTTTGTGGCCGAATCCCTGAACTATCCCGTGGAATGGGACGGTTCGAATAGGACGGTATATATAGGAGTGCGTCCCCTCGGCGCCGATATGGTGACAGAATTAACTCCACTTACCGGCGTTAAAATTGAGCAGCCGGTAACAATAGGCGCAATCGGCTATCCAAACGGTTATAATTTAGCACCGTTTTCTTATACCGATGTAAGATGGAACCTGGATAAGCGTTACTTGGCGGTTGTTATAAATATGGGTATTCCTGACAATAGCAATACGGAGACTGCCGAATTTGAAGTAATAGCCGACGATGATACCATTGCCACGGAAGTATTATCAAAGGACGATGGCTTGAAGGATTTCAGCTACAATGTCAGCGGAGTCACATCGTTTAGGATAAGTTGTATCAGCGGGGGGAACTGTGCGTTGATATCTCCCAGAGCCCAATAAACATGTCTGGGTGGTTTTCAACGCTGCCGCAGTGGGATTTTTGTTTTACGAACAACGACTTCTTCCCACCGGTATGCAAGGAGGAAAGGTAATGATTAAAAAAATAAATGCTGCCTTTTTTCTGGTGTTATGCCTGCTTCCGGTGCTTTCCTGCATTGCCGCGGCACTGCCTTCCGACATCAGCGGTCATTGGGCTGAAAAGCAGATTGAGGACTGGATAAGTCAGAGCTTGGCCAGTGGATACCCGGACGGTACTTTTCAGCCCGATAGCCTGATCACCAGAGCGGAATTCATGGCGCTGATCAACAGAGCTTTCGGCTTTACCGGAGAAGCTCCGATTAATTTTCAAGATGTGCAATCAACTGACTGGTATGCGGCGGAAGTGGCCAAAGCCATAGCTGGCGGTTATATTTCCGGTTATGGTGACGGTACCATCCGTCCAAACGACAACATAACCAGGGAAGAAGCCGCAGCCATGCTGACCAGGATTTGCAAGTTAGAAACTCCAGACAATATTGACGACAAGATTGCCGGGTTCATCGATTCCGCCAAAATCCAGTGGAGTAAGGCCGCGGTTGCGTCTGTTGCAGCAATGGGATATATGACTGGTTATCCTGATCAGACTTTCCAGCCGGGAAAACCTGTTACCCGCGCCGAAGCCATTTCTACGCTGGATCGCGCCAAAGCCGGGTCGACGGATGTAGCGGTTAATAAACCGGCTGTTGTACCGGCTGTTATAGATGATAAAAATCCGGCAACAGGCGTGACAAGGCAGGCAGGGAGCACGAATATCACCCCGCCGTCGTTCTATTCTACCTATCCAAAATTATCCAACGGTACTTCTACCAGTGTTTATTTGCTGGTGCGGATCAATGAAAACGGGAAAGCCTATTTTGTTGTGCTGGATAGCGGCTCTGCGGCTCCCACCGCACAGCAGGTTAGAGCCGGGCAGGATTCCAAAGGTAACGCGGTATTGTCGGGGAGTATCGCCCTGAGCGGGGATGATAAAGGAACGGTGATAATTAACGAGCTTGAAAAATCGAAGACATATGATATATATGTCGTGGCGGAAGATACAATGTACAACTTGCAATCCAGCCCGGTAAAAGTCAAGTTAGACAGAGTTGCGCCGGTCTTTGTAAGCGCCGAGACAAATATCGATGGAACCGAGGTGCGGGTTACCTTTAGTAAAGAAATGGATTCCAGCAGCAAGTATAAAAAGCAGTTTAGAGTCCTGGTAAATGGCATAAATGATACTGTGACATACGTGGAACCTGACGATGACAATCGCGAGGTACTTATACTGGAATTAGACTATGCCGTGCTCTACGGTCAAACCGTGACCGTGGCCTATACGGCAGGCTCGGTATCGGCTTATGATGGTACTGTGCTGGCAACCTTTGGAGCCAAGAGCGTAACAAACTCCGTAATTAAACCGCCAAGCGCGCCTACGGGACTGAATGTTTCGCCCGAAAACGGCGGGGTGTTGCTGGAATGGAACAGCGTGGCCGGAGCGGATGGTTACACCGTCTACCAATCGGTTCAATCCGACGGGCCGTACAAGCAGATTTCGGATAGCGACAGGCTAAGATACAGGGTGACTGGACTGTTAAACGGAGTGAAGTACTATTTTATGGTGAAGGCCTATAATGACGGCGGAGAAAGTCAGAATTCAATAAAAGCTGCGGCGACTCCGATTTCTCTGCCAAACACTCCCACAGGGCTGACGGCGTCGGCTGGAAACGGTCAGATCACCCTAAACTGGAACGCTGTGACCGGAGCCATAGGCTATAAGGTGTACCGCGCGGATTCATCCAACGGGCCGTTCACTCAGGTATGGGGAGGAAAAGAAACAAGCTACAAGTCGGAGGGGCTAGCCAACGGGAAAACATACTACTTTGTGGTGAAGGCCGTTAATACCAGCGGAGACAGCAATGATTCAAACATAGTGAGCGCGACTGCGGTGGATTCCCCTAATTCTCCCACGGGGCTGACAGCGTCGGCCGAAAACGGCCAGGTAATCTTGAACTGGAACGCCGTGGCGGAAGCAACGGGCTACAAGATATACCGGTCTGAGATATCGGGCGGGCCTTACACGCAGATATCGGCGGGCTGGGCTTTGACAAGCTACGTTGCAACCGGGCTAACCAAGGGGAAAACATACTGCTTTGTGGTG
>DNIT01000115.1:446-733 GCA_003489345.1 Pelotomaculum sp. | reverse complement strand
GCGACGAGCTACAAGGTGTACCAGAAGTCCGGCGGAGGGGTGTATACGCAGATATCGGCAAGAGAGACCGGAACAAGTTACACGGCGGCCGGACTGACCAACGGGATGCGGTACTATTTTGTGGTCCAGGCTACTAATTCCGGCGGAGACAGCGAGTACTCCAATGAAGTGAGCGCAACCCCGGTGGTCATGCCGCCGGACGCTCCCACGGGACTGACGGCGTCGGCTGGCAACGGACAGGTGAACCTGAACTGGAACGCCGTGGCCGGGGCGACGAGCTACAAGGT
>DNIT01000115.1:0-303 GCA_003489345.1 Pelotomaculum sp. | reverse complement strand
GCCGGGGCGACGAGCTACAAGGTATATCAGTCGTCCGGTGGTTCGTACACACAGATAACGGAAGGGCTGGCAGGGACGAACTACACGGTGGCCGGATTAACCAATGGGACAACATATTACTTTGTGGTGAAGGCCAGTAACGCCGGCGGAGATAGTGAAGATTCGAATCAAGCCAGCGCAACACCTGTTGGTCCGACATAGACGGGGCGCTGATAAGGACCTTACAAAGATGATAGAACCGCTGAAAATGAGCAAGTCGCAGATTAAAAACGGGTGTTGGTTTTTAATCTGCGACTTGCTCAC
>DNIT01000026.1:4182-4461 GCA_003489345.1 Pelotomaculum sp. | reverse complement strand
AAATGCCGTTTTTGCTACGACCGTTTGCTGGAGAACGAACGGCCCGCCTGTATCACCGCCTGCCCTACCGGCGCGTTGAAATACGGCGACAGACAGACGCTTCTTGCCGAAGCCAGGCAGAGGATTAACAGCAACTCAAACTACGTCAAACACATATACGGGGAAAAAGAGTATGGCGGCACATCCTGGATGTACATTTCTGATGTCCCCTTTGAACAGCTCGGCTTCAATACCAGTGTTTCGGAAAAATCCATCCCATCCTATACCTGGCAGGCGCTC
>DNIT01000026.1:0-4055 GCA_003489345.1 Pelotomaculum sp. | reverse complement strand
ATAATGAAGCCGAAATGTACGCTCCCGTCGATCCCAAGGAATAAATCTTTGTTTATAGTGGTGGTGAGAATATGTACGGAAGAAATTGGAGCTTTAGAATTACCTGGTTCAGAATACTGTTAATCATATCTGTGCTGATTGCGGCTGCTGCTTCCCTGTACCGCTTCATCTACGGTCTGGGAGCTGTAACCAACTTAAACGACCAGTGGCCCTGGGGCCTGTGGATTGGCTTTGACCTCTTGTGCGGCATCGCTCTGGCAGGCGGCGGCTTCAGTACTGCGCTGGTAGTCCATGTCCTGCACCGGGACAAGTACCTCCCCATCGCCCGCGCCGCACTGTTAACTTCCTTGCTTGGCTACATTATATCCCTGGCCAGCCTCTTGTTGGATATCGGGAGATGGTTTAACTTCTGGAGGCCATTCTTCTATTGGGGTTTCCACTCGGTATTGTTTGAAGTGTTCTGGTGCATTTCTATTTATACAACAATCCAGGTCCTGGAATTTGGAGACATCTTCTTCGAGAAGGTTAAGTGCCCGTCATTGAAAAAGATTCTGGGGTACATGATGACACCATTATTGATCCTGGGCATCGTCCTGCCCACGCTGCACCAATCGTCGCTGGGCTCACTCTTTATCGTTGCTGTTGATAAACTCTATCCCCTGTGGTGGTCCATGTTGCTCCCGTTCTTCTTCGTTTGGTCCGCCTTCTTCCTGGGGCCAGCCATGGTTACCATCGAAGGGACCATAGCGTCAAGAGCTTATGGACGAGATCCGGAGCTGCCTGTATTTCAAAGCATGACCAGAATAACCATGTGGATGATGATCATTTACTTTATCATCAAGATGATTGATCTCAACTATCGGGGCGTTTTCGTGATGGCTTTCAACGGTTCGCACGAGAGCAACATGTTCTTGATCGAGATGATTGTCTTTGTCCTGCTGCCGATTTTCATGTACGCCATCCCCTCCATCCGCAACAAGCTTTGGGGGGTTGTAACCACCTCCGTCCTGGTAGTGGTAGGAGTTGTATTCAACCGCATGAATGTGGTCTTCACCGGAATGGCCAGGAGCGTGGGCGGCAGCTACTTCCCCAGCGTCTGGGAATTTCTCATTACCCTCGGCATGTGGAGCTTCCTGGCGTTGGCTTACCTGTTTATTGTGGAAAACTTCGCAATTCTGCCCAAGGAAGGGCATGCCCACAGCAACAGTACAGCTACCTATGGTACCCACTTCCCTGCTTAACAGAATAATCATCACCAAAATACAATACCGGAGACCTATTATGTACAAATAGGCTCCGGTTTTGTAAAGCAGTTAATAAGAGGAGATGATAGATGACTTTCATTGCCCTAAATATAGACATATCATCGTCAGTTGGTTGAGGGGATTTTTTGTGCCAACTTTGATTCCTTGTGTTGAAAAAATTAAAATTTGAAAGGTGTGTAATATTATGCCGCACATTGGCGTACCTGAGTTGATCCTTGTTTTAACACTGGCTTTAATTATCTTTGGCCCAGGTAAATTACCCGAGCTTGGCAAGGCGGTCGGTAAAACAATCAAAGAGTTTCGCCGTTCCTCCTCCGAAATAATGAACGAAGTGGAAGCAGTTGCCGATGAGAAAAAAGATAATCAAGCGCAGTTGATCAAGGCAGCCAATAATTAAAAGCCCCTTTTTCTAAAACTGCCCTTTCACAACCTGGGGGAAATAACGATGGCTAAAACTAATGGAGAAATGAACATTATTGAACACCTGGAAGAATTGCGGCGGGTTTTAATTGTGTCTATTATTACCACTACCATGCTGGCTGTGGCGGCGTATTTTTTCAGTGACAGGATTTTAGCGTCAATGATGGAACCAGTCACCAAACTGGGGCAGAAGATATTTTTTACCGGGATCACAGAGGCTATCTTTGTTAAAATCAAGATATCTTTCTTTGCCGGCTTTCTGGCAGCCCTGCCGGTGATTTTATGGCAGGTATGGGGTTTTATTGTTCCTGCCTTAAAAAAAAATGAAAGGATCTACTTTTCGCTTTTTGTTTTGATATCCTTTGTCAGTTTTTTAGGCGGTATTGCTTTCGGTTTTTTTTGTGTCTACCGCATGGGCGTAATGTTTTTACTCCAATTTGCCGGACCAACACTAACACCATTACTTACAATCGACAAGTATATTTCTTTCACGATTTCCTTTCTCCTTCCTTTTGGTATAGTGTTCGAATTTCCTTTAATAAGCTTTTTCCTGGCCAAAATGGAACTTGTTACGCATGCGTTTTTTGCTAGAAACCGACGTTACGCCATGTTGGCTGTTGTAGCCCTGGCGGCCATAATCACCCCCACGCCGGATGTAGTTACCTGCCTTATCATCAGCGGTCCCATGTATTTGCTTTTTGAACTAAGCGTGCTGGTAGTACGCATCGTTGAACGCAAGATTGCCCGCAAAAAAGAGCGTGAGCGCCTGGTTGACATGACTGAATTGCAATCAGCAGCCACAGTTAAATAGTCATGACCATCCGTGAAAAACATGGACTGCTCTAGAATTATAATGGCTTATTACAACACCAGTACCAAAAAGTGGCGTCAGACTGCCGACAAAGTGGCTGTCGGTAGTCTTTTTTTTTCGTGCGTACAACATGGATACTAAATATTTTCTTTGTTTAATTAAGGTAAAGGAAGCGGTAAAGATATTAGAATTTTTCAAAGACATCGCAAAAGAACTGCAGATAGTGGAAAAAGCGTTAAATAATGTGGTTAAAACTCCAAACCCTCTTCTAACCGAGACCTCTACGCATCTCCTCAATGCAGGTGGCAAGAGACTGAGACCTGCGCTCTGCCTCCTAGGCGCAAAATTCTACAACTTTGACCTGCAGAGAATCCTGCCGCTGGCTACTGCCCTGGAACTGATCCACATGGCTACACTGGTACATGATGATGTCGTTGATGCTTCGCTAACCCGCAGGGGTAAGCCCACTGTCAAGGCCATGTGGGGAAACAATATCTCCACCCACATTGGCTCCTATCTTTTTGCTAAATCCCTCATGTTGATAGCCCGTTATGAATATACCCCACTTATTTCCAAAGTCCTGGCTGATAGCAGCGTCAACATGTGTGAGGGTGAAATCCAACAGATAGCCGCATCCTTTGATGTCAAACAGAATCTGAGGAACTACCTGTACCGGATTAAACGAAAGACCGCCATGCTGATTGCAGCGAGCACGCAGCTGGGTGCAGTAGCCTGCGGTGCGTCTAAAAGCATTTACTTGCCGTTATACCGGTACGGTCACGCAGTGGGCATGGCTTTTCAGATTACCGATGACATCCTGGATATTGTTGCCGACCAGCGTGAGATGGGCAAGCCTATCGACAGTGACTTGCGACAGGGAATTATCACTCTGCCGGTAATTTATGCCCTGGATACATCCAGACAAAGAGAGCGGCTTAAAGAACTGGTGGCAAAACCTGAAAAAGACGATGGCGAGTTACAGGAAGCTATCAGCATTATTATCAGCAGTGGGGCTATCGAGCAATCTCTCGAACTTGTTGAGCAATATATCCATAAGGCCAAGCAGGAATTAAAAGAGCTCCCTGACAGACCTACTAGATTAAACTTAAGCCTTGCGGCAGATTATGTGGTAATAAGAAAATACTAATATAGAGAATGATGTTTTCATCTTATGAACACAAGATAGATAAGTATTTTTATGCAGTTTTAAAAAATTAATTCAATTGAAAGCTAACCCTTGGTTCAGACTCAACTAATGGGTTATGTTGCTAAATATTTCTTGAAAGATATCACTGGTAAAATCAGTACAGGGGATTTTGCAGCTTTCCCCCAGAATTTGCCGGTAACGTTTGCAAACGTGCTGGTTGGGTTGATTACCACTACCTCAAAATAAAGTCGTTCGGTCAGGCTGATGACCGAGGCTGCACTATCCCAAAAGTTGTTCAGCCTGTTGATGTGATATGATTTATACAGGTTTTCCCGTGAATACTTCCAGCTCCCTGATGACCTCCTCCAGACTTACCGCCAGCGCTTCGACCTCGGTGATGGGGCGGCCAAAA
>DNIT01000068.1:21860-23256 GCA_003489345.1 Pelotomaculum sp. | reverse complement strand
TGTCTTTGTATTACTGCGGAAAATTTATCATTTTCCTTTAGCTTGTTTGCCGCTTGAGAATAAGGAATAGGTTTTCCATTACACCATATTACCGTTTGTGGGGTTGTGTAGATATTGAAGTTTCCCCTTTCCGGCAGGCATTAAGAACGTTTTTAAGCAATAAGAAACAGTGACACATTTTCTCAGAAATATTTCAGGGTGATATTATCACAGAACAAACACATTCCCCTGTAATCATGCTTGACAGACAGTTATTTATTTGATAACATAACGGAAAATTACTTAAATGCTATGACAGGGAAAACACGTTGCGGTATGTCGCTACAGAGAGCTGTTGGTTGCTGAAAAACAGCGCGCAGAGCAGTTGTGAACTCCCCCTTGAGCAGTCAGCTGAAAGCTTAAAGACGACATCATGGCGGCTTAAAGCAAGTAGGTGTAACCGGGCTTCTCGCCGTTACAACGAGAGGGTATTCGTCGTTTTGACCGATGCCTTACGAGCGGGTATGTTTTCATACCAAAAAGAGTGGTACCGCGGAAGTCTGCGCTTTCGTCTCTGGCAGAAATGCTATGGGATGAAAGCGCTTTTTAATTTGAGGAGGGAATTATAATGAAACTTGCTTTTTCAACACTTGGCTGTCCCGACTTCAGTTGGGTCGACATCTATTCCATGGCCAAGGACCTGGGCTTTAAGGGCATCGAAATCCGTGGACTGGGTAATGAAATATCCGCGGTCCGGGCCCAGCCTTTCACCGAATCACAGCTCCCGGAAACGGTAAGAAAGCTTTCTGAGCTGCGCCTTGAAATTCCCTGCCTCACATCCGGCTGCTGCTTGAAGTTTGCTGAAAATGCCGAGAAAAACCATGCTGAGATTGTGCAGTATATGATGCTGGCCTCCAAGCTTGGCACTCCATACATCCGCATCCTTGCGGACCTTGAGCCGCATATCACCGGTGAGGTGGATGACGGGGTTGTTCTTGCCGCCCTGCAACGCCTGGTACCGGTTGCCGAAGAGAAGGGTGTGACCCTGCTGGTGGAAACGAACGGTGTCTATGCCGACACCGCCCGGCTGTGCAGGCTGCTTGATCAGGTGGCGAGTGACGCGGTGGGCTCCCTGTGGGATATGCATCATCCCTACCGGTTTGCAGGTGAGAGCGCCGGAAAGACGGTGCAGAACCTCGGCGCCTATATCAAATATGTACATATTAAAGATTCCGTTGTGGAGAACGGTTCCATACGGTATCGGATGATGGGTGAGGGGGATTTGCCGGTTGACGACATGATGCTGGCGCTGCGCTCGATTAATTACGACGGTTATGTATCCCTGGAATGGGTCAAGCGCTGGGCGGATGAGCTTGATGACGCGGGAGTTGTCTTCCCGAATTTCGCGAACTATATG
>DNIT01000068.1:21292-21795 GCA_003489345.1 Pelotomaculum sp. | reverse complement strand
TTTCGCGAACTATATGAGCCGTTACACTGAAATAAATGTGGTAAAGGGCCATCTGTTCGAAAATAACGCGCGCACAGGGAAATATGTCTGGCAGAAGGATACGCTGATTGACCTGACCTTTCCCCAGGTGCTTGACCGTATGGTTGAAGAGTTCCCCGACCAGTATGCGTTTCGATACACCACCCTGGATTATACCAGGACTTATTCCGAGTTTAGAGACGACGTCGACACATTTGCCCGGTCGTTGATTGCCATGGGTGTCAGGCCGGGTGACCATGTGGCGATCTGGGCAACCAATGTTCCCCAGTGGTACATCACCTTCTGGGCGGCCACCAAGATAGGCGCGGTGCTGGTCACCGTAAACACTGCCTACAAGATTTATGAGGCGGAGTATCTCTTGCGCCAGTCGGATACGCATACGCTGGTTATGATCGACGGTTACAAGGACTCCGATTATGTAAGCATTATAAAGGAACTTTGTCCCGAGCTGGAAACTGCCGAGG
>DNIT01000068.1:20736-21003 GCA_003489345.1 Pelotomaculum sp. | reverse complement strand
ATGCTCACCCACTACAATGTGGTCAATAACGGTAAAAACATCGGTGACTGCATGGATTTTTCCACTGCCGACCGCTTGATGATTCATGTGCCCATGTTCCACTGTTTTGGCATGGTGCTGGCCATGACGGCCGCAATGACCCATGGCGTGACAATATCCCCAATGCCCTTTTTCTCACCCAAGCTGTCGCTGGAATGCATCAGCAAGGAGAAGATTACCGCCTTCCATGGTGTCCCCACCATGTTTATCGCGATGCTTGAACATGAG
>DNIT01000068.1:20343-20594 GCA_003489345.1 Pelotomaculum sp. | reverse complement strand
GTCAAGGTCATGCAGGATGTGGTGGACAAAATGAACATGAAGGAAATTACGATTGTGTTCGGCCAGACCGAGTCTTCCCCCGGCTGCACCCAGAGCCGCGTGGACGATTCTCTTGACCTGCGCGTCAAAACTGTGGGCCGCGCGCTGCCTGGCGTTGAATGCAAGATTGTTGACCCCGAGACCGGCGAGGATTTACCTGATAATATTGACGGTGAATTTGTGGCGCGCGGCTACAACATCATGAAGGGCTA
>DNIT01000068.1:0-20264 GCA_003489345.1 Pelotomaculum sp. | reverse complement strand
AACATCATGAAGGGCTACTACAAAATGCCTGAGGCCACGAAAAACGCCATTGATGAAAACGGGTGGCTGCACACCGGCGATCTGGCAAAGCGTGATGAGAATGGGTACTACAAAATTACCGGACGCATCAAGGATATGATCATTCGGGGCGGTGAGAATATTTATCCCAAGGAAATTGAGGATTTTATCTATACCCATCCCAAAGTCAGGGATGTTCAGGTAATTGGCGTACCCGACAAACAATACGGCGAGGAGATTATGGCGTGCGTGGTTCTCAAGGATAACGTAACAATGACTGCCGACGAGCTTAAGGAGTACGTCCGTTCCCACATGGCCAAGCACAAAACGCCGCGCTACGTTGATTTCGTCGACGACTTCCCCATGAATGCCGCCGGTAAAATCATGAAATATAAGATGCGGGAGCATGCTGTTGAGAAACTTGGCCTACAGGCAGAAAGCCGCATTGTTACCGCCTGACCAGTCATACAATCGGTTAACCAGATATGAAATTAGTTTTACAAGGAGTTTGTTCGTGTAGCCTATTCATGAAAATTGATAAGGTATGGTTAATATAACCCTCCGCTGAGGTTAAGCGGAGAGTTATATTTTTTATTAAATTTAATACCTATGTTGCCGGGAATTGGATTGGTGCTTGAGAAAAATAATTGATTGGATACTGCATTGTATTTAACAGTGCTGCAACGTTGGGAGTAGTGATTTTGGTTATCTAATTTACTTGAAGAGGATGATTTTCTAAAATCTTTTCCACTTCTTCATATCCTGTTGGGAATGAGTAGTTATAACGCGCAGGAAGCGCAAAAACATAACTATCGTTACGACCAAGTTCACTTGGTCCCATAGGGGCAGCTCCTATATGGAATGTTTCCTTTTGAAGCAAGTTCCACTGGTTAATAGTAAATATCATGACAGGAATATCCTGTCGTGGGTTCTGGGAAGTCCATTGAGGATGTCTAATGGAAATCATCGGACCGCTTTCCGTGATCCTGCTTGACTCTACATCATATCCTTCCCAATTGCCGGTAATAATCGAATAACCTTTCCAACCCGCCGGTAGGGTAAAGCTAAAACCATATTGCGTATTTTTGTACACAATGGAATCTGAGTCGGCTGAATCTGAGTCAACAGGCGATGAAAGGGGTGATTCAGGAGTGCTGGGATCGGTATTTTGCTGACTGCTGGTTGTAGCAGGTTCTTGATTTTGACTGTTGTTTGGATTAGAGGGGTTGTGCAGGCTGGAGCATCCTGCAACAAGTATCAGGATCAAGGCTAGAGCTGCAACAGACCATGTTATCGTGGTTTTTTTTAATATTGAAATCATAACATCCTCCCTAGCATTAATCTTGCCAACAAAACTAAGCGTACAAGACCCAATAGGCTGGAGAAAGCAGTTGCAAAAGACTGATAACCGTCTTCCGTATTTCTGACAGTCTTGCGGCTTTAAGCGGCTGGAAGCTGCTGCATCACAGGTTATAACTGTAAGGAAGTCTTGTCAAGTAGTAAATATTGTTATATCAAATCGACATACATAAATTTCTTGGGTTAAGAAACTGGGGCCATCCTATAACACCCTCATTTTAAACCCGGGTAAATTCCGGGACTTCCACCCATACTGGACTTATATAAAAAACCGTGTAGTTCTAGTTTCTACACGGTTTTTAGAAATCTTGCTAAGTTTCCATTAGAAAGAATATTGTCTACAGGTACTAATTGTTGGGTTTATTTACTTCTTAGAGAATTAAGGCTGTGCCTTTTGCCAAGATGATTCGGTCCAAACATTAGTATATCCAGGGGGGGTGTGGCCGGGAGGGAATACTGCATTATGGCATCCCTGAGTTTTATAATAACCTAGATAGTCGCAAATATATATACCTACTGCTTCTACACTAGAGACATTATAACCGGCATCCATAGCAGAATCTACAAGTACAGCATCTGTGCCCCCAATCAAACTATCTTTTCTCCAAAGATAAGATGTAACATCCATGAATGGAACTAATGACGAAGCACTTGGGTATTTTACTGTATTAGAAGACTTGAAATTTAATACTGTCGGGTTTGTGGTTTTATTTAATGTAGATTTAAGCTCAACTACCCAGGTATCTCGGGGTGTTACCTCATTTTCTGATCCGGCAGGCACCATAGTTTCTTCTGGTAATTGAGAATTTGGATTGGGCCAAACCATAGGAATATTGTACAGTTGTTTTAATACATCTTCGGGCAAACCTTTTAATGCTTCTGGGAAAACATTTTCTAAATATTCACCTTTGGAAATATTTGTACCCCAAAGTTCTTTTATTATATTTAGTTGTTCTGGAGAAGCACGAAAAGATTTTACTTCCCCGGATTTATTTTGTTCTGCAGAAGTGACTGTTGTACCGATTATCAGTGAAAAACATAGCATAACAGCTACAAATAAACCAAATTTCAACTTGGAACTCATTTTTTGAACCTCCTTCATTCTTAAAATATTGAATTGTAGTATTTATTCTTTATTAATCACCTCCTTTAATGAACTTTTATTATCTTTAAATATCTTGGTTATTCTTAGTTTTCACTTTATTTTTGGACAGACAATTTCTCAAATACATCAATATGTATATCTGGATAGTGATGTGTGACTTAACCTAGGACCGCATGTTTTTTGTATTGTGGCCAGTGAGATTCCACATCGTCTTCCGACAGCAGCAAACCTCCCGCTGTCTACCGCTTCTTTTATCAGTATTTGCGCTCTTTTCTTGCATACGGATCGCTTTACGACTGTTCTCCATATGGTCAGTATATTTTGTCCTCACCCGCCTTTATAGCCATGGCCAGTATGGGGGACGTCAGTAGTTTGATTAGAGAGAGTGAGCTGGCAAAGACTGCTAAAATTCAGCAACACCGCACAAGGATTCGAACTCTGGACCGGTGGATGCAAGATATCTTGTAACTTTGCACATTAAATGTTTCACTATTTTGCAGGTTGGCTGTCCCATTTTTACTACAAAATAAGCTTTTTCTGCTTGGTACATTTGCTAATTCAATGTCTGGCTGCACCGGCTGGTTGCCCTTGAAATAGAGCCTCGCACCCGTTTTTTCATGGGAAAAGGGGGCCGGTAAGTGTCCCCCTGTCATAAAAAGCTAATACGGGAATGTCCATTCAAGGGTATCGCTTCCCTACGATGAACAACCCGCCTATTTATTGTGCAAAAAGAAACAATATGTTCCTTTAGGGTAATAACCTATTTTTTCTATTATAGTATATCATTTGTATTATAAGAAATATGTAGTATTATGCCGGTAAAAAATAATTATTTACGTATGAAGTTGGATTTATATTAAACTTAGGTACATATGTTTATTTGCTGAGCCTTATTCTTATTGCTCTGAAATATTATTTAACAAATATTCTTGACACGTTACAATATTTGGTAGTATTCTGGTGCTTAGGTAGACTGGTATATCCTATGAATTTTGAGGAGCGGTGATGCGGTGAAGAATTTTTTTAGTTATACCCTGGCTCTTACTCTGCGCCCGGCGGAATGCTTCGATATGAGTGGCTAGGAAATACCCTGGGGGATAAACAAGATGGGTGTGCCTCCGGACCTTTTCCCATGTCATCAATTGTCACAGTTTTTGATAAGCAGATAAGATCTCTAAATGCTATATAGAACATGAACTGTCACTTTTTTTCTGTAAATGGAGTGGTTATATTGAGAAATATTCTAAATTTAATTTTAAACATTATTGTAATTATATTTTCTATATTATCAATTTTAGTTTTATCTATTGTAATAATAAAACAATTTATCGGGAGTAGTCTGTTTATTGTAGCTATCGACAAACTATCTATTTTAAATGTTTTGTGGATAGTGTTATTGTTGGGAGTAATTATTTACTATTTTAAAACCAGACAAAAAATAATGATGATTTCAGTTATTATAGGTATTGCGTCTCTTGCCACAGCATTCATTATCTATATTAAGACAATACATATTTTATCATAGTATTATTTTCCATGGTCATACCGCAAACCTGATATTTTTACCGGCAAACTGTACTCGGAAAGGTGGAACTAACTCAAGTTATTTCCACCTTTTTTTGATTTCATTTATAGTGCCGGTAGCAGTAAGAAATTCGATGCCTGAGATTTGCGACAGGGCGCGTTTTATTTGCCGGGCCCGGGCGGAGTACTTCATTTATACTAAACTTTATGGGGATTTATGCCGATAATATGGAAAAAGGTCGAGGTAAACAATGCAGGAATATCTGGTCATCCTACTCGTTATAGTATCGCTTGCGAGTCTTGTTCTGGTCGCTGTGCACGGTCTCTTCAGAAGCAGAATGCACTTACGTACCGGAACAGTTTTTGCGGCGGCAGGCGTTTGCTTGCTTCTGGGAGCCTTTTTCCCCTGGGCGCTTGCTGCTTTTGCCTTGCCCGCAGCGTTATCCATATACCTCGGCGCAATCATCCTATTGGCTTTTGCGTTTAGTTACTGCGACATAAAAATTTCTGCGCAAGGTCCCGCCAACCCGGTAATAATAACGGAACCTGGAAACGAAATAGCAGAGCCTGCTCCCAACGTTTCTAACGCCTTTGAAGGCAACGAAGAAATCGCCTTCGCCCAGGCCTGTGCTGCTCTTGATTGTAATGCGCCTGCTGCGGCACATCCTGCGCCCGTGCCGGCTGAAGCCGCGGCGGCAGACTTGCCGGATGGAATCACACCTGAGCCTGTCCAGGATTGCGGTATCACCAGCCTTACAGAAACAGCGGCCGGGGAGACGGAATCCCCCCCGGCAACGCTGTTACCGGAAACTCAAGGGCCTTCCCATCTGGAAGAATCTCCAGGAGAGCCGCCCCTTCCCGTACCTGAAAGCACCCCGGAAACAGTTCGGCGGGAAGAAACCCGGGAGCCTGTCAAAGCAGTTTATGCTGCTGCAGGTGCGACAGAAGAATATGGATTGATGCCTGTATTGGAGACCGCTGAAGAACACTTTGAAGGGCGTGAGCTACCCGTGGTGGAACTGTCACCGGCAATGAACGCGGCAATCCTCGCTGCGCCCATGAACGGCTACAAGAACTCTGTAAAAACCGTCAACGACAACATTTCTGCCGGTTTTGCGGCTAAAGCAAGTGGTGACATGGTCTCTGCGCTGGTTAGTTTTATGAATGCTTTCAGCCTTAACCGGGAACCTCGTGCGGCTGCGGCTCTTACCGTGGAAATAAGCAATGTTTACCTGGAACTGGGCCACTATCCCCAGGCTAAGCTGTTTATTAAGTCACTTCTCGAGCAAGAGCATCTCAATGTCACACCTATGCGGCAACAGCTTGCAGAACGTTTGCTATATCTTGAAACCTTCACCGGACTATTGCAAGTTGCCGGGCTACCAAAAAACGCTCCTTATTCCAAAGTGCCTAATTTAGTTAAATTAAAAGCAAATATTGACACTGCCGAAGCGACAAAAGAAACCAAGGGGGTATTGAAGTGAAAAGCAGCCGACAGATTCTAGGGTTACCGGTAATGAGCATTGAAGAAGGGCTTCAAATCGGGGAAGCAGATCATTTGGTTCTGAACCAGCGCGGCGCCGTTGATTTTCTTCTGGTAAAAGACAGAGCGTGGTATCTCGGGTTAAAAGCCGTACCTTTCAATGCAGTGCAGGGCTTCGGTGAAAATGCTCTGACCGTTGCTGCCAGTTCAACTCTTATTCCGGCAAAGGATAGCAGCCAGGCAGTTGAATTGCTTGAAAAGGGCTTCCATTTGAACGGATTGAAAGTGATCTCCAACAAGGGTAAGATTCTGGGCTCCGTCAGCGAATACTACATTGACGAAACGACCGGAAACATCGCAGGATGCCAGATAATTCCCAAAGACAGCGAAAGCCCGGCCGGCATCATTCCCAGACAGTACATCCTGTCCTTCGGTCTTGATTGCCTGGTGGTTGAGGACGGCGCTGAGGGCAGGCTGGTGTCTGCATTGGAAGGAACCGTTGAAGCTGCATCTGCCGCCGGGTATCAACCGGTAATAACAGAAGAAACAGCGGCGGCGCCCAAGACGAAATCCGCGTCCGCCGGCAAACAAGACGAAGATACGCAGCCTGTTAAAGCGCTCGAGCATTTTGAAGAGCAGCAGCGCCGGTACCTCCTGGGGAAAAAGGTGACCATGCGCATCCTTGCCGACGATGGCGATATCATAGCGGAAGAAGGCCAGACCATCACCGTTGAAATGATCGAGAAAGCTGTAGCTGCCGACAAATATGTCCAACTTACTCTGAACGTACGTGAATAAATCTTGATGAAAACAATATCGCTTCTAAAAAATGCCTTGTTTTTTGCTTCCCTGCTGTTGGTCCAATCTGTTGCAGGTATTCTGGGAACTGCTGTGGCCCTGGAGCACAAATACAATGGTATCATACAGCAAGGCGTAAACGTGGCAGGCATCCAGGTCGGCGGTCTAAGTACGGCTGAAGCTGCTGAAAAGCTTGAGCGCAGCTTACCTCCCCCGGCCGAAAGCACCTTTGAGGTTCAAGACGGCGGTAAAAGCTTCTCTTTTAAATTGTCCGATATTGACGCCAGGTATGATTGCCGCTCTATGGCCGCAACAGCTTTCAAGTACGGGATAAACGATCAATATGTTATTCAGTTGACGTCCTTGTTAAAGCGCAGGGCCGTGCCTGCCGACGTTCCCGCAAAGATCGTCTTTTCTGAGGATAAATTAGCGACAATCATCCAAACCCTCAAAACGAATTGGGACAGCCCGCCTAAAAACGCCAGCCTCAGTTTGTCCAATAAAAAAATGGAAATAGCCGATGGAAAAGCCGGCTACAGGCTTGACTATAATGAGACTTTTAAACAGGTGCGGCTGGCGATGTCCGAGGGCAGGCTGCAGGCGCGGGCGGCCGGCCAATTGCTGGAACCGGACGTAAAAATCGCTGATTTGAATATAATTGACACGCTGCTGGCCGAGTACGTCACCATCTTTGACGAGAATGACAGGAACAGGTCCCACAATATCGCGCTGGCAAGCGCTGCCATCAACGGCGCCCTGGTCAAGCCTGGGGAGATTTTTTCACTCAACCGGCGCCTCGGGCCGCGCGTAGCGGAAAACGGCTATTTAAAGGCGCCTATATTTATTCAGTCACAACTTGCCCTCGATTTCGGAGGCGGCATCTGCCAGGTGGCTACCACCCTGTACAATGCTGCTCTTCTCGCCAACCTGGGCATTGTGGAAAGATACTCCCATCCCCTCCCGGTTAACTACGTGTCACCTGGTCGCGACGCCACCATTGCCGGAGATTATCTGGACCTGAAATTTCTGAACAACACTGGCGCCCCGGTTTACATTTCCAGCAATATTGAAAGCGGAACGCTGACAGTCGGCATATTGGGGACGAAAGCGGCCGAACCAGGGGAAGTCCGCATTACTGCTGATCAATCGGTCATACAACCTCAGGTTGTACTGCAATATGACCCCAGTCTGCCGGCAGGGGAAACCAGGGTGAGGAACCAGGGGAAAACCGGGTACACAGTGAGAGTTTACCGGGAAATCGTGGTGGACGAGGAGGTTAAAATCAGAACCTTGATTTCCAGCGATTATTTCGGGCCGAGTGATACGGTTCTTTTAGTCGGTCCAAAACCCGAAGGAACTGAAAAGTAAAAGAGGCTGTTCACACAGCCCCCAAAAAGCATATAATTGTTATTTGTCTGATGTTTCGCGTTGACCAAAAGGCTTCAGATACTCCATTTTAAAATGTGCATTTGCCAGGATGACGGGCCAGTTTTCCACCATGCTGCCGATATGCTTTTTCCACTCTTCTTTTAAGGTCTCCCAAGAAACCAGATTGGGGTCGGTTTTAAGCTGGTCATCATGCATTTCACCGAATTTCCAACCCGCTTCTTTTCTCTGCACAAACCAGTGTCCATGCGTATATTGGGCAAGGCTACGGACTTCTTTTTCACTCAATTTGATCGGTTCAGGTTCTTCAATCACTGAAACGATATCATATTGAAGCAATACCAGGGCGTCCGGGATCTGTTTGATGTGCTCCCGATAGAAATTTCTTTCTTCCCCGGATAGGGTTTCCCAATGACTTTTTACCGCTTCGTGGTCGATACCATCTTTTTTCATTATGTTTTCGTAAATTGCCAATGCCAGGCTTTCAATTTTTTCACTGTAAAAAACGTCGTGCATCAAGTGACGGGTAAACTGCTCTTCATCGACGTGCAGCTTTAACTGCGCCTTGGAAGGCAGGTGTGATTGCTCCCATTTTTTGGCACCGGTCAGTATGCTCATGTCCATGATTGCTTCCATGGACCTTGCTTCATGCTTGTATCGGGGAATCTTCAATAAGGCCCGCAACACACCATTATCGATCTGGGCTTCCCCTCTGTCGTTAATCAGGTGGGGCAGCTTTCTCTCAAATAAAGATCGAAGCAGCATTGCCCTGCGGATGACAAATAACTGGTCCACCCAGTGACTCGACGGGTTTGGTCCAAGAATGTTGACGTTCCCCCGCAGACGGCTGATGAAGTCCGGACCTTTGGCGCTTTTAAACTCCATCAAAAACCGTTTTTTTTCCCCGTCATCCGTGATTGCCTCGCCGCAGAATTCCTCAAACGTGCTGCTGGTTCCGCCTGCAAAAACAAAGATTGCCTTGCCGATGGGATGTGCCGTATCCTCTTCTCTGAACAATCCGTCCTGCATGGGAGCTAAAAAGTACTTTAGCCATCCCAGCTTTCCTTCAAAAGAAGCGTCAAATTCATCAAAAACGATCAGCGGCACCTTTCCCTCCAACGAAAAATCCCTTGCTTTGTGAAAGACCCTGGCAAGCTCAGAGGGCGACCGGAACTGGGACAGATTAAAATTTAATTTTTTAATTAGATCAGGCGCTATACTTGCAGCTACTTCAGTTACACCAAAGGATTTTCCGGAGCCCGGGGTTCCGAATACGGCAATGGAAAGGGGCCTAATGGCGTTTTTGGTTGCAATGTACTCACACATCAGGTTATTGATGCTCCGGTAGCTTTCAATCTCTGTCCGGTCTACAGTTTTCAGCTGTCCGAACCGGGCAACCGGAAATTTCAGAACCATCTCTTCACCGCTTTTTACGATTTCTGCGGCGATTTCTACAAGATTGGACGGGCTTTTATCATTTAAAATGTACCAGCTGTCCTGACTATCGTTATCGATTGGGATGTGGATTTTCACATCCTGTACATTTTCTTTGGAAATTGCATAGCTGTTATCTTCCAAAAAGATCTTTGGATTCGGGAAGGTGAACGAAGACGTATCCGCGCCAAAACCGTCGATATAATATTTTTGTGCGGCTACAATGCCTTCGCGAATGCCGTCGTTGATTGAGAAAACCAGTTCTTCCTCCTGCATTCCCTTCGCAACAATGCTCTTCACCAGCCCTGCGACAAAACAGGAAGTATATCCATACATCCCGCCTTGCATCTCCTTCGAAAAATCTCCTTCGAATGCATAGGGCATAAAATAAAGGCGGGATTCGGCAACCCCGTTGGAGCTGTAATAGATTACTCCTTCCAGTCCGAACGTAAGGATTAGATGCTTGCAGCCTGCAAGAAAGGAAAGATTCGGATTATTGTTCAACTGCCATACAAAATCCTGTGCCGTTCTTTCCCAGGAGATGCTTTTGCTAATGTTCACGCCTTTGGCCCGGAGGTCTTCACTATTGATGATGATGATGGTTTTTTCGAGATGTGTTCCCACCAGATGCTTCCACAATGCGCTGGACATGTTCGGATTATTCAATTTGTATAGGACAAGCGGATTTTTCCCTTCTGTTTTCAGGGCCAGTGGCCAAAACTCCTTCTGTTCATTGAATCCATTGTTCTCGTCATCGATGACGACCATTGCGGCATCCGCTTCATCCTGAACAACAGGAAGCAATTTTGGTAAGCCGGATGATGTTCCCGTAAAACCCAGATAGCGGCTGATCCGGTACACTTTGCCCGTGCCCCTGCCGCCGGGCATTCTGGGATAGGGTTCTATCTCCGCTGTGGAATGCAGGAATTCGCTTGCGTGTATCGATTCCTTATTCTGCATGTCCGGAGAAAGAACCGGTTGCCCGATCGCCAAAGAGATAAGCTTGGCCAACAGCATGGATTCGCCCGGCATCGAGATGCTGTGCATATTTTCATGCATTTGCCAGTTCCAGCCGTTCTGATTTTGCGGGTAGGTAGTCCAAAGAAGGGTATTGATGCAAATATCCCCGCTTACTACGATGGTGCTGTTCCGATCTCCCATACTTTACCTCAATAAAGATTTTTTCATGCCGGTTGGCATCTCTGCAGGATACTTTGATTATACCAGCTTTATATGAATGCACCATTAAGACGCAGTTAATTTTATAAAAAAATCCTGAGCAAAGATGTATTGACATAAAATAAAAAAAATCATATATTAAAGTAAACTAAGAGTTTACTTTAAAACACTATAGTGTACTTGCGAGGTGCAGCTGTTGGGAATCAATGAACGCAAGGAAAAAGAAAAGGAAATCCGCAGAAACGATATCATTGAAGCAGCGGAAAGGATCTTTTTTGCAAAGGGATATGATCATGCCACGATGGACGATGTGGCGAGAGAGGCCGAGTTCAGCAAGAGAACGGTGTATGTCTATTTCAACAGCAAAGAGCAGATCTATTTTGAAATCATGACCAGGGGATATAAGCTGTTGCTCGGTATGCTGAAGGATGATTTGCAAAAAGAAAAGACCTGCAATGCGATGGAGGAAATAAGACAGATGTATTTGACCCTCTATCGGTTCAGCAAGGATTATCCGGACTATTTTAAGGCGATTATGGAGTATGAAAACGGCGAACTTGATTTTCAAAAGGGGATTCCGGAGCAATCAAGAGAGGAGTGCTATGCCCTTGGAGAGGAAATACTGGGGCATTTGACCGGAACGCTGGCAAAGGGCATGGCGGAAAATTCCATACGCAGTGATTTGGATGTTGTAAAAACAGCGCTTGTTTTGTGGGCTTGCATGATTGGCGTATTTAATACCACAAAGAAAAAGGAGAACTATATTAAGAATTATCACAGGACGACCCCGGAGGAATTGATAGCGGCGGCTTTTCAGCTTATCGTCAGGTCCATCCAAACTGAAAATGGAGGAAATCATTAGATGAACAAGAGGACGGTGCAGAAAACAATGACCATTATTTTTTCGTATATAGGCGTTTTCTTGATCACAGCGTTTGCATTCCTATTGATCAGGAGCGGGATTTTTGAGGCGCCAAAGTATTTGGAACCCTGGCAAAAGGACTATGCGCAAAAATTTGACGATCCAAGAATACGTCTTACAGCGCACGGGATGTTGTCCGCCAACGGCCACAACATGCAGCCATGGAAAATCCGGCTCGACAGAGATGAGCCCATGGTATTCTACTTATACGCCGACAGCGACCGCTTCACCAACGAGGTGGATCCTTTGGCACGGCAAATGATGATTACGCAGGGCGCCTTTTTGGAGTATGTCAATATCGCCGGAGATGAATTGGGATATCAAACTGCGGTGGAGTTGTTTCCAGAGGGCGGCTATAACGAACAAAAGCTGCCGGAGAGCATGAAAACCAAACTGGTGGCAAAAATCATGCTTACCAAAGACCGGCCGCAAAGCAGCCCTCTTTATGATTTCATGTTTTTGCCGGACACAAACAGGGCGGCATACCAGTCAACCAAATTAACCGCAGAACAGATCCATCAGCTGGAAACCATCAATGCCGACATCAATATGTCGATAAAGATTTTTCAAGATGAAGAAAACGTAGCTAAATTAGGAAGCTATGCCATGCAGGGAGCAGCCATCGAAGCGGACGTGAAGCGTGTTATGCGAGAATCGGAAACGATCTTTCGTGCCAACGAGTACCAAAAAAATAAATATCGTTATGGCTTTTCTGTCGAAGGGCAGGGTACTTCAGGCATCATGCGGCACCTCATACAGGGCCTGGTCACGCTCTTTCCTTCAATGAACAGCGGGAAGGCCGCATCGGATCGCTTTATTCAGTCTACCCGGACATCGGTGGCCAACACGCCGGCTTACGCCATGATTATTACGGGTGACAACAGCCGTACAAGCCAGGTCAAAAGCGGTATGCTTTACAGTAGATTGACACTGACAGCGCACCGTTTGGGTTTTGTTGTGCAGCCGCTCAGTCAGGTCCTGGAGGAATACCCCGAAATGGAAGAGCCGTACAGCAGCATCCACCGCGATTATGCTGCGGGGGGAGGTACCATTCAGATGCTCGTTCGTTTGGGCAAGCCCACCCAAGAAGTTCCGCCAAGCATGCGGCGCGATGTGATGGATTTGCTGGCCGGAGAATAAAGCCGGCCAAGACGCCGGTGAGGCCCTTGCTCACCGGCGCTTCATATGGCAAGCTCAAGCCCGATGGGGCAATGATCGCTGCCTGTAACCTCGGAATAAATCAGGGCATCCTGAATCCGTTCTTGTATCCGTTTCGAAACAAGAAAATAATCAATACGCCAGCCAACATTCTTGGCCCGGGCGTTGAACATATACGACCACCAGGTATAGGCGCCTGCCCTGTCTGGATGTAAGTACCGGAATGAGTCAACAAATCCCGCTTCCAGGAGCTCTGTCATTTTTTCGCGTTCCTGGGGTGAAAACCCCGCATTCCCCACGTTGGATTTGGGGTTTTTCAGGTCTATCTCCCGGTGCGCCACATTCATATCCCCGCAGACAATCACCGGTTTTTTCCTGTCCAGATGTTTCAGATGGGAGCAAAAATCATCCTGCCAGATCATCCGGTAGTCGAGACGGGTCAATCCGCGTTGGGCATTTGGCGTATAGCAATTCACCAGAAAAAAGTCATTATATTCAAGGGTGATCAAGCGTCCTTCCAAACCATGCTCCTCTTTATCCAGATCCAGCGAAACCGAGTTTGCTTTGCGTTTGGAGAAGACAGCAGTCCCCGCATACCCTTTTTTTACGGCATTGTTCCAGTATTCCTCATAGCCTTCCAGATCAATCTCCGCCTGCCCTTGCTGCATTTTTGTTTCCTGGACGCAGAATATATCTGCGTCCACGGACCGGAAAAATTCGATAAACCCTTTATTCATGCAGGCGCGCAAACCGTTTACATTCCATGAAACAAATTTCATAGATTTTTCTCCAGTACTTTTTCATTATTTAGGAAAATCTAAAGGCTCCTATTCATATTGTATCATATCACTTCGGATGGCATAGTGGTCCTGGAGGGGATCCTGTTTACCGGAGCACAAAGGAGTTTCTGAAACTCCTTTGAACTGAAGACGGAGGTTTTCTTCTCGACGGTACGCCGGCTTCAGGAACTATACCGTCCTGCGGCTTCGAGCTGTTTTAGAAATATTCGCCGGTGTTTGGAATTAGCCTGTTTCAGCAGTGAAAAATTATAAAATAAGTCTTTCGCCTTATCGCAGGATTGCCGCCCTACGGCTTTGAATAAATATTGTTCTCCATTGGTATAGTAATATATAAATTTTTTTCAAGGATTTGACAATGGAGCGCAGTGATACTAAGATAACTAACCATCAGGCCGTCATGCTTACTTTTGGCACTTTGGTGATGCCTGTAATATGAACCCTCCCCATGATTTCGTTTGGCGGCGCCAAACATTACGCCTGGTTGTCAGCAGTTTTGGCTACTATATTAGGTTTGGCCGGCGGGTATTTAATGATTACCCTTGGTTTGAGATACCCTTCACAAACTGTTATTCAATATAGTCAGTACATTCTGGGTAAATGGCTGGGAAGGTTTGTTGGACTGATATACATAATCTTTTTTCTGTTAATCGCCGCTTTAGCCACGCGCGACTATGCCGAATTGTATTTGCTTCTTATGCCCGAAACCCCTATGGCAGCCTTTATAGCAGTTTCATTGCTTATCGCGGCTTACGCTTCGGTGCAAGGCCTGGCGGTTATAGGCAGAGCAGCGGAAATTTTAGTGCCTATTATTTTCTTTTCTATTGTCATCGGCATCCTTTTCAATACCCCGAATATGGACTTGTTGCAGCTGGAACTGGCTCTGGATGATGGGTGGCGGCCGGCTATGGTGGACGCCGTTACGCAGTTGCCGTTTATAGGCATAGCCGTTTCCTGGCTGTTTTTTTTACCGTCGTTGCGCACAAAAGCAGATGCCAGAAAGACTCTTTTGCTATCCATTGCTGTTCTTGGGCTGGTTATTTTTCTTGTCTCTATTACAATTGTATCCGTATTGGGTGCAGATGCTCCGGTTATATCAAATTACCAGTTTTTTTGGGTATTCAGGGCAATCAATATTGCTAATTTTATTCAAAGGATTGAATCACTGTTCTTGATAAGCTGGAGCAGTACCAGTTTTTTGATGATGACCCTTTTTTATTACGCCGCGTCGGCTTCCATGAAACAATGGCTGGGTCTAAAAAACCGGCTGCCGCTTATCCTGCCCATTGGCGCTGTCATTTTTTTGCTTTCCATTGTTTTATTTCCTTCCTATATGGAATTAAGGCAGTCCTTTCGTTTGGACCGTTTTGGCTTGATCGCCCTGCCGATAGAATTTGGAATTCCACTATTGCTCTTAGGGGTGGATTACG
Source organism: Pelotomaculum sp. (assembly GCA_003489345.1). Lineage (GTDB taxonomy): Bacteria > Bacillota > Desulfotomaculia > Desulfotomaculales > Pelotomaculaceae > Pelotomaculum_C. The sequence goes on along the minus strand of DNIT01000068.1, from coordinate 5,671 downwards.
TCAAGGCGAAAATGCAACGCTAAAGCTGCAATGGCTTTTCGTGCGCATGTTGCCGGTAGTATATCCTGGCCGGCTTTGGCTGCCTGGCGCCGATAGATTTTCTGATGAGAGGTTCGATGTTCATTCGCTCATATATTGACATTGTTCAAGGCCCTGCTGTAAGATAAAATAAATCAAAATATTGATACTTGTCCGTCTGGACTTGAACAAAGACGCCAGTGATGCGCTTGATCACTGGCACTCTCATTTTACTTATGGGTTGGTTTAACAATTTTTGAAATAAGCAAATTTTAGATGCACATTTGAGCGGTAAGGAGATTTCGATGACAATCACGTATGAATTAGGCAACTCGTTATATATGAATATGACCAACCGCTGCACCAATAATTGTCTTTTTTGCATCAGAAACATATCGGACGGTGTTGGCAGCGGAACGAACCTTTGGCTTGAACAGGAGCCGTCTATAGATGAGGTTCTGGAAGACATCCAAAGGTGGGATATTGCCAGGTATAAGGAATTTGTATTTTGCGGTTTTGGCGAGCCCATGATGCGCGCGTATGACATTATTGAAATATGTAAAACGCTCAAAGAGAAATACTGTCTGCCAATCCGCATCAATACCAACGGCCATGCCAATCTTATTTGCGGCAGGGATATCACACCGCAATTGCACGGATTGGTGGACGCAGTTTCTATCAGTATGAATGCGGGAGACAGGTATGCGTATCAGGCCATATGCCGGTCCATATATGGAGAAGCGGCCTTTGAAGCCATGCTGGATTTTGCTGTCAAATGCAAGGAGCATGTCCCCAAGGTAGTGCTGACTGTGGTAAGCTCAATCTCCGGGGAAGACCTACGATCTTGCAAAGAAATAGCGCAGTCTATCGGCGCGGGCTTCAGGGTCAGGTATCATGTAAAAAAATCGGCTTAATAAGGTTTTGCCATGTTTGGGTAAACATCAGGCAGCTTTGATTTCACAAAACCGCCGTCTTTAGTTGATCGCGTTCTGTTTAGGCATGACCATACTGCCGCCGATCAACGGTTTTTTTTATTTTCGTTTTAGCGTTACTGTGAATGGTACTCCTTGCACCATCAACGGCAGTAGTAGCATTATTTTTTTAGAAAAATGCCCTTCTTTCATTTTTCTAAAGTGATTGCATCGTTTTTTTGTGACTTGATGTGCAAAGGGAAGTTCAGGATAATAATAGACAACACAATCCATTACTATGCCAATAATCTCCTGATAAAAATGGGGAAAGCCCGCTGTCAAAGACAACGGGCTTTCTTGAATTCATGGTATTTCGTTTTATAAACAAGCGACCTATTCGGAAATTACAGCAGCCAAACGTAATCCTGCCGGCAATCCATAACGGCCGTCACATAGATAGTGTTTTCCTGTATCTGATAAAGTGCTATATAATGCTTTCCAAACAGCAGCTTGCGGTATTTTTGAAAGGGGATCGCGCCATGTTCCAGCCATGGGTTGCGCTCCGGCATCGCGGCAAGGCTGTCGGTCATTTCAACAAAGGCATCTATCAGCTTGTTAGCGGCCGGTACGCTGACATTGGCAAGGAAATGCGCATGAGAAATGAGCATATCCCAGGCGGTTTCCGTAATTTTTACCGTATAAGGCTTATTCTTTTCCGGCATCGGAAACCTCCGCGATAGCCTTGTGCATGGCTGAGGCTGTTTCCTCTACGGAATAGGTACGCCCTTTTTGAATGTCGATTTCTGATTGCATCAGCTTTTCCTTGAGCTTCAGCATACTTTCGCGCCGGGCAAACGCTTCTACATCCATCACCACAAGGTCGCCGCTGCCGTTTTTGGTCAGATAAACCGGTTCGCCCGTGCGTTTGCATAGTTCGGAGATTTCATTGTAGTTCTTGCGTATTGCTGCGGAAGGCCGTATATTCATCATTGCGCACTCTCCTTTAAAAGCAGTAATATTGTAGTAATATTGTATACTAATTCTACTACTCTATACAGAGTATGTAAAGACTTATCTCCGGTGGCAGTAAGTTCCGCTTTCCCGTGACATCCATAAAAAGGTTGGGAAAAAGGGTGTTTTTGAGTTTGCCTATGCCGTATTCAAAATCTGTTCTTTAACGAGGAGCCTGATATTTGCCGGACAATTGCATATGAGATGAGGTGAGGTGAGTGGAGATAGCCATCTGAAAATTTTTCTGGCCAAGCGGCATGCGCTTGGTTTTTTAGTTTTTACTGTAAAAATTATGCTTTTCGAGGATTTGGATAACTAACCGGTAGGCTTGCGTCAGCGGCGATTTTGAGGCTTCATGCAAAGAGCGATGCGTACGAAAAAAAACGAGGTCCAAGGAGGAAAAATAATGAATTTTCGTTTTAGCGTGCCGAGTGTGCAAAGGGGAGTTCAGGATGATAATAGACAACACAATCATCACTATGCCAATAGCATTATTCAGTAAAAAGCTCTCGTGAAACACGATGGCGCTAATGATCGTGGCTACCATCGGCTCTACAAAGGTCAGCAACGCTGCCTTCCCCGTTTCCATGTGTTCTAAACCTTTTGTGTAGAGTAAAAAAGGGAACAAAGTTGAAAGCAGCCCTAGAAGTAGAGCGGTTACCGCAACCGAACGGTATGCCAAGGTAGTTTTTATAACTGTTGTCAGATCGGAAAGTGGTAGCAGGGCGATTGCAGCAAACAAAAAGGTATACGTAATGACGGTAAGCCAGCTATATTTCTGTAAAGCAAATCTTCCGATGATGCTGTAAAGTGCATATCCAAAGCCTGAACACAATCCGGCAATCAACGCATACCGTGAAATCGGGGGGCTTCCGTTCCCACCAATAACTCCGGTAATATAAGCGCATCCCAAAATCGCAAGCAGAGTGGATACCGCTTTGGGGACTGTAAACTTTTCGTGAAAGAGGATGCATGAAAGCAACATCACAAAGCATGGGGCTGTATGTAGTAGTGTACAAGCGACGGACAATGTGCTTTCAGATATGCAAATAAAGTAGTAAATATTGAAAAAAGCAATGCTGCATACGCCCGTTCCAATGAACATCCAAATATCCCGCAACCGTATTTTTAACTGTTTTTTGTCGCTCAAAAGGTTTATGCAAACCAACGCGGCGGTGACAATCAAGCATCGCAATTCCGTAATTTGCAGAGCGGGTAACCCCGAAGCTGAGAGATAATGTGAGAACAGACCAATCGTTCCCCAAAACACACCGGAAATTATAACGAAAATTGGAGCCCATATGCGCCAATGCAAGCGTGTTACACAATCCATGTTTTTATTCCTGTTATCCCGCAATATTGTCCCAATTCATGCGAATACTGCTCTATCCAGCGTTGAAGCAATACTTTGCCTCTTTCGTCTTGCTAAATACTTGAAGTAGTTTCAAAGTATTGTATAATAGTCCATGTGTTAAGTAAATATAGAATTATTCAAATGGCATTTAAGCATTGCTTAAATGCCTGTGAGGGAGTGAATATTACGGACAGCACGAAATGCAAAGTGTTTCTTGCCTCTGTTGATTTAGGGAGCTTTTCCAAAGCGGCGGCGGCATTGCGTTATACACCTTCCGGCGTAAGCCAATTGGTAAACGCTTTTGAAAAGGAGATGGGATATCCCCTGCTTCACAGAGATAAAAAGGGAGTAACGCCTACGGAAGAAGCGTTAAAAATCATTCCAGTATTAAGGGAAATCTTGAAACAAGAGGAGAAACTCAATCAAATCAACGATGAAATTGTGGGATTGGCCACTGGATGTGTTACAATTGCCGCATATTCCAGTATTGCAACACATTGGCTGCCAAGAGTAATTCGAGCTTTCCAAGAGGAATATCCGCAAATCACAATTAAACTCATGGAAGGAATCCGACAGGAAGTAAGTGGGTGGCTGGACGATAAAATTGCTGATGTTGCATTTTTGAGTTATAAAGACCCCATGCTTTACGATTGGATACCGTTGGCGGAAGATCAAATGTTGGCCGTGTTGCCGAAAACACATCTACTTGCTACAGAGACAACATACCCACTTCAAAACTGTCAATATGAGCGTTTTATCATGCCAGCTCTTGGGCGTGACGATGATGTTGTAGCCTTATTTGAGAAAAATAACTTGAATCCCAATATTCAGTTTTCCACATTGGAGAACTTTGCTGCAATGTCCATGATTGAACAAGGCTTAGGCATGAGTATTATGAATGAGCTGATTACTCGCAATTGGCAGTGTGATGTTGTAAAACTTCCGCTTGATCCACCACAGCAGATCACACTTGGTATTGCACTTCAATCTTTGAAAAGCGCATCTCCAGCGGTAAAGAGATTTATCAGCTATGCAACAGAGCGATTGTCTTGTCGTGAGGTGCAAGAATAGCACCTATGCCGCCTAAGGGTATCGGGATTTCAATAATATCTCTACGATCTGAAAGGGGTGGTCGTGTCCAGATTTCTATGGGACGCTCCATGCTTTTGGTAGTAGTAATTGGTCGGGTTCAGAACCTTTTCTTTCGTCAGTATCCTCGCGATCTGGTTTGGGACTTTCCCCTCGGCGCAGAGGCTGAAGATACGCTTTACAACCACCGCCGCTTCCTCGTCGGGCGCGATACCCTGATTTTCATGGGGTCCAGCGGTACACGACAGGTTTATTATGCCTGTTTTGCCGACACGCAGGATGAAGCGTACGGCGTATGCAGGGTTAGGGCAAGATATTGCCTCGCTTTTGCATATGCCTTTTTGATACGGAAAACTCCCGTCCAAAAAGAAAGGCTGGGAGGAAAAGTCATGAATATCTTTGATGAGTACGAGGCATTACATTGTATTATTGACTAAATTAGTCAATAATACTACAATAGAAATTGACCAAAACAGTCAATGAGGTGATGATGATGCAGGAGGTTCATATTCCCGAGGATAAAAAGCAGCGGATTATCCGCGCAGCCATGGAGCACTTCGCTAAAAACGGCTACAAAAAGGCAACCATGGACGAAATCGTCGCGGCGGCGGATATCTCCAAGGGCCTGATTTTCCACTATTTTGGTAACAAGAAAAAGCTTTACCTCTATCTCTATGAATTTGCCTACGGCCTTGTGTATGACCGCATAGTGAAGTCTTTCGAGCGGGAAGACCTGTTTGAGCGCATCCGCGAATCGGAGCAGATCAAACTGGCTGTGGTGAGCGAGTACCCTTATGTGTTGGACTTTCTCCTCTCAGTCCGCAGGGAAACGGACGAACAGTTGCGAGAGAAAATTTCCAGAGTCAAAGTGGAGAGTTTTCCGCCGTGGAAGGAAACCTTTCTACCGGGACTTGACGCATCCAAATTGCGGGAGGGCATCGGTCTGGAGAAAGTGATCAAAATTATTTCGTGGACCACCGACGGGCTTCTGGCCGAGCACAAGGACAACTTCGTGCTGGAGGATATCTTTGCGGAAATGGATGAATACCTTGATCTGATGCGCAAAGCGTTTTACAAGGAGGAATATCAATGAATAGACTGTTGAATCTGACCGACAGCGCTGCCGGAGATATCTTCCTGACCGGCGGCAAGGGTGCGAATCTCCACAGGCTGGCGGCCATGGACGGGATCCATGTGCCCGGCGGCTTTGTCATCACCACCGGCGCCTTCCGGGAGCTTTGTGCCGGTGTGGCTGCGTCCTGCGGGGAAGCGCTGCAGGTCTCCTCCC
>DNIT01000087.1:390-6393 GCA_003489345.1 Pelotomaculum sp. | reverse complement strand
CTGGGCTATTTAAATAGCCCAGGTAATTCTATAATTGGTTGGTTATCACGTATAGTAATCTTTTCTATAGTAGTATTATGTATATTACTATAAAATCTGTTATAAATTCTAAGGAGGTAGTAAAATGCAACCATTTCCTTGGTGGACAGAAGAACAAAAAGCTTTTGCAGAAGAGGTAAGGGAATTTGTAAAGGAAGTAGCTCCGGTAGACGCGGCAACTAGATGGACGAGAGAATTCCCCTATGAAATATATAAAAAGATCGGCGAAAGAGGGTTTATGGGCGCCGCCATTCCCAAGGAGTATGGTGGATTGGGACTGGGTGCTACAGGAGCCTGCATCCTGGCGGAAGAAATGCATACCGTGATGCCAGGTATCGGCAGGATCGTGGTTGGCAATATGAACGGCGGTGTGCGGCAGATTGTTGAGGCCGGTACGGAAGAGCAAAAGAAAAAGTACTTACCGGCTATTGCCAGCGGCGAAATCGGAGCTGTGGTTATCACTGAAATGACTGCAGGTACTGATGCTGCCGGATTGACCGTAACCGCGAAAAAAGAAGGAGATCATTACGTCCTTAACGGTAAAAAACGCTTTATCGTTGCGGCCGGTGTAGCTGATCGTTATTTTGTGTATGCTAGGACCGATGACAGTCCTGAGGCTTTTAAAAAGCGTAAGCATGTTACTGCGTTTATCGTTAAAAAAGGCGCACCAGGTTTTTCTTGTGAAAAATTAAACGAGATCCTGGCGTTTGAGAACGTCCAGAACGGCTCCCTTGACTTTGATAACGTGATAGTCCCTGAGGCCGACAGGATCGGTGCTGAGGGTGAAGGTTGGGGGATCATGATGGCAGGACTGAACTTTGAAAGAACGGTCATTGCCTCCGGTACCATCGGCTGGCAGCGTCTAATGTTAAACAACGCTGTTCCTTATTCGCAGCGGAGGGTCCAGTTCGGTAAGGCGACTGTCGATATCCCTGCTAACCAGGACAAGATTGCGGACCTGGTGATCAGGTTGAAGATCTCAAGGATTGCCGTGTATTACACTGCCTGGCTTTGGGACAGAGAGGAAGATGTCTCCATCGAAGCCAGTGCTATTAAGGCTTATGGCGCTGAGATCACCCTGGAGTCGGCTAAACAGGCTACTCAGATAATGGGCGGCGATGGCGTGAACCGTTTCTATCCGGTCCAAAATATTTATGAAGTTGCCAAGACTGAGCATGTTGCCGGTGGTACGGTGGAAGCCTGCAGAATGGTCATTTTCCGTAATTGTCTGAAGATGATGAAGGAAGATATCCAGATGCCACGCCGGGTTATCGATGAAAAACTGGGTGTGCCGGTACCAGCAGTGGGACCTGTTGAGAAAAAATTGCCTGTGAGCGAGGAAAATGTCCTGGCCGTTTTGGCTGAAGACTATAGAATTAACCCGGGCCTGCACATGACATTGGGAGACATTAAGGAATATATTGCCGCTGATGACGCAGCCCTGGAAAAAGCCATTGTCGCCCTGGAAGAAAAAGGTTATGTTATGGTATTGCGGAACAAAAAGGGCCTCCAGCTCGTCAAGGCCACCTACGATGGTCTTAAAGTTGCGCATCCGAAGGAATACTACAGGTGGTTCCCGACCTGGGCAACTGAGGACAGAGTATTCTAGAAAAGGCTTTACAAGATTGTCTTTACAATTGTATAGATGCAATAATCACATGTGATTATTGCATCTAGGCGGTGGAAATTTTTGAAAATTCAGTGAACGGGGGCTTATTTATAATGTCAAAACCGAAGTTTATCACGGCTAAGGAAGCCGCTTATTTGATCAATGATGGCGACAACATTGCAGTTGCCACATTTGGATGCTCCGGGACGCCGGAAGAAATTTTAATGGAAGTTGAAAAAAGATATTTAGAAACCGGTCATCCGAAAAGCATCGGCTATACTCACGCGGCAGGCGGCGGGAGCTTTGCAGCTCTTAAAGAAAATGGTTTTTGCCGGTGCGAAGACCATCTGGCACATACCGGTTTGATGGAAAGATGGGTTTGCTCGCACTCTGCCTGTTCCGATTTTACAACTGAACAGCTTATGAATAATAAAATAGCAGGCTGGAACCTACCCTTAGGCACGCTTTTACAAGTCTACAAGGATCAGGCCAGAGGCATGAAGGGCACAATATCCAAAACCGGTCTTAACACCTTTGTCGATCCCAGGGTAGACGGCGGAGCAATCAACCAGTTGGCTAAAGACAGCAAAGAGCAGTTTGTTGAGTATATCCCTGATTTCAGGGGAGAAGAAATGCTGTTCTTCAAAGGCATGGACCTTAACATCGGCTGGATGAGAGGAACCAAGGCCGATAAAAACGGCAACATCTCGATCGACAAAGAGCCATACAACCTCGAAATGTTGACCATTGCCCAGGCTGTAAGGGCTAACGGCGGCAAGGTTTTTGTCCAGGTGGAAGAAGTCGTTGAAACCGGAACAATTCACCCCAAGATGGTTAAGGTGCCCGGATTCTATGTAGACTACATCGTTGTTGAGACGCAGCCGGAAAGGCGCATCAGCACCGTAGGCGCAAAATACAATCCCGCATTCACAGGTGAAGCCAAGGTCGAAGTGTCAGGCGGAGCAGATCCGATCCCGTTTGACGGGGTTAAAGTCGCCTTAAGAAGGGCTGCCATGGAAGTTACCCTTGGCGCAAAAGCCAACTTCGGTCTGGGTATGCCCCAGATGATTGGCAGTATTCTGGCTGAAGAAGGCTTAAGCGACGCCCTGATTATGATTTCAGAATCAGGCGCGGTTGGCGGAGTACCGGCTTCAGGCGTGAACTTCGGCGCTCACTACAATGTTGAATCTTTGTCTGACCAGGGCGACCACTTCAACTTCTTCGACGGCGGCGGATTGGAGTTTGGCGCTTTCGGTTTAGGCGAAACAGATAAAAACGGTGACTTGAATACAAGCTTATTGAACGGTATATTAAAGGGTGTTGGCGGATTTATGAACATCAGCGCTGCGGCTAGGAGCGCGGTATTTGTAGGCACCTTTACTGCAGGCGGGATTAAGACCCATATCGAAGGCGGCAAGCTCGTTATCGACAAGGAAGGTAAGTTCAAGAAGTTCGTCAATCATATTCCGCAGAATTCGTTCAGCTTGAAAAAAGCCGTTGAAGGCGGACACAATATCTACTATATAACAGAAAGAGCCGTATTTAAAGGAACGACTGAAGGCCTACTCCTGGCGGAAATTGCGCCCGGCATCGATCTGCAGACGCAGATTTTGGACCAAATGGAATTCAAGCCGATCATTCCTCAAGGCGGTCCGAAATTGATGGCAGCCGGGTTGTTCCAGGAAAAATGGGGCGGCTTGAAGGCTTACCTGGAAGCCAAGGGCGAAATCTAGGAAAATATATAGATTTTTTAATATTTTGAATTGCAGCATGTTTCCTTAGAATTGAGGGAACAAAATATGAAAGCCCTCCAGTTCACTTTAAAGTGTTTTATCAGATAAAAAACTTGATGTTGGGAATGCCTATTTTGTCTTTAAGAACCTCAAGAATTGCTTTAATGTTGAAATGCTATAAAGTATAGCAAAATTCCTTAAAATATGGTAATATTAATAGTGCCATACTCATTTTTCGGTATTTTTTGTGTAACCGCCTAAGTATTAGGTGGTTTTTTTTATCTGTTTAAGAAGTTGAAAACGCATGCGTTTCGAAAAAACTACTATAAAGATAAGTGGTATTAGAGGGAGGGAAATTAAAACACTGTGTAGAATATCATATATTACTAAGAAAATAAAAAAAGGAGCGATGACTTAATGCTAAAGGTTCAGTTCACCGATGACGCCGTGGATTATATCCTCCAAAAAAACGCCGGTTCTATCACAGTGGATATGATGAATATAGGAGGGTGAGGAGGCAATTTCTGGGAGCCTGCCGTGTCAGCAGGCAAACCTCTTTCAGCTGCAAAATACGATTTAGTGAATGCGAATGGGTTCGAAGTCTATATGTTTAAAGGCGCTGAAAGTGAACCGGATGGAATTAAAATATTCCTGGAAATTGAGCCGAGTGAATTTAATTGGCTGCGCGTATCAGGGTTGGTATATGCACAAACTGATTTGGGATAAGTATTAGGGTATGCGGGGAAAGCCCGGCCTTATTCCGGCTTGGTTCGGAAGCGCCGGGCTACTTGACTTATTATAGGTATGAATATGGTGAGAAGGGAACCCTGGCAGCTATTTTTCCCATTACCTTAACCTGTTTTGTCATATACCAGCCCTGTTACATGCAGTCTTTGATTACTTTCTTCTACTGATATTTTAATTCCCCCCGGTTCGGTTTCGGCGCCTTTAAAAATATAGACTTTAATCCCGTTTACATCTATTCGGTCGTAATTTTGAGGGAAAGAAGGTTTGCCAATTGGAACGACAGGTTCGTTGTATTGGCCGCCATAGTATATTGACATCATATCTACGGTAATGGAATCGGTGTTTTTTTTACGGATGTAATCCATGGCGTCATCGGTCAACTCAATCTTTAGCATTTGTTCGCCTTCTTCCATATATTGATTCTCGTTATCCTTAATCTATTATACAAGATCAACCCCGGTCTGCATATGACCTTGGACGACAGCATGTATATTGCCGCTCTGACGATGCCGCCCCGTACAAAAGGGCTATGTCACGGTATTGCGTATTGCGGAACAAAAGGCATCCGGTTTGTCAAGGCCGCCTGCGATGGCCTGCAAGCGGCTCATCCGAAAAGATACTACAGATGGTCCCGACCCGGGCAGCAGGGGATAGACTATTCTAAAAGCGCAAAATACTGTTAAGAAGCAAATGCGGTTTTTACAATGCCCAGCCGGGTAACTCTCACAGGCCGGAGTTTATGGCTGGGAAAGCCTGCCCTTGCACCGTTTAAGATAAATTAAGACTTGATCTTTTAAATATACTACTATACAATTACTATTGTTAATAAAAGCTCTATCTGACCTGTGTAAATGTTGTTTCCTGAACGCCTTCTAAACATATCATAGAAAGTGTTTTATTGAACATACTTCTTTTTTGGAAATAAGTTTTTTTCTGTGGCAAGTACTATAGATAATACTAAAACCATTAATTATACTATCAACTATAGCACTCATTTTAACCCCTGGGGAAATAACCAACTGTTATGAACGAAAAGACTTCCCTGGAGTTAAATTAAGCAGCAAAGGGGGAGGACAAAAGACCATTACCGGATCACAAAGGTGGGGGCTAAGGAATAACCTGGAAACAATGACTTGAACCCCGCCGTGTAGGAATACGCATTATCAATGGCAATCTGCAATCAAGCACTATAATCTTAAAGGAGGAAAAAAATATGGATTTCTTTCCCTGGTGGAGTGAAGAGCACAAGCAACTGGCAAAAGATGTAAAAGCATTTATGCAAAAGATCGCGGGTCGTGAAATGGAAACCAGATGGGCGAGAGAATTCCCCTTCGATCTATATGAAGAGTTCGGTAAAACAGGATTTACAGGCGCTGCCATCCCCAAGGAATATGGTGGAATGGGTCTGGGTTGCACAGGTGGTTGCATCGTGGCTGAGGAAGTTCACAGCTATAGTCCCGGTATGGGCAGGATCATTGTAGGTAATATGATGGGCGGACTGATGCAGTTTCTTGACTTCGGTACGGAAGAACAAAAGAAAAAGTATCTGCCGCGTATCGCCCAAGGTGAGCTTGGGTGCGTTGTTATTACCGAGGTGACTGCCGGCACTGATGCTTCCGGCATGGAAGTGGAAGCAAAACTGGAAGGCGACCATTATGTCCTTAACGGCAAAAAGCGTTTTATCGTCGGTGCCGGCGTGGCGCAGCATTACATTGTGTATACGAGGACGAGCAGCGACCCTGAGGATATCAAAAAACACCGCCATCTCACCGCTTTTGTTGTTGAAAAAGGTACACCCGGTTTCTCCTCGGAAAGGATCAATGAAATCCTCGGGTTCGAGAATGTCCAGAACGGTTCCCTTGATTTCGATAATGT
>DNIT01000087.1:0-253 GCA_003489345.1 Pelotomaculum sp. | reverse complement strand
CCCTTGATTTCGATAATGTTATCGTACCTGTGGCAAACAGGATCGGCAAAGAGGGTGAAGGCTGGAAAGTTTTGATGCATGGTCTCAATTTTGAAAGGACGCTGATTTCTGCTTCCGCAGCTGCCTGGCAGAGAATGCTGTTGCAGTATACTGTGCCTTACTCGCAAAGACGGGTCCAGTTCGGTCGGCCCACCATTGACATCGCCGTCAACCAGACCAGGATCGCGGACATCATCTCACGGCTCAAAACGAC
>DNIT01000214.1:17907-20013 GCA_003489345.1 Pelotomaculum sp. | reverse complement strand
CAAGGCCCGGCCCGATAATTCTTTACCCCTATCCGTCCTGCCTTGACTGGCCTCCGTGATTCCTAACGAATCTTTAGCTGCCTGAACGTAGATAAAATATAAATCCTTAAGCGAGTTATCCGGCGTTTTAAGGTCCTTGGTTACTACGTCGCCGGTCGGGTCATCCGTTTCGATAATCTGACTGACTGAATTGGTCAGTTTGGCCGCCAGGCCGGTGCCCTTACGCACAAATATCTTAGTCGTGCCCTTGATGTGCTTTTCCTCTTCAATGCTGAGCAGCTTCTTAATCCCTTCCTGCTGGTCTGCGATAATGAAGGGGTCGGCAAGCCCGCGGGCTGATTTTTCCCGTGGTATGTTGTACCAGGGCACATCCGGGAAGTAGTTGGGGACGTGGCATTTAACTTGTACCGTCTCAGTCCCGATTAAGTTCCCTTTTTCGTCATACTGAGACATGTCTATTTCGTCATACTCAATAATATTGCCGGCCTCATCCCGTTTGTAGAAGAATTTAGGCTTATCCCGCAGGATTATATCTCCTACCCAGGTTAAAACACCTACATCTCCATTCGCATCCTTATACCAGGCTTCGACAATTGACAGTTTCTTAGTTTTCTCGTTGGTGTAACTGTCGCTGCCGGCATTAAAATAATCCAACTGTCCGTATTCCAGGTTTGCAGCTTCCATTTCCTCCCTGTATTCCTCGCCATACTCCCGACAGATATAATCTATAGTGCGATTCTCGATATGAAACAGATAGTCCATGTCACGAATTTTAGTTACGCCAGGCTGCAGTACCACATTCCCTGGATGCGGATTGGTGGTTTCGATTCTTCCCCGATAGGTATGCGCCTTGTAATCGGGATTCCAGCCTATTTTGAAATAGGCAATGCCGTTTTTTTTGGCAATGCGCTCGTTTTCGCTGTTTATCCGGCGCAACGAAGTATCGCCGGCCATATAAGCCAGTTGCCCCTCTATCATATTACGGCGTTCGTTCTCGTCCTCTTCTTCCGTAGGTTCTACCGCCGGCATGGGAAGATTTATATCTATCTGGCTCTCGATCAGTTGGAAGCACAGATTTACTACCTGCCGCGCAGGCTCCGGGGTACTCATTTCCGGGTATCTGTCGGAAACGTATATATCCGTGCTGCCCAGCGGCCTGATCTGCTTGGTACCGCCGTAAAGCGCATCGTATGTGGCGCACTCAGCCCGGAAGGTTTCGTGTTCTTCCATGGCCTTGCGCAGCCGTTTTTTCCACTCTTCGAGTTTGTTTTGCCGCTGGTCTTCGTCCATCTGTTCGGGGTCTTTCATTATCCGCTTCACCGCCTTGGTTATACTGGGGAGTTTCACGAAATCACCTACTTTCAGGCATTAAAAAAGCACCCACGAAGGGTGCTGGGTTGCTGGCTCTAGTTATATTTCTTATGCTGGCTCAGCCAGTGGGCCAAAGCTGCCGGGTCGGCCTCTAAATCCCGACGCAAGTCGGGGGGCAATGTTTCGGGCAGTGCTATCTTTTCCGCTGGCGGATTGTCTATTTCCTGTCCCCTCGCGTAATGTGCTATAGCCAAGCCCAAGATTAAATCATCGTGCTTGCCTTCCTGCGCTTCGGCCTTGCCCTTTTCGTTGCGAACGAAGGTAAGCATTTCCTCTAACGTTGCAATATCGTTGAACAGTTCCGGGTGTTCTCTAACTGCCTGCACCAGTCTGGCAATTATAAGCGGCCTGCTCAGCTTGGTGGTTTGGAAGCCGTATTTATGGTATTTTTTCTTGCTTATCTCGTCTATGGCTTCCCGTTTAAACTGGTGCCAGTAACCCAATCTTTGCAGTTCCTTAACCGGGAATGTGCTAAAGTTAGTTTCTATGGCCTCTAGCGCCTGGTTGTAATGCTTGCCCAGGCAGTATATTTGCCGGGTGTATAAATCTTCGTCAAATTGATGCTTTAGGACCGCCGCTTGATTGCCGGTGACGTTGTTAAGCGCTTGGCCGGTAAAATTATCGCTGCCATCCCCGGCAGTATCTCCCCCAATCACATAGGGATAGCCCCGTTTTGGTTCTTCGTATATTGCGATATATCCGGTTTCCCAGTCGTCTACCCATTTAATGGAGCTG
>DNIT01000214.1:14354-17835 GCA_003489345.1 Pelotomaculum sp. | reverse complement strand
AGTCTACCCATTTAATGGAGCTGTCCACTATTTTCTCATCTTCATACTCATACGCAAAAAAGCCCCGTTTTAAGGGCTTTTTGTTTCGCAGGTATGCTATTCGCTCGCTGACGATCTTGGCCGGGAAGATTGTTTTGCCAAGTACACCAGGCTCGCCCAGGCAGTAAACGGTGTAATAGTATTCGTCTACGTCCTTGAACGCCTCCAGAACTTCCTTTTGTTCCTCGTCAAGAAAACGGTTGTCTTTAAAAGTACTATGATGAACGGTTGTGTTCGGCTTTTTGGCCGTCCAGTTTGGGCCGACAAATTCCTGCAGTATCCAATGCCCGTGATAAACCGGATTCAGGCTGAGTATTATTTGCTTGTAGCTATCGGATTCGCCTCTCAGGCGTATGTCGAGCTGTCTAAAATCGGTGTCTTCTATCTCGCTGGCCTCTTCAATCCATATGGAAGTGATATTGTATATTGATTTCAGTTTTTCGACATCATCCAGGCCCGCAAAGATAATTTCATTGCCGTTTGCGTGCCGGATAGTCATGTCTGATTTGTTGACCCGGAATAAATTTGTCAGGCCAAAGTCCGAAATAACCCCGCGCGCCAAAGCAAAACAACTTTCGCGCAGGGTCTTGGCTACTTTGCGAACTACTAAAATTCTGTGTTTTCTTCTCCCCGCTACTCGCCGGACTACCTTTTGCGCTGCAAACACCGATTTTCCGGAGCCGCCGCCGCCGACAAGAACCAAATAGCGGCTTTTGTCATTGTGCAGCCGATAGAAGGAATCGTTCGTTATTTCGGGCAATCGTTCAAGGTTCTGGTTAATCATCCGGTATATCACTAGGCAATTTTATACCTACTTCCAGGGTCCCAGTAATTTCTTTTTTCTCCACGAACATCCCCAGGTGCCGGGCCATTGAATCTAGAGCGCCCTTCTTGTCTGGCAATTTGTATTTCTTTAGATAGCCAACAAACTGACGATTATCGCCCCGGCCTTCCCATATTTCCATAACTTCAAGCCCCGCTAACACTGCCGCGGTATCATCATCCAGCTCTTGGATGCCTTTTGGACTGCCATCATCATTGAAGAACTTGCGAGGGTCATAAAAACCAAGTCTGGCGTACTCTTGGAGGATCCTCTGGATAGTAACCATATTGCGCTCTTTAACCTCATTTTGGAGCTCTTCAAGTCTTGCCCTAATCTTGTCCCGTCCCGCCAGTAAACACGCTTTTTCATCTATGGTTTTTTCTTTCATATTCGTTGTATTAAAAGCTTCTTTGTATGCATCCCTCTGAGATAGGCCAGCAAATAAGCCCTGTACAAATTTCTCTTGTTTAATTGTTATCTTATCTGCCACTCTCCCCACCTCCTAGAATCCGCATGAAAAAAGCCCCCGTAGGGGCTTGCAACGGTTAACAATCATTTGTTAAATTTCTGTCCACTTTCAATAAAATCTATTCCCAATGATGTAATTTTTGCCTTCATTTCCTTGCCGCCAAAATGGATATATTCAATCAATCTTTTATCCTTTAAATACTCATATGCTAAAAGTGTTTCGGGGCCTTCTTTACCTTCATCAACATACATTTCGCTCCCATTCTTCTCGAAGTAATAGTCGTATGCCTTTTTAAGTAATTTGTCTCTTAATTCTCGTCTTTGCTCAAACTCCATTAGTATTTCCCCTCTCCTTTTTCCCTAATGCTACCACAAGGGGAGAGTTTATCCAACCACCTGACACTGCTATGCCTATCATCAATTCAGTTTGCTTTGGCCTGTCTGTTCTATAAACAAGCTTTTGGCCCAATTCGGGATATAAGCATCAAGCTGCGTCCGGAACAATAAATATAAGTTCAAATTAATCCGCTTGCCGCTGAAAAAATAAAGTGGGTTTATATAGTAATGAATTTCCGTTTTTTCTCCCACTTCTACCCGGCATTTAGCCATCATCCCCTGCTTAATCATTTTGGATAAGAATCGTTCTATTTGTCTTTGCCCCAGGCAAATAATTCTTGACATCGTTTCCGGGGTATGGGGTTTAATTCCGCCATTTCCCCTGTAAGCAAGCAAATTGCTATCCCGATAAATATTTTTAGCCAGTCTGGTTAACTTGCCTATTTCGGCGTCCGTAAGGCTTTCTGGGAAAGAAATATCGTCAAATTGTTTAAATCCGTGTTTTTGGTGTCTGAATAAATATCCTCTTTCAGGGTCAAAGCGTTCGCCTACACGCTGCTTCTGTCCGGTTATTAACTCACCGGTCTTTTCACTTATATACCTAGTTTCCTTTATCATTTTTGCGTTCACCTCTTACCGTCATATTCGCGTCAAAAAAGGCATAAAAAAGACGCGGAAATGACGCTACGTTTTTGCTCTTAAAGTGGCTATTTTATTGGCTTTGTTAAAGATGCTCCATACCATTCTACTATATACATATACTATGGTAGGTCTGCATAGCAAAACTCAATATCTAATTTCTCACCCATTTTACCGGGCACCTAACTGTGGTGGAGTAGTCGGGCAGCCAAATCACATAGTAGTCGTATAGTGGGCCTTTAAACATGTCCAATACGCGAAACCGTATATTTAGCGACATACCCCAAATTCCAGCTACTTCCTGTTTTTCTTCGTCAGAGATAATAATGCGAACATGCATTGTAACCTCCAAAATAAAAAGCCCGGCTCGCGCCAGGCTCGAATGTATTAAGTTATGCCGCCC
This sequence comes from Pelotomaculum sp., assembly GCA_003489345.1. GTDB lineage: Bacteria > Bacillota > Desulfotomaculia > Desulfotomaculales > Pelotomaculaceae > Pelotomaculum_C. Next base: position 15,127 of record DNIT01000214.1, on the reverse strand, counting down.
CTCGGCAACTCTCCATGGTTCCATTATAACATTGACTTTAGCTTATTTTTTACAGACTTTTGTCAAACCTCTGCAATCCGCATAGCTCTAAGGCTCGCAGGCTCTTCTCCGTCCCCTTTTTGCGCTTATTTTTATAAAAACTTTGTTCTCATTTTCACAGTTCGGCGGCTAAAACGGGATGAACGTCGGTACGACAAGGGCTAGCGGATATCTATTTTTCTTCTTGACAATGTGGGTGGGTGGGTGTAATATACTAGACAAGAGGCCGGACGGTTCGGGTCCCGCGAGAGACACCGGCAAACAACAGGGGGCGGGGCAATAACCTCAGGAAGTTCTTCAAAAATTAAATACCCGTAAGCCGCGAGTACATGGCGCACCTGGTCGATAAGGTGGTTTCCGTAAGATCAGGAGAACGTAAGAGGAAGCGGAGGTAAAACCGGGAGTCAAGAATCCTGAATCAAGGCAAGAGCTTTGCTTGAGGATTTTTTGAAAGGAGCGGATAGCATGAGATTTACCAAGAAGAAGGGCGACACAAGCACGATTCGGAAGGTGTGGAGCGACGACAAAGAGGTATGTTTTGGCATAGTCGGAACAGTCGGCGATCTTCTCGCGGTCGGGGTTTTCGATTATTGCGATTACAAGCAAGATGCATGGTCGTTTCTCCCGGCTACAGGGATAATGCAAAAAGTTTGGTTTGGCGACACCCGGGAGGCTGCACTCGAAAATATCAAGGCCTAATATCACGCCGCAGCCGGGCGGCTAATCCCGGCAGA
>DNIT01000214.1:13538-14262 GCA_003489345.1 Pelotomaculum sp. | reverse complement strand
GCTAATCCCGGCAGAAAGGAAGGGAATTGAAATGGGTCTAATCAAGGCACTGGAAGAGTACACGGTCATAGTAGAGGGCTTGGGTGCAGAGTATACCCAATCCGAATTAACAGTCGCTATTATCCGAGAAGAACACCCAGAACTGGATTTTATGGATGACGAAGAAATTGAAAACATCATCCGACAAGCGAACGACAGCCGGGGCTAATCCCGGCAAAAAGGAAGGAGATAAAATGAAAGCTATTTTGATGGATAGTTACGATATTTTGGAGGAAAGGGAAATTGAGAATTTAATCCAATTAGAGGAATTAAATAGGCAGGCAAAAGAGGCAACAGATGGGAATCTACACTGGGTAGTTAACCAGGCCAGCCGGGGCCAATACCGGCGCGAGAGGAGAGAAATGAGCATGTTGGATTTAAAGGAACTGAGCAGAGAAGAACTTATCGCACTGAAAGAGCAAATTGAAGCCCTCCTGGCGCAGACTCAGGAAAACAAACTCCAGGTAGAGCTGGAGTATAACCGGTACAAAGGCACGGGAAAGTGCTGGGCGGCGAGGGTAGACCCAGACACAAGAAAAATTCTGGGTTTTGTGGACGCTGAGTCGGTTGTTGCAACCGACCGGAACAAAGGATACAAAGTTTTCCTTCTGCCTGACGGCCACTATCTACTTTGCGAAACCGGCAGCAAGTCTCAGGATTCCCGGAACTATGTTCAAGTGGAAGC
>DNIT01000214.1:10134-13441 GCA_003489345.1 Pelotomaculum sp. | reverse complement strand
CTGCCGCCTCAGTACGGGGCGGCGAAGGAATCAGGGTGGCGGCCTAACCGCTGTGGGCCTGGGGGAATAAACCAGGTCGGGAAAGGAGTTTGCTATGAAAAACCTACAGAAGCTCGAAGAGGCAGTACAGCGCATGTTGGATGGCGAGAAAAAGCGCCGGGCAGTGGCCATTGATTTCATTAGCAAGGTTAAAGAAATTTTGCTTGAAGTGGCCCCTGATATTTGGGGCAAAGGTTACGACGACATGAACGCCGTCTATGTGCAGCGCAGGGATGCCGATACCGGCAAGCTCAACACCAGCATCTACTTCCGGTATGACTGGCACTATGGGCACGATTGTTCTGAGAGCGAGGGTTTCTACTTTGCCGACCAGTGCGGCTTCGGAATGCCAGTCTGGGGGAACCCAGTGAGCGGTTATTCCGGCAGCGACTTCTGGTATATGGTGCAAGTCATATTGGAATGGTTGCCCATTGTGCTGGAGCAGATGGAAAAGCGCTCGGCAGGGCGCGAACAGCTTTTGGCGTTGATAAATACAGAAGCGGCAGGCCAGCCTGGACAGCAAGAACCCACCGCTGCTGAGTAGTGACGACCGGGGCCGTCGTGTAAATTTTATCATGGCGGCCCCCTTAAAGGAAAGGAGCAAAAGCATGAGAAATAGAACTGATTTAGCTTGGAGCGGCGGAGACGCTGATATTATATGTGATATTGAGTTATTGAACCTCAATGATCACAGTGTGTTTTTTGTGAATTATGAACACGATACAGAGGAAGCTCACGAAGAATTGGGAGGGAAAAACTATTATCGTTCTTGTTCAGGGCTTTCCGGCGCTGGGTATGCGTTTTTACCTCCCTCAGCATTCTTCGTTAGTTCGTACAGAACCGATTTAGCTTGGAAACCCATTACGAGAGTGCCCGCACAGGAGCTCTTGCCGGGCATATTTCTCCATATCTATTACCCTTCAGCTGGTCATTCTTCTTTGGAGAACGAAAAGGACCATAAGATATATTTTGTTCTCCAGGACGGCTATAAGAAGGCCGTCGGAACCCAAGACTTACAGCAGGCTTTATTTGTTTGTAGGGGGTGGAGTGCAGGGGATACGCTCCATGCCATTTTAAAAACGACGCTGAATTTAGCACTCAGCGGGGAAAGCGTTTCCTTTTTACCACTGGTAGAGCGTATCGCTCAGGAAGCGGGAATGGAAAAGCAGGAGTTTTCTCAGCGTTGGGTGAGCAACCCTTATGATGAATCCTGGCTTGTTAAGGAGATATCTTACCCTGTTTACCATGCGCCAGGTAAGGATAAGCGCGTGTCCCGCTTGGACGTATTGCATTTCTTGGATACTCGGTTTATGAGACCGGTGTATTTTGATATTTCTCCCTGGCATTCTATGTTTTCCGTACACCGGATTTTTAGGAAGGGAAGAAAGCCGGTGTATGCCGTGCTATCCCCTGATAAGCGGATTTTGTATGCATTTCCGGAAGACCCCTTTGTTCATGGTTTCGGGCAAGACCCTATACCCATGTTTAGTACCAATGAGCATTATTGTCCAGAGGTTACTGACCCTATTGCCCCGGTGGAGAGATACTGGGACAATAAGTCCTTTTTCCCGCTTACGAGCGGAGTGAGTGTCCTGGTAAAGAAGCGCAAGGATATGTGTTATTGTGTAGCCATCAAACCCGCGGAGGAACGGGATTTAAAAATCGACCCCAATCTCAGGGTGAGTCTTGGGGGAGTGAACGCAGGAGAAAAGTTGTTCTGGGAATACGAAATAGAGGTTCCCACTGTTTTATATGGTTTTGATTCCCTTGCTATTGCGGAATCATTACGGAAAGCAGTGCTCTTAAAACGGAGAAAAGCTCTTTTATACCGGCTTGACCCCGGTTACGAAGAACGTCGGAAAGCAAAAGGCATGAAAAAGTTCGTTGAAAAACACAGCGATTATATTGTTACCATAGAGGATAGCCTTGCCGCAGGTAACTGCCGGTTAGGAACCGAACACTTCAGAGACCAGTATTTTCCGGGACGCGAAAACGTAACTCTGCAAGAGTTGTCAAAATATGCTAGCCAACATGCAGTTACTATGGTTATTCGCCATATCATGGCGAAAAGGGGTTTTTGTAATGGAAATTGATCGCGTCATAGATGGCGCTATATCGTACCTGGATAATTTAAACTATTCTTCCTCTACTACCAACGGGTATTACGAGAGGCTTAATTTATTTTCCTGTTATCTGGAAGAAAATTCTATTTCCTCAATTGAGGAAATAAGTTATAAAACTATTCAAGAATACCTGGCGTTTCTTCGCACCCGTCCCCGTATGGACGGTAAACCTGGAACCATAAGCCCAGCAACAATAAATTCGCACATCAAGGCTTTAAAGGCCATGTATATGTTCCTAGAAGAATCAGAGGGCTTTAAGAGAAACCCAACCAAAAATATAAAAAAACTGGCTGAAAGAGAAACGATTATAGAAAGCTTCACTGAAGAGCAGGCACAAAAACTTTTGGCGGTGCCAGGCCAACATACTTTTGTTGGCCGGCGGGATAGGTTACTAATACTGTTACTGCTTGATACAGGGCTTAGAATTTCAGAGGCCCTGGGGCAGCGAGTAAATACTATTGATTTTTCACAGCACCTTCTCAAGGTACATGGGAAGGGGAAAAAGGATAGACTGGTTCCTTTCGGGAATCGGTTGGGAGAATCCTTAAAATCATGGATAGATGAAAAGCAGTTGGGCGATACTAGCCACATATTTTTTGGCGAATACACGCAGCGGGTTATTACTTCTGCTGCTGTGCGCATGAATTTCAAAAAATACGGCAAGATTGCAGAAATTGCAAATACCCCTGTCCGCCCTCATGTTTTTAGGCATACTTTTGCTCTATTCTTTCTCCGGAACGGCGGCAATCCGTTTGTCTTGCAACGAATAATGGGTCACAGCACCCTGGACATGACAAAAAAATATATCCATATGCTGGTCGAAGATCTGCAACGCCAGCACACTGTCTACGGTCCAGGAGACAATCTATTAGGTACGCCCACCCACACCGTGGTATAATCAAAGAAAAACGGAGGTAAGACTATGGCAAAGAGTACAGCCAAGTCATATGTAAGACTAAGTAGCCAAATATCCCAAGAGGCCAACGATAAGCTTACGGAGCTAGTGGAGATACTGGAGACTACAAAAACTGCCGTCATCGAACGGGCGATAAATGAACTTTTTGTAAAGGTAATCCGGCAGCAAAAGAAGTAGCCCGGTGTCATACACAGGACGCATCACTTGCGGAGGCTATACCAAGAGGAAT
>DNIT01000214.1:8223-9933 GCA_003489345.1 Pelotomaculum sp. | reverse complement strand
AGAGCAGGTAAGCTAAAAACCATGATCTTCAACTTGCGTTAGGTAAACTAAAACTTTTGCGTCAATTTAGACGATGGAGAATGGTATAATTTCAATTCCTTCGCAAGATTTAAAGATATTTTAGGCCAAAATATAGAAACGGTCAAGAAAGAGCGAAATCTTGCAGAGAAAAGCCGGGCGCATAGCCCGGCTTTCTCCAGTCCCTGTGTAGCATATTGTATTCGCCATATATATTGGCCTCGGAGGATCCACCACCTTTCTTTTAAAATTATGTTTCCTGCCCCGGCGCCAGGGGCAAGTCTGATTACTCTCCGTAATACCCCAGCAGTTCTCCGATTTTCTCATACATCTCCGCTCTCCAGGCATAAAACGTGCTGTTTGGCTTCCCGATTTTCCCGGTTTTCCACGATCTGTGAGCCAGGAATGGCAGAGCCGCAACAACCAGAGCGCCTCTCTCCCTAATAGTGGTTTCCTTGGTCCACCAGTACCGGTGGATAAAAGTTTCTTTGTCCGGGTCGCCTCCGGCCGCAATCCGCACTATCTCTTCCATGTTTGCCCGGTACTGCTGACCGACAGTAATTTTCTTCCGGGCAAAATCCCTTGTAACAGCAATCTTCTCTATTTGATTTATCGCAGGGCCGCTGGCAGAGCCCTCGCGCAGTTCGTATACAGGCGTCACCCTCGCCCCTGTAAGTTCAAGGGCAAGGAGCAGATCGGCCTGATGTTCTATTACCCGGCCCCAGGTAAGATATAGCCGCATATCCCTATCCACTAGCTTTTTCCAATTGGGCATCGACTTCCTATTCTGCTTCTTGCTCATGCCATTATGCCCTCCCTATTTTTATACGGCTTTACCCTGCCGCCGGGGATCTAGTCCTCTATATACCACCTTGATCCGTACTTCTCTTGCCCTATTCGCATTAAATTCCAGTACTGTCTATAGTATTTTTCCTTATCGGCTTCACTGCGTCTTAACCTTTGATTTAAGGACTCAATGGCCATAGGAATGCCGCTTCTGTACTGTTTTTCATACTCACGGTAAAGCGAACGAAGCATGGAATCTTTTAGTACCTGATCCGCTACGCCAAGCTCCTGTTTCTTGGCTTTCTTAGCGCAGCGGGCGCCACAGTATACCCCTATATGGTCCGGTATTTCATCCTTTAACTGCTCATATAATTCCGCTGGCATAACGTAGTAATTATAGTGCCCAACAAAGGTATTATGGGCTTTGCTGTGAAAATCGGCCTTTGATACCTTGATCTCGTAACACCTAAATACCCCTTTGGTATCGTAGGTTAGATAATCCACGCGCTCAGAACCATACCAACCGATAGTTACCTCGAAACAGCCGAATACCCCCTGTTTGTTTGTGGCCTTCCATATTTCCCTTTCGAGCTCCAGGGTTAAATCAGACTTGGCCATTACCACCCAACCGCCTTAATCCTGATGTTTTTAAAGGCCTCTTTAAACCGGTTTCTCTTCTCCTGTGTTACCGGCGTTTCCTGCTCTGCCGCAAACTCCTGCGGGTACGACTTCATCCGGGGTATTTTCCGGCCGCCCTGCCGTTTACATTCGGTTCCCCAGTGGACAGTGCAGCGCCGGTATTGGCGGCAGTATTTATCGCAATGGTTTGTCCGTTCAGCTTGCTTATTCATTTGCCACCCTCCCCCATCCACGGCCTTACTTGCTCCGCTTCAAACTTAATCCCCG
>DNIT01000214.1:5712-8080 GCA_003489345.1 Pelotomaculum sp. | reverse complement strand
GTCTTTAATCTGCCCTATGGTAAACTTCCCCTGCATAAAAAATTGGTACATAGTATCTACTAACGCCTTAAATTCGGCATCATGTAAGTATCTACTCCTTTGTTCTTCGTAATTCATTATTTTATCCCCTCCCTTATGCCGTTTCCTTCAACTTGCCGTCCTCAAAAACATATCTCCGGTGGCAACTGCAGCACCTATAAACCTCTATCCCGCCGGGCTTCTTACTCTTCTTTCGCAGGGTGCCGCCGCATTTAGCGCATTTCACTCGGCAGTCCTCCTCTCTAAAACCCAGAGCAGGGCTTGCGCAGCGGCTTCTATGCGGTTTTCTGCCAGAAATTCCTGCCACCTCGAACTCTTTTGCGGATGGAATATATAGCATGCGTCCTGCATAGATTCCACTTTGTAGCCCCGCTTCTCAATCGCAGCCAGCAACTGCTCCAGGCGGGGAGCGAAAACCCAATCCGCGATACATTCATGGATTTGATGGGTTGCCTCTTGCGTGTCTTGTTCTGCTAAAACGCTCTTCTCCCAACGATCATCGTCCTGACAATAAAAGAGGTCCCCGAACGCTGGCTCCCATACAAGCCCCGCATCTTTTAACTTCTTCGCTATTTCAATGCTCAGCATTTCTTATTCCTCCCCTCCAAAATCACCCAGGCCAGCAGCCCGCCAGCTACGTAGCTGCTCAGATTCACGAGGTATAAATCTATCACCGCAAACACCGTAGCAAAGCTAAGCGCCGCTATTACTCGCCAGTAGAGATTCCAGGTTAATTTCATAACTTCACCTCTTCCAGCGCATCAAGGGCCCGTTTCAACTTGCGGACGTATTTACTTCTGCCGTATGTCCGCGTTTCGTAATCAACCAAGTCTCGGGCTGCCTTAATCAGCTCCTTTTCCGCCACCGCTATTTCATCGGCGCACATAGCTCTTTCGTTGTGGTGCGTGGCATCGTAACTATTTTGGATTGCCGCCTGTCTCTTTTGGGCTGCATCTACCACCTGCCTAGAGTCTGGACAATTAATGATTCCTCTCGCCTTTATGGTTAATTCTGTATCTCGGCCATAGCAGTTTTCTAATTCCTCCGTAATTTCTTCCAGGGCTTCGCGATACATAGCTACTTGGCAGGAAAGGTTTTGTATAATACTCTGCCGCTGCAGGTCGGTTTCTTCCCGAAGGGCAGCAACTTCATTCTGTAGCTTAAAAACCAGTTCTTCCGTCCTCATGAGTCCCTCGCCTCCTCCGTCCCTGTAATCTCCACTTCCACCCGGGGATTATGCCGGTCAACATCAAAAAGATGGGAAATGTCCCCTATCTGCGCCCAGCCGTCATTCTTGATTATTCCGGCCTTTACCAATCCATCTAAGATAAACTTAGCTCCAGCCATGATATTATCTTTGTCTCGCCTTTTGTTGGGTTCGTACCAACGAAAAGTTATGTCTATGCGCTCCATATGCGGTATTCTGGCAGCCTTAGCGGTCCAGGCTACTATATCGGTGTACTCCTTCTTTTGCTTACTGGAAGCGTATTTATCGCCTCTGGCCGCTTCTACGATTTCATTCATTCCCGGGAGTACGCCGGGAATTGTCATGGTGGTCATATCTCAGCCACCCCTTTCGCAAGGAGTGCGGCGCGGCATCTTTGTTCCGGTGTTGTGCCTGCCGGCAGCTCATCTATGCGCATTAGCTCGCCCTCCCTCAAATATCACTATTGCACTCGGGAATGGTGCGCTGTGCTTGCATCCACTGAATTTCAATCTTCCCCGAATAAAACGGATCTCGCCTTTCATACAGTAGTCGTGCCACCAGCGAGTATCTGTCCGGGCCGGTAATAAACATACTACTGTAGCCCCTTTTAGGCTTTCTTCGTATGCCTTTTTAATCCATTTACCTATTTCGCGCCCGTAGGGCGGATTCATCCAGAACACGGGCGGCATATTGTTGCTGGTTGCCCACTCTATCCATGGTATTTTCAGTGAATCCATGTCCCAATTCCAGAACCGGTTAACTTTTGCATTTTGGTTGCTGGCGCAAACGTCAATACTAAAGCCAAATTCCTTATTAAGCTCATCAAATAGGGATTGTGGCGTTTCCCAGTCGTCTTTCTTGCTGCTAAACATCAGATCGGTATTCACGCCTATACCGCCTCCTGCTCTATGAGCTCTTTTATAAGAGCCAGGGCCACCGGATTTTCCAAAACTCTCTGCACATCCGAACGAGCGCCGGCGGTAATCTCCGTCATGGCGATTAAAACCGCAAGGTATTGTGGTGAACACTTCGGTTGTGTGACAGGGTTTGTTATTACCTCGGGTATGTTTTCGGGTATACTTTCAATAGCAGACTCCGTGCTGCCCTCGTTTACCGGTTCCT
>DNIT01000214.1:5001-5618 GCA_003489345.1 Pelotomaculum sp. | reverse complement strand
GGGGGTCGGGGTCTGCTCTTCTTGTATCGGCCTGCTTAGGCTGTCTATTATGCCTGCCTCCACCAGAAGCTTCTTCGCGTCTGCCCAGGTAACACCTAGCTCCTTGCGGATGGGCTCTATCTTGGCTTTGTTTTTAATCCACAGAACCCTCAACTCTTCCCTCGTCGGTGCTTCACGCTTTGGTTTACTCATAATTACCTCTCCCTCCTGTTTGATTTTCACTATAGCCGCCTGCCCTGAGAGCAGATCGTTAACCAGAATTGTGTCGGGGTACTTCTTCCCCTGGACCGCTATCATGCGCGGGGTTACTTGCTTGACTGTGCCGATGCGGACCTTATGCCTTGAGCCTTTATTTTTGTGCATACTTACAAGGTGATAATATTCGATTTCCATCCCCGGTTTAATAGCATCTAACTGCATTACATTGCCCTCGCTTTGCGTTTTCCTCCCGCTTTTAATTCCCCTACCAGCCGCTCCTTCTCTGGGTACTCCGCCCATTCCGCCTGTTTGCGGAGCTCGAAGTTAGATATATAAGTCCAGTAATCGCCCGTGATCTCCCCGTCCCTGGTTACCGTCAGGAAGGGGACGAAGTTATCTAGTTTGCTCATGCGCGTTTT
>DNIT01000214.1:2202-4873 GCA_003489345.1 Pelotomaculum sp. | reverse complement strand
GCGCGTTTTCTCCGGTGGTCGGGGCCAGTGACGGGTACCGGATCCGTCATTTCAAACATACGGGAAACGATTTTGCCGTAGCCGTTGCTTAGTAAGTCCTTTTCGCTGCTGTTGGTGGTGAATATCGTTGCCCTCTCCATGCGATATCTGGCATCTACTACGGCATAAAGCCTATCTTCCGTCCATTCAGTTGCCTTTTCGGCCCCTATATCATCCAGGACAACCAGATCATCAGTCTTGGCCCGGTGAAATAGCCACTCTCCTCGTTGCTTCTTTGCTTCGCTTCCCGGCCGCCATGCGTCCAAGAGTTCCATTACCGGAAAGAACGAGCAATATAAGCCCCGGTAGTCCTCTCTGGTAGGGTCGTAGAGCGTTTGTGAATCATTCCGCACCCCAAATAAATCAGGTGCAGTTTCCATCAACGCCCGCACCGTCGCTATCGTTAGATGGGTTTTACCTGTACCGTAGGTACCTATAAGCAGCAATCCCCGGCCTGTTTTGATGTCATCTGTGGAATATGTCCGGCAGGTTTCTAAAGCCGCCTGCTGAGAGCCGCATTTGGGTATATAGCTATTAAAGGTTGCGCCCTGTAGTCTGCGCGGTGGATTGAAATACTGCCAGCAGGTATTAAATCTTGTGGAATCCAAAATCAGTCTCCTCCTCTCGCTGTGATTGTCTCTTCCTGTTTCTGGGCTTAAACTGAGAAACTTTACCCTCTTTTTTCTGTATCAGTTTTTCTTTGACCCATCCCCTGAGCGCGCGGTTATGGTCCGTGTAGCGATTATTTTTCTTAGGGTTCTGCCCAATGTAAATATCAAGCTGCTCAATCATCCACTGTGTATCTTCATGCCCAAATTCGGTGACTAATCGTTCATGCTCATCCGGGGTGAGATAGACATAATCAAGGTGCTTGATTTTCTCTTGGGGGGATATAGGGGGGTTATTGTTTATATTTATATCTTCTTCTGCATTATTAGCATTATTATTATTGTTCCGCTGCTGTTCCGCTGTTGTTCCGCTGCTGTTTCTCGCGGTGTTCCTAGTACCTTTCTTGTAACCCTCAAGAGCCTGGTATTTAGTGTAGTTAACAACTGTAAACAGTGTTCCGAGCTCACAAGGTTCAGCCAGGATACGGCCATCCTTAACCAGTTTTTTAACAGTCCTCTCTATGGTGGCAAGTCCAGGACGTTTAACCGCATTATTTTCGACATATTCTAAATCGCTCTGTAGGTTTCGATATGATCTAATCCACTGGCCTTTTTTTATATGCATATTGCCAACATTAACCCCTTCTTCAGCAAAGGCGGCTTTCCCAAGTATTAAAATAAACATCCTAAATTCAGTAGGATTGATCCATATAGGGTTTTCAAATATATCCCTAGCTACCAGAAAAGCCCCTGAGTTCAAACTTTCTCCCCCCTCTGTGTCGTATAATCTTTGGAACGTGCAACTATCCCATCCCCACTATGTCGGGCATATCATTCCATATTTTGATTGCTAAATCTAAGCTATTGGTTCTGTACTTGACGAGCGTCCCGCATTTTTCACACTCCACGCGATACCATCTGTTTTCATCGTAAAACACGTAACATCTGCCACCGCAAGATATTCCATGATTTTTTGTTTTCTCTCCATCAGAGGTTTCTTTGCCCCTGGACGGCAATTTATCATAATTAATCATTCCATCGCCTCCGCTTTATAACAGCCTAATTCTTTTGCCAATACAGCAATAATAGTAATATCTAATTCACTGATGCTTTTGGGGTTATGTTCTTTGCGATAATTTAGTTTAATGAGTTCTGATTCCAAAGCAGACCTAACTTTTATCGGTTCTAAAGGATTATTTATATCATTAAGCCATTGTTCTGTTGCGTCACGCTCCTGCTTTTCTTCGTAGGCTTTAATTATTTCCAATGCCCACTCTTTAGGCATTGTTGTCTGACCATCTTTAGTGTGAACTTCCACAAATCCCTTTAAGTGTTCGCTTGTCAATTTTCTACCAAACAGCTCCATGTGATTTAATCCCCCTTCTATGTCGCTTTCTAATCACTCCCCGCCTTAGCTGGCGGGATTTCCTTGGAACGTGTCACTCAGCGCCCACAAGCCTCCGAACGTGTCCTCGACATTGGCCTACAATATCGCTATGTTTCATATGCCCCTTGGGACTGCACCAACTGCATGGCATTTTCCGGTCATGGAGGCAATTATCACTCCCACGCCATCGGCAAGTTGCACAACGGCAATAGTGTTCTCCATATAAACGGCATTTAGCTTTCATCCGGGCCCTCCATTCTGTCGCAGTTATATCAAACTGCGCACTAATGGCCTTTACAACCTGTTTAGTAATCGAAGTTATCACAATCTCCTATAGGTACTACCTTCCACCCTTTTGCCAAACAGTCATATAGATAGTCTCTTGCCTCTTCATGCGACAATCTACGCCCTGTTTCATCTTCAAACACCCCTTTTAGCGAGCCTTTCCGAGTGTTATTTTCTAACATGCCGCGAATATCGGCGCACATATGCCTAACTGTCATTTACTATCATCCTCCTTAACCGCCTTATACTTATCCGCTATCATCATGGCAAAGTTAGCTATATTGGCTGCCCGGCGGCAAATATCCGCAGTATCTTTTGGGAAAAGCAAATATAGCTCGGTGTAGTTTTTATT
>DNIT01000214.1:1721-2152 GCA_003489345.1 Pelotomaculum sp. | reverse complement strand
GGTGTAGTTTTTATGAAGCTCTTCCAGAAGAAACTCAGGGTTACAGTCCTGCCAACCGCCCTTATGCTCATTTGCTCTGAGCTGTTTCTCCATTTCTTCCGCAAACCAGCGGACCTCTTCGCGTATTTTCATCATCTATGCCCTCCTTAAAACAGCGATAACTGTCTTTCGTCGTATTCGCCGCCTATTGGTTCGTGGTTGTAACACTGCCAGCCCGGGCGGTTCATAATCCGTTTTGCTCTATCGCTTTCAGGCTTTGCAAAATAATTGCAGTCAGTGTAAGGCAAATCAGGAGTATATACTTCTGGGGGTAAAAGCAGATCATTGGCTATACAAAGTTCCCTGATCTGCTTTTTGTACGACATAAGATGATTCCGCAACAGGTTCATATTTACCCCATTTGGCCAACCGGGGTCATTGCATCCATTTAC
>DNIT01000214.1:0-1615 GCA_003489345.1 Pelotomaculum sp. | reverse complement strand
ATGGATTTCCACCGGGCTATCGTACCAACAGCTTTTTCACAGTTTTCTTTAATCTGCTGTTCCGGTGTTTGCTTCTTAGCCATCTTTAATACTCTCCTCCTTCCTCCTGGTCCACGCCAGACAGGGCTTGTCGTCCCCCAGCTTCGTTTTCCCGTTTATACCGCAGTGCGGCCACGGTTGCTTCGCTTTCGCCCGGGCCACCATGCCTTTTGTTTCAGGCACCCAGTACTTGCAGGTGCCGCAGCGCCTTTTCTCGTCCATCACGCATCCCTCCGTTCTATCTCCACAATCCCCTGCAATATCGGGTAAACCACCTGCGGCACTACGGCATTTCCTATGCACTTAAGTCTGTCCAACCCCTCGGAAAGCCCATCATCGTTTCGTTCAATTCGCTGGCCTGTATCGGCGAAAAACCCTTCCAAATCCAAAGGTAAACTACCTGATTCTGACTTCCACGCTCTAAGCATTTTTTGATACTGTGCCGTGGGTTTGATTTTGATGTTCTCACCCAAGCAATAGCATTGCTTGCTATGGGACGTGGCAACGATATAAATTCTATCCCCGGCAAACGTGGCACTGATTGCTGAAGCTGGTATTTGGAATACCCCCCCCCGATACCCGATATCTTCCAAGTCAAGTAACATCTCCTCGATTCCCAGATTGAGCAGACTAGTAACATTTTCACCAATAACCCAAAGTGGGTGTGTTTCGGCAATAACCCTAAGTAATTCCGGCCAGAGATAACGGTCATCCTCTTTGCCTCTTCGCTTCCCGGCATTGCTGAAAGGCTGGCAAGGGAATCCTCCGCAAACAATGTCAACTGCTCCAACGTCCTCCCCCCTTAGCTTGGTAATGTCCGAGTGTATCAGTATTCCCGGGAAGTTCTTCTGTAATACCTTTTGGCAGTACGGCTCGATCTCGCAAAAGGCCACCGTTTCTATCGCACCTGTCCAGGATGCGGCCAGGCTGAAGCCCCCAATCCCTGAAAACAGGTCCAGCATTTTAAGCCTGTTCATTCGGCACCTCCGGCATTTCGCAGTTCCAGAGCCCTTGCTTGCCCAGGGCTGGGATAGGTTCTGGCAGCATCTGCACATTTGTCAGTTCCCAGGCATAGCGCCCTGGGGTCCAATCGCCGAAAAGCATTTCCTGCTCAGTCGGAACAAAATAGTCCGCAAAGTCAGGCGCGTGCTTGTCTTTAGTTATGCTTTCTGCACCTATCGGGATATTCTTTGCGACATCCACGTTAGTACCAGGGTGCTCAACTATGCGCCAGCAGTTGGCCAGTTCTGCAGTGGCAATAATTGCACCTAACGGTATATCAAATCCGTTATCTGTTCCATCATGGTTTATTTTTGTTCCGCCTAAGTGCCAATCAAATCGGCATGCGCCATAATGTTTTGCCAGTGCAGTTGTAATTGCATCAAAAATCTCCCAAGGCATTCCTTCTTGCCGCAGTGGTCTTTTCGCCGCCGCATGAATCGCTATTGGCCCCCTGTACTTGGTCGGCCACGATCTAGTTTCATATTTTTTCGCGCCGCAAGCGAGTAGGCTTGCCCACTGATGCTAAATAGGAATGCAGCGCATTGTCTCTTTCTCTCCTTTCGTGTATAATTAA
>DNIT01000131.1 GCA_003489345.1 Pelotomaculum sp. | reverse complement strand
CGCTCCCTTCTATGCAATCTTCCTCTGGCAACTTAGGTATGTTGTGTTTTTCGCACCAATAGCCTCTAATGTCGTAGTGTTCGCAGTGAAAACAGTTCATTACTCCCCACTCCCCTTCTGCCAGCCAATCTACTGCATCCCAAGGGACTTCTGTAAATAAGCCATCCATTCCATCGTAGGAAATAGCTTCTCCAGCAGGGGAGATACAACCATAAGTGCAACCGATATATAAACTTACTTTCGTACCCTTTGCTATGGGCTTGCTAAGCCAGTTGTATTCTTCGACGGTCAAATCTCTGTTTATAACGCCTGTTCTCATTTTGTTTCGCTCCCTTCTGCCAGGAGTTGCTTGAGCCTATCTATGGCGGCAGTCAATGTTTTCATAGACCGCTCTTTGTTGGTTGCAATATCATTAGCTTTTATTACGTCCTCTGCCGCCTCCATCAGTTCCCCACAATGGCGGGCGAGGGCGGGGGCATCGTTGAAAGCGAACGCTATTAATTTGGCATTTGCCTCTAAGGTTTCTACCTGCCATTCATCATCCGGGGCTAAACCGCCGTCATAAGCAACAATTCTAAATTTATTAGCCCCTATGATTTCAATTGGTGCCCATAAGGCAAATTCGTCGCCTAAATCATCGTACTTTATGGTCACCGGCCCCGGCGTTGCCTTCTCGCATGCCGCCAGAATCTCGGCCAGTTTCGCTTTGTCGTACATTGGCTATCCCTCCTTTTCTACGGGCAAATCCCAATACATCCAACCCATTAATTCTGGCCCTATGACTTTGTGGTAGATATTGTCTATCTGTGTAATCTTAATGACAGTTCCTTCGGGGATGATTCCCACGCCGATAGAATTGCGAGTTTTTAAATCTTTGAGTAATTTGTATTTGCCCTTTTCAGTAACAATCATATTGTTATCCCTCCTTCAGTTCGTCCAAAGCTTTCTTCAAATCTCGAATACACTCACTTTTACGGTACTTGCCGTACTTGTTGTAATGAGAATAGATTACAGTTTCGGCGCACATGACAACCTTCTCGGCTTTCCTGTCCCTAAATATCAACCTGTCCACGAAAAAGATAATGGCCCCCAAGGCTATTTGAGAGGCCAGCATGGCCAGGTATGTGTTTGTAATATATTTGCTTACCCAGACTAAAAACGCCGCCCCTGGAATGGCTAGGATGCCCCAGCGGGCGACGTACAAAAGGTATCGCTTAATTGTTTTCACCCCCCCCCGATTCCGTAGACTCTTTTATGTGCGTTGAACACGGTTTTGAACGATACTCCCAAAAGTTCGCCAATTTGCGGATAGCTCATGCCTTGCTCATGTAGATTGTGAATCTCATGTATCTCAACAAGGCTCATTCTTTCCTGGGGCAATGTGTACTCTTGAAAAATGTAGTTTATGGCTTTCTCGGGAGTCCACTTCTGCCCGCCGTAAACACAGAGCCCAAGACTAGCCCAACAGCATCTTAAGTCGTAGTCGGGGAGGGTTTTTAATGTTATCGCGCGCAACATAAAATCGCCCTCCTAAAAAGGAATTTCTTCCGAATCCCCCAAGTCAATTTCCTGCCCAAGGTTGCTCCATTGATCCTGCGGGGGAGGGGAGGCTGGCTTGGAGTCGCCCTTGGCTTTACTGTCCAAGAACCGGCAATCGTCTGCTACTACTTCAGTGACTTTCCGCTTCTTGCCTTCTTTGTCTTCGTAAGTGCGAACCTGAATGCGGCCCTCTACGGCGCACAAACTTCCTTTGTGGAGATAATTGGCGCAGTTCTCAGCTAGGCCGCGCCAGACTTGGCAGTCTATAAAATCTGTTTCTTCTTTGTTGAATTTCCTGTTTACGGCGAGGGTAAAAGAACATGTCGCAGTGCCATTTGGAGTATAACGGAGCTCGGGGTCGCGGGTGAGCCGCCCTATCAAAATTACTCGGTTATAAATTGGAATCGCCTCCTTCTAATAACTCGGGGTTATCGCAGCAATTTCCGATAACTTCACATTTAATGCCTTTACAGGTGACCATGGCCAACTGTGTCCAATCTCCGTAATGATCTTTTGTGAAACCAAATTGGCCTTCCCGGAAAGCTACTTCACTGGTAAAATCGAGTGTCCTTTCTGGTGTACAGGTTGTTTCCCAAACATGTACCACATCACCCTCACAGATATGCTGGCCTTCCGGGTATTCATCAGTTCTTTTTGAATCGGGAAGTCCAGTGAACAATTGAACTATATGAGTATCGGGTCGGCATTGCATTAAACTGCCGTTTCTCATCATGTGATAAAGATTGCCTTCGCTATCAATAAAAACCGGGTCCTTTTCCCATTCATTGCGGTTCTTGCACCAAACGCGGTATTTAATCTTATCCAACGTCCGTTCCTCCCCTCATATCCGGCACTTCCTTTAATTCATGGAATATCTGCAAACCCAACTCTTTAGCCCTGGCCAACTCTATATCCGCACCCTTTGAAGGACCGATATAGAATAGGGCTTCGCATTGCTGCAACCAAACATCGTCGTAGGCCATCCACTGCTCGTACGTCCTGTCGCTGTTGTAGTAGACGGCTAGGTGCGGGCAGAAGGGTGCATGCCCTTTCTCCATCAGTTCAAGGCTTACCCGCTTGGCTATGGCTACGTTGGCATCTGTTTCGCGTTGGTTATCGGCACTCAGCGGCCCGCATACATACACTTTTAGCGGCTTTCCGCTCCCGTCTTGCGTCACGCTCACGCCTCCTTTTTGATTTCTTAAGTGGTTTCGCTGCGGTCTTAGCGGTGACTATCATCACATCCCGCTTTTCCACCCTGCGCCTGATTCCGTCCGAATCCTGGCAAAAGAAAACCTCCATGTACCTGCCATCTCTTTGGCGTTCCATGAAGGTTGAGTAAACCTGTCCGATTATGAGTTTGTCGCCTCTCTGGAAGGCGATAACTTTGGTCACAAAGCATCATCCTCCATCATGAATAAATTTGTCTGTGGCTGGTCCTTGACCGCCATTTTCATGTTGTTTACCCCGGCATTAAAATAGGATTCCTTTAGTTCAACGGCAACCGCCCGGCGTTCCATCTTTACGGCTTGATAGGCTTCTGACATAATGCCGCCATATGGGGTAAAAGCTATGTCCCCGGGGTTGGTCCACAGTGTTAAGGCTCGTTCAATTACGTCTAACTGAAGTGGTGCAATGTGGCGCTCGTCGTTGTTGTCCCGGGCTGATGCTTTTTGCAGGGTATTGGATTGTCTTATGTCCATCCATACCGGGCTTGCGTAGCGTCTCCATACCTGGTGAGAATAAACGCCTTCTGATGGTTCATCCTCTCCGGCAAATGAGGTCAATCCTTCCGGGTGCTCTATGCGTTCCGGGTTGGTTCCCGGCTTCCTCATGGTGATTAGATAATCAGGCAATCCCTGCCTGCACATAACGGAATCCTTCATGAGTTGCTTATGCATCAATCCTATGGCCTTGGTCCTGGTGGCTTCTATTAACGGGTCTTTCCAGATGGTCACTCTTGAATGATAAATAAAGCCCCGTTTTTGGAATATCCTTATCAGGTCGCCAGGAAAATCCTTAACTCCGATGTATCCGTCTCTTTCCTTCATGGCAGGTATGTCCATGCAGTGAAAACTCAATACTCTGCCCGGAATTAAAACCCGGTAAAGCTCATCTACCACATAACTAAAGTGTTGATAAAATTCTCCGTCGTTTTTGCTGTTGCCCATATCTCTCTCGCTGTTTGAATAGGTATACAAATTGCTAAACGGAGGTGAAAATATGGAGTAGTGGATTGAATCGCTGGGGATACTTTTCATCACTTCTACACAATCTCCGTGATAAAGACTATACATATCGGTTATAACCTGGTTCAACACTTTCAAACTGCCTCACTCCTTAGCCATTCTGGTATAATCATTTCTATTTGCGGGTTATATTCGGATATTTCCCTGGTGGTTTGAAGTACGTTTCGCTTGGTAATATCCCGCGTGTACTTAATCATTTCCTGAATCATTCGGTCTGCGTCCTGCTCTTTGCGCTCTAGGTTCTTTTTGATAGCTCCTTCTAAATTGCTTGTTATTAGATGCACATTTACCGGGTTCTTTTGGCCGAATCGCCAGCAACGCCTTACGGCCTGATAATATTGCTCAAAACTGTTGTTCAGGCCGACAAATGCCATATCGGAACAATGCTGCCAGTTCATGCCCCAGCCACATATGGAAGCTTTGCTGACTATTACGCGGTATGTGCCATCAGAGAATCCCATCATAGCCTTTTCTTTGTGTTCCTTGCTGTCACTACCCTTAACTTCTATTGCGTCCGGTATGGCTCGTTTAAGGGCCTCTGATTCGGCATTGAGATTGCACCAAACCAGGAAGGGTTTGTTTGTGCTGTTTACTATGTCAGCACATCTTGTAACCCGGTCCTGCATGGTGTGCCTCGCAGCTGCCCTTTGTTCATTCAGTGTTCTAGCTTCCACCGCGAACAATCCATCTTCTGTGCTGTCGGCAATAACCATTTCCTCGTAGATGTTAAGGGGTGGAAGAACAAAATCTCCGTCCTCATAACCCAGGTCGGAAGGCATAGTCACTACCGCAGCCCATGATGCC
>DNIT01000089.1:3537-4803 GCA_003489345.1 Pelotomaculum sp. | reverse complement strand
CGGTGCTTTATCCCGCCGGCGACGCGGTGGTGGTCAATTATCGCGGTAGTTTCTACGGTCTGTGGGAGGCTTATGAGGTCTTGCGTCAATACATAGAGTTACGCAGGTATGTCCCGGCAGGGTATCCGCAGGAAATTTATCTGGAAATTGAAGCAGATGGCTCCGTGCGGCTGGACGGTTCAAACTATATCACCCGCGTTATCG
The DNA here is from genome assembly GCA_003489345.1 of Pelotomaculum sp. Taxonomy (GTDB): domain Bacteria; phylum Bacillota; class Desulfotomaculia; order Desulfotomaculales; family Pelotomaculaceae; genus Pelotomaculum_C. The sequence continues at coordinate 4,599 of DNIT01000089.1, read as the reverse complement.
TCCCTGTGAAAGGGGAAGGATAAGACAAAGAAAGCAGACATCCGCCCACGTAATTATGAATGGATGGCTGCATTTTTTGTTAGCCGTACAGGCTGCCACATACGTCACAAAAAATGATGAAAAGAGCAGCAACCGGTGAATCTGCCCACATCGTCCGGCAAAGTCCAAGGAAACAACACCAAATCGTTTACCCGGGTACAGACGGCATTAACAAAATTGGACGCCTTTGTTGAATTTACAAGGTTGAGCGAATTTAACAAAAAATAACCTTACTAGCTTATTTTTTGTTAATGGAAGGGAATTAACGATTATTGTTGAAATTGAATATCATCCCATCGCCAGGTTTAAGCAAAGCCTGGTCTGCTTATGTAGTATTGAAAGTGGGGATATGTTACATTGAACACATATTACCTGGCGAGGATGATATTGATTATTCCTAATAAAAGTATCAGTTGTATGAAACCAGCAACAGTTTAATGCTTTAGCTATATTATACGGTGTGGGTGTGTAAAATAGATCAGACGGGCGATGCCTTGGATACGGGGATTATGGGAGCCTTTTCATAAGCCGGTTATGGTTTGGCGTAACGTTCAGATTAAAACGGTAAGGAAACTTGATATGGGAAAAGACGAGCTTCGCCAATTGCTGGATGATGTAAAAAATAATAAGGTTGAAGTGGGAGAGGCCTTAAACATTCTTAAAGACCTACCTTATGAAGACCTGGGTTTTGCCATGTTGGATCACCATCGTGCTCTGCGCAAGGGCTTCCCTGAAGTTGTTTTCTGCCAGGGCAAGACTGTAGACCAGGTTGCACGGATTTTTGATGCCCTCTGCAGGGGGCGCCGGAGCATCCTGGGTACCCGCGCCACCAAAGAAATTTTTGCAGCGGTGCAGGAAGTTTATCCCGACGCCGTCTATCATGAGCTGGCGCGCGCCATCACCGTACACCGCGGCGATCCGCCAGTAGAGAAAGGCAACATCCTGATCATGAGCGCCGGAACAGCTGATATTCCGGTGGCCGAAGAGGCTGCCGTTACCGCTGAAATAATGGGCAACCATGTG
>DNIT01000089.1:323-3442 GCA_003489345.1 Pelotomaculum sp. | reverse complement strand
TGGTGCGCGCTTATGATGTCGGCGTTGCCGGTATGCACAGGCTCCTCGATAAACTGGACTTGCTCCGCCGGGCGGACGTAATTATAGTTGTCGCAGGTATGGAAGGTGCCCTGGCCAGCGTGGTGGGGGGGCTAGCTGACCAGCCCATTATTGCAGTGCCTACCAGTGTTGGGTATGGAGCCAGCTTTAACGGGCTTGCCGCGCTTTTATGTATGCTAAACAGTTGCGCTACTGGTGTGTCCGTGGTAAATATTGATAACGGTTTTGGTGCAGCCGCTATGGCCAATGCCGTTACCCGGATGATTGAACAAAAAGTTGGTGCGGCCCTCCTGGAGGCTGAGGAAAATGATTCCCGATCCGGTACCGGGCTGAAGTAACATAAAGAGGACGGGCGTATGAAGATAGCTTATTTTGACTGTTTCTCAGGGATTAGCGGGGATATGTGCCTGGGGGCTTTAATCAGCGCCGGGGTTGATTTTGATATTTTAAAAGAGGAGTTAACCAAGCTTTCTGTGCAGGGATATGTCCTGCGATGTGAAAAGGTCAGGCGCAGTGGTATAACAGCGGCTAATATATTTGTGGATATGCTGGATGAGGCGCAGCCGGAAAGGCATCTTGCAGACATCAACCAGGTCATCGACAATAGCGGGCTGCCTGAAAGGGTTAAGGAAAAAAGTAAAGCCGTTTTTGAACGTCTGGCTATAGCGGAGGCGACTGTGCACGATACCACGCCGGAGCAAGTCCAATTCCACGAAGTAGGCGCCGTAGACGCTATTGTGGATGTTGTAGGTACGGTGCTGGGTCTTAGCTTGCTTGGCGTGCAACGGGTATACGCTTCACCACTGCCCATGGGCAAAGGATTTATCAGATGCATGCACGGGATAATCCCTTCACCGGCCCCTGCAACCCTTGAGATTTTGCATGGCGTCCCTGTATATGGGGCAGGTATTGAAGGCGAACTGGTCACCCCGACCGGGGCCGCCCTGATTTCCACCCTGGCGGAAGCTTTTATTGATATGCCGCCGCTTGTGATTGAAAAGGTTGGCTATGGGTCCGGCAAAAAAGTGATGGAGCGCCCAAATATATTGAGGCTGATTGTCGGTGATCAACATGATCAGCAGCATCGTCACCCTCATGAACACAAGCATGGTGAGAGCAGCCACTCGCGCCAGCGCGGGCATTGGCACACGTAAGTCCGCGCCAAGACAGTCAAAAAGTTCTTATTTTCTGTGACAACATCCTGTTTTCAGGTTATGCGATTTTTGGAGTGGGTTCAATTCTGTTTTTATGTATAAATATTCCCATATTGTAAATAATAGCTGCGAAGAATAGAAACAGTTTATCAGGAGGGAACATCATGGAACTCAGTGCCCGTAACAATCTAAAGGGCCGCATCAAGGACATTAAAACAAATGACATTAGTGCTGAAGTGCTCCTTGATATAGGCGGACAGGAAATGTGTTCAACAATTACAGCCGGTTCGGCGAAAAGGTTGAACTTAAAGGTCGGTGACGAAATAAGCGCGCTGGTGAAAGCAAGTTCTGTAGTAATTGGTAAATAGACTCCTTTATCCGGGTCTACATAGGTTGAGTAAAAAATCATTGACAGGCCATTCTTAAACATCCCAAAAGCCCTTCGTTTGACTTAGGTAAAATGAAGGGCTTTTGGGATAGGCGCTATTTTTTACTGTCCTCAATAAAGGAAGCTCGACTCCTTCTGCAAGTGCTGATGTTTTGGTCATAGCGATAACTTTAGGCTTGTCGTGGACTTCATATTTAATTCCAGTGTCAAATGATCAATTTCATGTTTCACCGAACGAAATTTGTGTAAAAGCTCCTGTGCCAGTGGCGTTAGTCTGGCTCCTCCGCCTACCTCCGTGTGGAGCAGCAGGATTCTCCAACTGTCTTCCACAGTCTTAATTTTACCCAGTGCCGAGCGATAGGACATCCCCAATTCCCGTGCGGCCTGGGCGATCGAGCCGGAGAAGTCAATGTACGTCAGTATAGTATAAAGGACTTCATCGAAAACTATCCCATTCTTCTCCAGCCAAAGCTTACTGCCGGTATTGGAACCAGAGTTTGCTTTGTTGGATAAATTCTGTAAACGGGTATACTTGTGCTCGGTTGGACGGCTGGCCTCTTTTGTGTTGTCTGGTAATTCAGTATTGGGTTTAATCGAGTCTTTCAGCTTAATTGTATCTATCGGGAGGCCTATTTTTTTTTCAACTTTCTTTTTGATCAGCTCAGCTTGTTTCCGTTTGCGAAGGATGGCACGACGGGTCTTCCTGTCGCGGACGTGCTTTTCGAGCATTGTAGTAAAATATTCGTTGATGGAAATAATTTGCTGGTTCATCACCATTTTGTCCGCAAGAAAAATCACATCTGATTCTGAAAGCGGTTTGCTTTTAGAAATATTTTTACCTGAATTGACAGCTGCAATCTCAGCCACCTGGGGATAACTCATGTCTGCAAGAAGGAGCGAATTGGCTAGGGCACGATGCTTATGACAGCGGACAACATCATGCAGCAATGCTCCGGCAAGTACTGTATCAACATCCAGAAATGCGCCTGCTTTATTCAAATGATTAGTCAGTGCCAGAGCAAGACCTGCCACTAGATAGCAGTGCGCCTGGGAATATTGATTGACTCTGATGGTTTGTAAAATTTGGCAGCACAAATCAAAAGTAATAGCTGCTCGATTGTTCAGGTGGTTCACAAGGAAACGGTGCTCTTCCTGTGTATTCATGTCCAGCCGAACGGCTACATCCGTAACCTCCACAGCTACGGCATCATGTTCAAAATTTTTTAATAGTCCCTTTAAACCGTCAGGGTAAGAAGTATTCACGATGGTATTTATGTACTTAGCCGAAATAAGTTTCGGGTGTCCTCGCAGGCCATTTATAGCCGGATAGATGATGCCCGGTTTACCTGCTGAGTGGTAACGGGCAAGTATTTTATTCACTGTGGAAGCACGGACGAGAGGGTTGTCGGCGGGCAGGATAAAGAAGGTCTCTACCTCCGCTTCCAGAGTCTTAACTCCTTCCTGCACCGAGGAGTACATACCCTCATTGAAATGGTTATTAACAATTATCCTGACGTCGTAGTGTTTTAACGCGTCTA
>DNIT01000089.1:0-242 GCA_003489345.1 Pelotomaculum sp. | reverse complement strand
ACATCAAGCGCCCGGTAGCCTACCACTACCCTTACATCGTAGATCCCGGCCTGGAAAAAACACCGTACGGCATGTTCGACAGCCGTAAAATCTCCGAGTTTTAACAAAGGCTTGAATTCCCTCATCTGAAAGGAATAACCTGCAGCAAGTATTATGGCTGCAATACCGTCAGTATCACAAATCACGGCTATTTCGCCACCTTGTATTGAAAACGATGGAGAGTTAAACAGAACATAACATTA
>DNIT01000112.1:3434-3879 GCA_003489345.1 Pelotomaculum sp. | reverse complement strand
GCCGAAACGAATTTGAAGGCGAAAAGCCTGAAAGTGTATCAGGAGAAGTTTCAACCTAAACTAGCGCTCCGTACATCCATGGCTGATTATAAGCGCGAGGATCGGCTGCTGAACTTGCCGCTGTACGCGATTGAATCCGTTTTCAAGGCATATGTGGTTTGAGAGCCGCCGTAGAGCCCGCGCAGAATCGAGGGCCATGGAATTTTCGTTCCAAGGCCGCTGATAAAGTTGTATCACACCAACTATAATTGAATCAATAGGAACCTCCCCCGTGATTCCGATCAGTTTTACCAGCGGGGCGACGTCCCGGGAAGAGCATTATAGTACTGTTGTTCCATGCGTTAAAAAAGTAGAGATGACGGCGTAGCTTTTCAGTTAAAAAACGCCGCGGAAAAATTTTTAAATGTGATTAATAAAACTTCTTCGATTCCAGGCAGGCCTGAAT
>DNIT01000112.1:2706-3377 GCA_003489345.1 Pelotomaculum sp. | reverse complement strand
TTCTCCGAACCGCTGGAAGTGGACCACTTCTCTTTCTCTCAAAAAACGAAGCGTGTCTTTTATACCGGGATCGTCGGTGAGCTGGATCAGATGCTCATAGGTGGTCCTGGCTTTTTGTTCTGCCGCCATGTCTTCATGCAGGTCTGTAACCGGATCGCCGGTAGCCTGGATGTAAGCGGCCGTCCAGGGGACGCCGGCGGCGTCGGCCGGATAAACGGCACGGTCGTGTTCGGCAAATTGCGCCCCTAAGCCGGCCTCCCTGAGCTGCTTGGCCGGCACGTCCTTGACCAGCTTGTAGATCATGGTGGCTATGATCTCCCAGTGGGCCAGTTCCTCGGTGCCGATATCGGTCAAAAGCCCTTTGGCCATATTGGTGGGCATGGAGTAGCGCTGGGTCAGATACCTGACCCCGGCGGAAAGTTCACTGTCCGGCCCGCCGTACTGGGCCATCAGGAACTTGGCCATACCGATGTCGTTTTTACATACGCGGACGGGGTATTCCAGTTTCTTTTCATACATCCACATAGCTTTTTAGTCCTTTCTTTAGGCGTATTCAATTTCCCACGGCCATGGCCCCTCGATCCATTGCCAGGGGCATTTGCCCAGAGTTGGGCTCAAAAGTGTCAGGGGCCCATAAATTTCTTCATACCGCTTTATAGCCGGCAGGAGTT
>DNIT01000112.1:1815-2601 GCA_003489345.1 Pelotomaculum sp. | reverse complement strand
CATAGCCGGCAGGAGTTTATCGCGTACGGCAGCGTAGTCCCTGAGCGCCGCCCGCTCCTGCGGGTGCGTGTCCAGGAATAAATTCAGCTCAATCAGAACAAATTCAAGTTCCTGGATTTCCCTAAGCAGGGCCAATCTTTTGTCCATCTTTCTCGCTCCTCGTTAATAAGGATAAGGTCGATAGAGGTCTGGAAAAAGAGTGCCTTTTTCCAATGCCTCGGCCGGAGTAAATGTTCGCCCGTATTTTTGCCAGATTACATAGGCCTGGGCCAGGCGGGCGGTCGGGTACAACCCTTCAGCCTGCAGGTCTTCGGCTGTTTGGCTTTTGACTTCAAACGGCGCTTCGGTTTTATCGTTGACCTTGACAGCGGGAGCCTGGCCGGCAGGCGGCTCTTGCGGGTTTTGCGACAGCATGAAACGACCTCCTTTATTGGAATAATTTATTACTTCCAGTTTATGTATGGTATTTATGGGTTGTGACTGCAAGGGGAAATTTTGGCTCTTGCAAAAACCGAGGCTGGGAGACATCTTGAAGTAAGTGCCGCAGCCCGGCGGCCATGTCAAAAGCCCGGGTTTGCTCAAAACCCGGGCTGAACGGCATACAAAGCATTCTCTCAATAATGCACGACCAAAGTTACAGCCTTTTAATCCATTCTATTAATCTGAACGAAAAGATTACTTTGCAAGCGTCTTTTTCGCTGTCAGCCTCGAAATTTGCATCCCCGGCTGATTGCGTATTGTGGTTTGCCATCTTCTGTTCATCCGGAACATATCTTTCCGTCTTGC
>DNIT01000112.1:408-1694 GCA_003489345.1 Pelotomaculum sp. | reverse complement strand
GTTATTTGCGTGTCCGGGAGCTGAGCCGGTTGTTCGCCTGCGGTCACGTCAGGTTTTGAAGGGACGGACGGAAAACTCATTGCCGGTGTGTCGATGGTTGCAATTCTGGTCATATCCACAAAGCAGAGAGGCGGGAAGAGGACACACCACCAATTTGTTCCTCCTCCGCTTCCGATAACTACCCGCACCGCCTCGTAATCACCTGCGGGGAGAATGAATGCGCCGTAATGCTTGGTGGGGAAAGGAAAAGTATCCAACTCTGCAGTAACGGGGTAATCCTTGCCCTCCGCCTTTATTACTTGACCGGCGATCGATTCAATCCGGTCAAGGTTGGCCCGTGCGGTCAGTCTGGCTGATTCGATATCCCCGGAGGCCAAAAACTCCGGAGCCATAACCTCGATAATTTCATCCCTGACTTTACGCTTGAGCGCCTGGTCGGCCTCGCTGTCGCTGTTAGCCAGAACATGCAGACGGATTAAACCACCGCCTGCTACGGAAGTTTCAGAAACTGCGGCAGGCAGGCCGGCGTAAAAGAGCAACCCCGACAGTATCAGTCCTCCTGCTAGTATTCTACAAACCCATTTCATATTGAATGCCCGCATACCGCACACCTCATCACAAAAAGATTGTTGACTGGTTGTAGTATAACCATAACCGGTTGGTATCTTACGCAAGTCGATAAGTTTTTGGTTGAATTTACCATGAGAAATCACGCTGGAGGCTTTAGACAAACCCCTGAATATTTGTAGGGGAACCGTATTAACATGTAGATGCTGGAAAGAAAGGGGGTAACATGTATTTTGCGGTGGTGTAATAACTTTTTCCTTTTAAAATGAGGGGGGCTCTAATAATGTTTAAAAGAGTTTTGATGGTGTTGCTGGCGCTTGTAATGGTGCTTGGTCTTGCGACGGCCTCCCAGGCGTCGCCCTGGAAGGAGAAAAACAATAAGAAATTTTTTGTAAAGAAAAACTACAAACCTGTCACTGTCACGGATATCGGTTCACACTGGGCCAAACAGCCAATTCAGGCAATGGCTTCCTACGGCATTATCCTGGGTTACCCTGACCAGACTTTCCGGCCGAATGCTTCTGTTTCCAACAATGAAGCGATCATGATGATCGCCAGGGCCGCCGGCTTCGAAGTTTCCACAACCTCGTCAGGCCGCTCTTCATACGACGGGTTTCCTTTCTGGATGCAAGACTGTATAGATTTTGCCCTTGACGAGGGGATTATTGAAGAGAGCGAGCTTGATGACCTAAACGGCAATCAGGCGGCCAAAAGGTACC
>DNIT01000112.1:0-291 GCA_003489345.1 Pelotomaculum sp. | reverse complement strand
AGGCGGCCAAAAGGTACCAGGTGGCGGTCTGGGCTGCAAGGGCTATGGGACTTGAGGTGGATGACCGGCTAACGTTTGAGGATACGGACGAAATCCCCTTTTACGCCAGGCCCTATGTCGGGGGAATGTGCACGAACCGTTTCATGATCGGTTATCCCGGCAACATCTTTCAACCAAACAAGTCGGTGACCAGGGCTGAACTGGCCATGGTGCTGTACCGGATTATGCTGGCCCAGGACAACGGCAGCGACAATAATGATAACAGCCTCGACCTGGAAATCAAATCGCTTG
>DNIT01000098.1:16581-16740 GCA_003489345.1 Pelotomaculum sp. | reverse complement strand
GGCAGTTTGACTGGGGCGGTCGCCTCCCAAAGAGTAACGGAGGCGCCCAAAGGTTTCCTCAGCGCGGTTGGAAATCGCGCGCACAGAGTGTAAAGGCAGAAGGGAGCTTGACAGCGAGACGAACAGGTCGAGCTGGGACGAAAGTCGGGCTTAGTGATC
>DNIT01000098.1:15974-16299 GCA_003489345.1 Pelotomaculum sp. | reverse complement strand
GAGCTGGGTTCAGAACGTCGTGAGACAGTTCGGTCCCTATCCGTCGCAGGCGCAGGAAACTTGAGAGGAGCTGTCCCTAGTACGAGAGGACCGGGATGGACAGACCACTGGTGTACCAGTTATCGTGCCAACGGTAGTGCTGGGTAATTATGTCTGGCCGGGATAAGCGCTGAAAGCATCTAAGCGCGAAGCCCCCCTCGAGATGAGGTTTCCCACAGAGTAATCTGGTAAGACCCCTGGGAGACTACCAGGTAGATAGGCCGGGAGTGTAAGCCGGGTAACCGGTTCAGCCGACCGGTACTAATAGGTCGAGGGCTTGACCTAA
>DNIT01000098.1:2391-15790 GCA_003489345.1 Pelotomaculum sp. | reverse complement strand
GCTCAACGGCACACGACGCAAGACACACGTTGCGCGTACTCCTATGCTGTACAGTTTTGAGAGAACATCTCAATTACAACGAAAAAGGTTTCTGGTGACAATGTCGGAGGGGGTACACCCGTTCCCATCCCGAACACGGCAGTTAAGCCCTCCTGAGCCGACTGTAGCGTTTTGAAAGATAATTAAATTTAAAATTAAATTTAAACAATAAACCTCACGGAATACGTGAGGTTTATTGTTTATAGATCAGCATATTGAACCGGATCATTTTTGCCTCCATATGTCAATAATTACATTAATATAGTTGTTTTAACACATTATGTAAGCCAATTTCTATTTAGCTTCTTGTATATAGCTAAATTATTGTGCTGGACTATTCGATTTGTTTATACCAGGGCATTTATACCTCGTTATAGACCACCTATAATACAAATGCTAAACTGATAATAGACAAATTCAGAAAATTATAGGTAATTATCTTATACAGAAACAACATTAAGCTGAAATTGGTTAGTAATAGCATTTTTTCTTTAGACAATCAATTTCTATCAAAATAGCTTATTACACCTGGTTTTTGCTTGCATTTAAAATATTTAATCGTATACCGGCTAAAAATTCAGTATAAATAAAATATCGTTAGCAACAAAGCAGACTTTGTATCACTGTTAAAAAAATATAGTTATTATCTGAATAAGGCCGATGTTAATGGTGAGCTTGGGAGGTGTTTAGAAAAATATTAAAAATTTCTTTGCGTCTCTCAGACTTGGGGGATTCAGCTTCAAGAAAGGGGGAGACTGAGAAAAGTTGCGGATAATTTTAAATATCTGCAGCTTTGAATCTATGGAGCCTAATAAGCCAAGGTAAATAAACGAAGTGTTATGAACGCAAATTATTAGGGTTGTCAAAAGCAAAGGGGCGAGACGGTTAATATTATCTACAGGTCTGGAGCTATTTAAATCAAAAATTTTACTCTCCGCTGGCGTGGCACTGCGGGAAGAGTTTTAAATCAAAAAAGGTGGTATGTAAAATGAAAATGAAAGCTGCTGTTCTTTATGAGCTTAACAAGCCGTTGGTAGTTGAAGAAGTTGACATAGAGCATCCTAAAGACGGTGAAGTATTGGTGAAGTTAGCTGCGAGCGGAGTGTGCCACAGTGACCTTTCTGCAATAACCGGAGTATTAAAAAAGCCGCTCCCTGTAATATTAGGGCATGAGGGCGCGGGAGTGGTGGCGGAAGTCGGCCCCGGGGTTAAGAATGTCAAGGTTGGCGACCATGTGGTAATTTCATGGATTGCTTCCTGCGGTCAATGTGCCTACTGCATTGAAGGCAAACCGCGTCTTTGTCCTTCTGCTGCCAAGGTGAGAGCTGAAGGCACTTTACCTGATGGGACTAAAAGGTTAAGTATTAACGGGCAGACGATATCACACTCCGGGGGCGTTTCTTCGTTTGCCGAGTACTGTGTAGTTGCTGAAAGTTCTGCTATTCCGATCAGAAAAGACGCACCGCTTGATAAAGCCGCTTTGGTAGGTTGCGCTGTTTTGACAGGGGTAGGGACTGCGTTAAACGGCGCCAAGGTCCAACCGGGAAGTACCGTTGCTGTTATTGGCGCCGGCGGTGTCGGGCTAAATGTAATTCAGGGAAGCCAATTGGCCGGTGCGGAAAAGATTATTGCAGTCGACCTGGCCGACAGTAAACTGGAAATGGCCAAGTTCTTTGGCGCAACGCACACAGTTAACTCCGGAAAAGTTGATCCTGTCCAGGCGATAAAAGGACTGACGGGCGGATTGGGTGTCGATTACGTTATTGAAGTAATTGGTTTACCCCAGACAGTGGGTCTGGCTTTTGACAGCATTAAAAAAGGCGGGTCGGTAACGCTGATAGGGATGCCCGACGCAAGTGTAACATGGAACATGCCGATACTGGAAATGATCAGGAAAGAAGCAATTGTACAAGGATCCTATTATGGCAACGCGGTTGAGCGTGTTGATATACCAAAATATATGGATTTGTACATGGCGGGAAAATTAAAGCTGGACGAGCTGATTAGCAAATTTTATACGCTGGATGAAATTAATACAGTTTTTAAGGACATGGAAAAGGGAGAAATTGCTCGCGGTATGATTATACTTTAACAAGTTACCCTTGAAACTTTTTTCCGTGATTTTTGCTGGAAAAAAGTTTCAAGGCTTCCGGCCTTGCTCAATAATAATTTGATTTTGAGCAACTACTAAACACTAGGGGAGGAAGAGTAATGGAAGCCACGACCAACGAGAATAAGAGTACTTTAATAAAGGTTTTTATTGGTTCATTTATTACTTTGTTAGCTGCTGGTATGGATATTCAGCTGCTTTCATTAGCTTTAGGTTCACTCATAAAAGACCTGCATATCAGCCAAGCTTTGGCAGGAACTCTTGCCACCTGGACTTTAGTCGGTATGGGAGTAGGGGGAGTTTTTTCCGGATGGATGTCTGACCGCATAGGACGAGCTAAAGTGCTGTCATTTGCTCTATTGATCTATTCGGTCGGCACCGGGGCGCTTGCATTTACAGATTCGTATTGGCCATTTGCTATAATACGGTTTATTTCAGGTTTAGGCCTTGGAGCGTCATTTGTTGTTGGCAATCTTTATGCTTCTGAATTCATTCCGACAAAAATTCGCACCACAGTTCTGGGTACTCTACAAGCTAGTTGGTCACTTGGTATGGTAATAGCTGCATTATTATCCTCCTATGTCGCGGCCGTCCATGGTTGGCGGCCTATGTTTATGATTGCAGCAGTGCCAGGACTCGCATCATTTTGGATGTTCCGCTATTTAACTGATTCACCGAGTTATCTTGAATCCCGTAAAGTAAAAGAAGTCAAAAAGGAAAATGAATTCGCCATTATTTGGGCAAACAAAAAAGTTCGAGCGACATTTATACTTTGGGCGCTAGCTACATCGATTTATCTATTTGGGTACTATGGCGCGGCAACATGGCTGCCAAGTTATATCACCAAAGATTTAGGCATTAATCTTAAGTCCATGGGCTGGTATGTTGCGGGCACTTATGTGGCTATGATATTTGGTAAGATTTTAGCAGGATGGCTGGCAGATAAGTTTGGACGGAGAGCCATGTTTACCTTTGGTGTACTCAGTACTGCGGCGATTATTCCTTTCTTAGTAAAATTTGCGACGCTAGGCAATGTGGCCATTCTGTTGATGCTCTTCGGCCTGTTTTATGGAATACCTACGGGTATACATGCCACCTACATGGCTGAAAGCTTCCCGACGAATGTTCGCGGCACGGCTGTAGGGACTTCATTTAACGTGGGGCGCATAGGCTCATTTATTTCACCTATCTTTATTGGCGCATTTGCCACGCAACATTCAATTGGAGCTGGAATAGCTCTTTTGGGAATATCATACGGCATAGTTGGAGTTATTACAGCATTTTTCATTGCCGAAAAAATGTATGATCCATCAGCCAAACTAGGGGTGAAGCCGCTGGAAGGAGCTGCACCTAAGGAGGCTTAGTTTAAAATAATCCTGCTGGGCAAAAAGAGGATCCGCCAAAGCCTTCATATTACTACTGCATATAGTTGCTGAAAAGGTATCTAATGCCAAATGGTGTATGATCGTTTGCGATGGCGTACCCTTGCCCGGCAGGACTGCTTTATGTACATGATTACAACATAATTTGTGGGGGGCGGGAATCCATGTGGCAAAGTCTGCGTATAAATATGTCTGATTTTACTATCGTTAAAGAAGAATTTGGCGACCTTTACATGGGGTTGGGGGGGAGGGGCCTGATTGCAAAACTCCTCACTGAAGAGGTTGACCCCAAATGTGACCCCCTTGGAGAGAAAAACAAGCTGATATTTTGCACGGGTATTTTTGCGGGACTGGGTTTAACCTGCGCGAATCGTCTTTCTGTTGGCGGCAAAAGCCCCCTGACCAATGGCGTGAAAGAATCCAATGTGGGAGGGACAACCGGTACCTATATGGCTAACCTGGGTATACGGATGATTATTATTGAGGGTAAGCCCGAAAATCAAAATGGACTTTGGATTTTGAGAATTGACGCCAACGGGGAACCGCACCTTGAAAATGCGATGGAATATGCGATGGTCAACAATTATGAACTAACGAAAAAGCTTTTTGAGCGGTTTGGAACGAACATATCCATCACCTCCATCGGCAGCGCGGGAGAGCGTCAGTACCGGAATTCAAGCATACAGTGTACGGAAAACGGCACAGGATATCCCTGCCGCGCGGCTGCGAGGGGCGGATTGGGGGCTGTCATGGGCTCCAAACGCATCAAGGCCGTCGTAATCGAAAAGGCGGCTCAAAGGTATAAGCATGAATATAAAGGTGACGAAAATACATTTGCGGCCCTCCGTAAAGAAATAAACAAGCAAATTGCCGAGACGGCAAAGAAATCAGCAATTTCGATAGTCGGTACAGCTTCGATTGTAGATAATACCTCGCGAAATGGAGCGATGCCTGTACGTAATTTTTCGGGCGAGAAGTTTGAGAATGCGGAAAAAATCGGCTCAAGCGCATTTATGGACCTGATTACCAAACAGGGTAAGAATAAGCACGCGTGCCAGCCGGGATGTCTGGTGCGCTGTTCAAATATAATCAACGATACAGATGGAAAGTATGTTACAGGCGGCCTGGAGTATGAAACGATTGCTCTATTTGGGCCTAACTGTGATGTGGACAACCTTGAAACTATCGCAAAAATGGACAGAGCCTGCGATGATATCGGCCTTGATACGATTGATACCGGTGCGGCGTTTGGTGTGTGTATGGACGCGGGTGTGATCAAATGGGGTGATGTTGACGCTATGATGGGGCTTTTCCAGGAGATTGTAAAGGGAACGGATTTTGGAAGAATACTTGGAGATGGATGCGAGGCGACAGGCCGGCACCTTAATTGGCGCCGCATACCGACCTGCAAAAACCAGGCGATGTCAGGTTATGATCCCAGAGCCCAAAGGGGCACGGGCACAACCTATGCTACCTGTACCATGGGCGCGGACCATACGGCGGGCTATATCAGGAGTACAGATAGACGGGAGGCTTTTCCTGTAGAAAATGTTGCCGAGATGTCCCTGGATGCGCAACACAAGATGGGTATACGGGATAGTGTGATCTGTGGGTTTGCCTTTGCGCCTTTACTGGCCCAGATGGATGTTTTTGTACAAATGTATGCTTCCGTGTATGGAGGCGAGCCCGAGGTATCGAGAGTACTGGCACTTGGAACCGATACCTTTAGGCTGGAGCGGGCGTTTAATACCGCCGCAGGCTGGCGGCCGGAGGATAACAAAATACCGGAATTCTTTTACAAAGAAAAGAACCGGGTTGTCGATGACGTATTTGATATTCCGCCGGAGCGTCTCCAGCAATTTGGGCTTTAAACAAATTATATAAAGCGTATCTGCGTTTTTAATAACGTTTAAAAGAGGTCAGGCACTATTCAGTGTAGGCTTGACCTCTTGGTTAAATCAAGACGGCACCTGGCAACCTTTTTTGAATTCTAAAGAAAAAGTTTCTATCTTCCAACCTTGACCTATACATGCTTTCGTTTTTTGGAATAGCAGATTATTTTGGGGGGAAGAATTATGCAAACTATGGCCAATAGCAATAAGAGAAAGGCAGCAATGACTTTCATCGGTGTATTTGTCGCTCTGGTCGCTGATGGTATGGATCTCCAGATACTTTCAGTGTCTTTGCCGTCACTTATGCAAGACTTGCATCTCAGCAAAGTTATGGCAGGATCTCTTGCCACCTGGACTTTGGTAGGTATGGGAGCGGGGGGAATATTAGCCGGCTGGATGTCTGACCGCATTGGAAGAGTTAAAGTACTGGCAGGAGCCTTGTTTTTATTTTCGTTTTGCACCTTAGTTCTTGCCTTTACCAATTCGTATTGGCAATTTATTGTAATGCGCTGTATTTCAGGTTTCGGCCTTGGAGCGGTATATGTTGTTGGCAATATGCTTGCCGCTGAATTCGTTTCCACAGAAAGACGCACCACTATACTTGCCACCTTACAAGCGGGCTGGTCGGTAGGCTATGTTGTCGCTGCAATATTATCCGCACATATTTTACCTGACTATGGTTGGCGGCCGATGTTTATGGCTGCCGCACTGCCGGGACTTGCATCATTTTGGATGTTGCGCTACTTAACAGATTCGCCGAGTTGGCTTGAATCCCGCAAAATAAAAGAGGTAAAAAAGGAAAACGAATTTGCCATCATTTGGTCTGACAAAAAAATTCGAAGGACATTCTTACTTTGGGCTGCAGCCTGTGTGATTTATCTATTTGGATACTACGGCGCAGCTACGTGGCTGCCCAGTTATATCGTTAAAGATTTAGGCGTTGATCTTAAATCTATGGGATTTTATATTGCCGGGACCTACACGGCAATGATACTGGGGAAGGTTATATCAGGCTTGCTGGCAGATAAATTTGGGCGCAGGGCCATGTTTACTTTTGGCGTTTTCAGTACAGCGCTGATTATGCCTTTTTTAGTAAAATATGCGACACCGGATAGTGTTGCCTATTTGTTGATGATCTTTGGCCTGTTTTATGGCATACCTACTGGAATACAAGCAACTTATATGGCTGAAAGCTTCCCGACGAACGTTCGCGGCACCGCCGTAGGCACTTCTTTTAACTTAGGAAGGATAGGCTCGTTCATTTCACCTATATTTATAGGCGCAATAGCCACGCAGCATTCAGTTGGCGCTGGAATAGCGCTTTTGGGAGTGGCATATGGCATAGTTGGAGTTATAACGGCATTTTTTATTTACGAAAAAATGTATGATCCCAAAAAGGTAACGGCTTCGTTTGCAGAGCTGCCGGAAGGCAGTACGCCTAAGGGGGTCTAGGGAGGCGTCTGATATTTGCAGGTGTTGTGCTCCATGTTAAAAATTCTGTCAGGCAATAAAGCCCTCTATGCATAGAGGGCTTTATTACACATGTACGCCCAGCATGGGTGCCATCTATAGGTGAAAGTCCCGAACGGGGGCTGGCGAGCGCCTACCGTTAGCCAGAGGCAAGGGTGTCCGTCGCGAGACGGAATCTGAAGGAAGCTCGGGGCAAACGCTTGACCCGAGGGATACGAACCCAATTTGAGGCTGTTTCAGCCGGACGGGTCACCATGACATGACGAAATCCAGAATACCAATCTTAATTGGAGGCTTTGCAATAAAAATTAGAAAATCAAAATATGTCGAAAAATATGAAAAGAAGTTAGGTAATTGTTAACTCTTCTCTTTTGTAAACAAGAATCTTGTGTTATAATTGAGTCGAAATCCAATCACGCGGGATATATATCCTATTTCACGGGATAAGGACGGTGTTCTATTTGATTCATAAAGCTTTTAAAATTTTATCGAGTATGGCTCAAAACCAGGAAAACAATACGATAAATGCTTTAAGCAAACAAACGGGAATTCCCAAAAGCACTGTGCATCGAATTTTAGCTATTCTGGCAGAAGAAGAGATTGTTACCTTGTGGCCGGGCCGCGGTTATGTTTTGACTCCGAAGTTGTTGTCATTAGGGTTTAAAGGTCTTGGGCAAAAGGACTTGCTGGATGTCGCCATACCTATTATGCGGGATATTTCAGAGCAAACTAAAGAAACGGTTTCTATCAATGTTATTTGTGGTACCGAACGGATATGTGTCTATAGGATTGAGGGAAAATACCCGATTTCCAACAACATCAAAATTGGGAACCGTGGACCGTTATTGAAAGGTGCCGTAGGTAAGGTAATTGCGGCAAAGTTAAGCAGATCGGAATTAATGAATATAATTGAGAAATACTTGGACAAAGGCGAAATTACTAACGAGGAGGTGCCGGAGCTCTTACGGGGTATGGAAAAGGTCAAAGAATGCGGTTATGCTGTCAGTGTTGAGGAGAGGATGCCGGGCTGTGCTTCGGTAGCGGTCCCTATTTTTGATATTTCCGGCCAACCGCTGGCGGCCCTGAGTATTTCCACGATTCTTGATAGAATACAGCTTGGGGAACTGGATAGTTATTTGAATATATTACGCATGGCGGTTGAACAAATTTCCTATCAAATGGGTAATCCCCAATATTAAGGATGAGCTTTAATAAGGATGATCTCTAAATAGTAGAATTCTGTTGATTTCTAAAACATAGGTGAGCCTTCCTTTATCATAATTAACTAAGGTTAATTAAAATTCTGAAATAGTACTTTAATAGTTCTTTAAATTATTTTGGTTTATTATGCTTCCCTGATAACTAGTTATTATTTTGCTTCCTGGAGGTAAATATGTTATGAGGTTAGAACAGCTTTACCATTTAGTTGAAGCATATAAGGCAAAATCTATAACAGTAGCGGCTGAACGATCATTTATCTCTCAATCTGCATTGAGTTTAAGCATTAGTAAATTAGAAAAAGAGTTGGGCGTAACCCTGTTGAAACGTACAAATAAAGGGGTGTATCCTACGCCTACTGGAAAATATGTTATTAATAATATTATTAAGATTATTGATATTGTTGATGAAATAGAGGCTTACGCTAAATCAAATTCGTCCACACTAAGCGGTAATGTGATTATTTCTGCCACTCAAGTTGTTATTATTCCTTTGTTGTTTGATGTTTTTGAATATTTTAAAAACAATTACCCTAATGTGAATTTTAGCTTAAAAGAAGTTTCGAATGATTTGGAAGTCTTGAATTCCATTTTGTGTGGTACTGCCGATTTTGGAATTCTTGTGATTACAGATAACGTCTTTAAAAAATCCGTAAATTGTGAGACATTATTTACTGATCAGCTAGTGATGTATACCCATAAGGACAGTCCTTTTGTAAAGAAAAAATCTATTGCCTTATCGGAAATACCATATGATAAAGTTGCCTATTTAACCGATAGCAGTGAAATTGTTGAATCTATGATTATTTCCTCTCTGGGCTCCATTGATAAATTAGGTAATGATAATCTAAGAAAAATGGTTTACCAGGGAAAAGCAATAGGATTTTTGCCTAAACTTGCAACATTGTATGATTATTATGTAATATCTGGTGAGATTGTGCCTATCCCAATAAATGATTCTAGAATGGCCATCTCTTATGGTTTAGTATATTCCAAACAGCATACTATTTCTAAAGTGGAGCAGAAGTTTATTGCATTATTAAAAGATAGCTATAAAAGATTGTCAATTGTATTAACTGAAACAAAAAAAGAGTTAACTAGCCAAGAACTTGTTGATTCTATTGTGGTTATCGCTTAAATATGGTTAATGTCACATCTCTTGACTCATGACAAGACAAGGGTTTCTGGTGACAATATCGGAGGGAGTACATCCGTTCCCATCCCGAACACGTAAGTTTTGCCCCTCAGCATCGATGGTACTTGGGCGTCGGCCCCGGGAGAGTACGATGCCGCCAGATTATTTTTTTAAAAGATCTCACGGTAAACTCCATGGGGTTTTTGTTTTTTCGAGGGTATACACAAGGATTATTCTAATGCATATGGTATTTATAACCAAATAGTATTGCCGGGAAAAAAGGAGTGGTGGAAATGGATCCTTGGGTAGGTAAACAGATGTGGATATGGGAATTGGAAAGAGCCGAAAATGGGGCTGTCGGCGATATTGTCACCAGGGCGGTGAACTTGGGTTTAACGGGTTTGCTTGTCAAAGCATGGGACGGCCAAAGATATTGGGAGCAATTGAACCGGATTGCCGGCGCCGCCAAAAATGCCGGGTTAGTTGTCGGCGCATGGGGCTACAGTTATGGCAACAATATTTCCGGTGAGATACAATGTATGGAAAGGGCAGTCAAGGGCGGGGCCGACTGGCTGGTTATCGATGCGGAAATAGAATATGAGAACCGGAATGGTGAGAAGAAAGCAGCTTCATTATCCAGTGAGATCGCTTTCTCATCAATACTTAAGAATGTGAAACTGGGTTACAGCTCCTTTGCCCTCCCGGCATACCATGCTCAATTTCCCTATAAACGGTTTTCTGCTTTTTGTAACGTGGCATTGCCGCAGGTCTATTGGGGCGATTTTAGAATGGCGCCGGAAGACGCTTTAAAGGAGTGCGTGCAGCAGTACAGTCAATTTGGACTCCAAATGGCGCCTGTTGGCCAGAGCTATGGGGATATAAAGTTTGGGGAAATTACGCGTTTCATAAAAATAGCAGGTGAACTGGGAGTACCGGGAATCAGTTTCTGGAGCTGGCAGCATGCAAGTGACACCATGTTAAATGATATTAGAGGGCCGCAGTATGCTCCGGTCAGCCCCTGGGCGAGTAAATCGTGGAATAAGGCAACACTGAAAGGTATAATGGACGGTACGGAGCCGCAGGGGAATGTCACCCGTGAGATGCTTGCGGTGGTATTGGATAGGCTTGGGCTGCTTGGGTAATAGTGTTTGGCAGAGTAGCTCCTGACAAACTTAAGGTTTCATCCGAAGCATTTGAAAACATCGCAAGCCAAATTAAGTGAATTAGGAGTAACTTGGTCAATGCGTATGTAAAAAAGAACTTATGGGTTTCAAAATCTTTGTGTTAAAAATTATTTTAGCAGCAGTTCAAAGGGTTCTATACACCCATTTCTTTCAGGGCTCTGTGCGAACGGAATTCTCACATACGGTTATTAAGACCGGTAGGGAATTTTATTTTTAAATCCGGGAAGGATAATAGCGTTTGACCGGGCACTTCTTTTTAGCTGCTGCAGCGGCATGGCGCTTGACTTCAGTCTAAGATCGTAGTATATTAATGTGCGTGGAAACCATACCCTGCCGTTTCGTTCCTCGATAGCTCAACGGTAGAGCAACCGGCTGTTAACCGGTAGGTTGTAGGTTCGAATCCTACTCGGGGAGCCATATTAAAATCACGACCGTGCTGTATGCACGGTTTTTCTTTTTTCAGGAGGTGACAGGAGGAAGGGGGGTGCTGACAGCTTTTTTATTTGGCGAAGTATTCCTTTTTTCATGTTTAGGGTACAGATAAGCGGTAAAAATAGATAAAAGGTATTCCAAATAGAGAAAATTTTTATTATAATAAGGTTAAAGTCAGTTAAGGTCAATGCAGTAGCTTATTTTGGGGGTGGTTTCGGGTATGTCCAATATTTCCGACCTGATCGAGCAGTATCTCAAGGGCCTGATTTCAAATAGCCCTAAAGATTTTGTTGAGGTCCAGAGGAGCCAACTGGCCATACGTTTCAGTTGTGTTCCTTCCCAGATTAATTATGTGTTAACCACCCGGTTTTCAGCCGGTCACGGTTACCTCGTAGAAAGCCGGCGGGGCGGCGGCGGGTATATCAGGATTGTGAAAATACCTCTGGATCAAAAAGTGGATTTGGTCCTAGATATATGTGATTTAATCCGGGACGCCATTTCCCAGAATGAAGCTGAGGGACTGCTTGGCCGTCTTGTCGAAGAAGAACTGATCTCGCTGCGGGAGGCCAGGATTATGCAGGCGGCAGTTGGTCGCTACCCGCAGCTCCTGGAGGCGCAAGTCCAGGAACAACTGCGTGCGGCAATACTCAAAGCGATGATAACAGCGGTTTTAAAAGATTAGAGCCTGTATTGAGGAGGTTTTGAACTATGTTGTGCGAGCGCTGCGGACAGCGGCCGGCAACGGTACACATCACCGAGATCATCAACGGGAACAAGAAAGAAACCCATGTCTGCCAGGCCTGCGCCGGAGAGGTCCAACCCCAGGGTTTTGGCTTTGCTCCTCAACTGAACCTGAATAATTTTTTAGCCGGTTTTTTGCATGAACTTGGCGGGGCCGGCAACAATCAGGTGATGGAAGCCGGCGAAAAGTGCGGTCAATGCGGCATGTCCGAAGGACAATTTGTCCAGCAGGGCTTCTTGGGTTGCGGCAGCTGCTATTCCCATTTCGAGGATAGGCTCCAGCCGCTCCTACGAAGGATTCACGGCAATATCCGGCATACCGGCAAGGTGCCGGAACGTACCGGAGGACGCGCCAAAGTATTAAAAGCTATTGAAAGTCTCAAAGAGCAGTTGCGGGAGGTTGTCAGCCGTGAAGAATTTGAACAGGCTGCCGATCTCCGCGACGCCATCCGTCAGTTGGAAAAGAAACTCGAAGAAGGAGGTGAGGCTTGATGCCGATCAAGCAAACAGTAAACAACGCCCATAGCGCCTGGATGGACGCCGAGGGGCAAGGGTCAAACATCGTTATCAGCAGCCGGGTTAGAGTAGCCCGTAATCTTGCCGGCATACCTTTTCCTCATCTCCTCGACCAGACCCGGGCGGAAGAGGTTATTCACGCGGTCAGGCTGGCTATTGCCAACGACGAGGCCAAGCATCTGCTCGGCTCCCTTGAATTAAGCATGTTGGGCGAATTATCCCCGGTTGAAAGGCAAATACTAGTAGATAAGCATTTAATCAGCCCGGAATTCACTAACAATTACCAATCCAAAGCGATTGTACTGCGTGATGATGAAGTGGTCAGCATCATGCTCAATGAAGAAGACCACCTGCGGCTCCAGTGCCTCTTGCCCGGCCTGCAGCTGAAAGAGGCCTGGGAAATTATTGACAAGGTCGACGACGGTTTGGAGAAAACGCTTGACTATGCTTTTTCAGAAAAATTGGGCTACCTGACCACCTGCCCTACCAATGTAGGTACCGGAATGAGAGCTTCCATTATGTTGCACCTGCCGGGTCTCAAACTTACCAAACAGCTGGGTGTGGTGCTTAGCGCCATCAGCAAACTGGGACTTACCGTACGGGGACTTTATGGCGAGGGAACAGAAGCCCAGGGGAACCTGTTTCAGGTTTCCAACCAGATTACTTTGGGCCAGTCGGAAGAAGAAATCTGCAACAACCTCCTGGTCAGCACCCGGCACATCCTGTCCCAGGAGCATGCCGCCCGTATCGCCCTGTACCAGCAGCGCCGGGAGGCCGTCGAGGATCGCGTTTATCGCGCCTACGGGACCTTGCGGTACGCCAGGATTCTTACCTCGGAAGAAGCCATGCGGCTGATTTCCGACCTGCGCCTGGGCGTTGACTTAAATATTATTACAGGGATCAATCCCAGCAAATTAAACGAGCTCATGATCAAAATAAGACCGGCTTTTTTATACAAGATTAACGGAAAAGAGCTGCCGGCGCAGCAAAGATATGCTTTCAGAGCGGCGCTGGTGCGCAAGGAATTCGAAAATTTACCCCAGTGATGTGATTTAGGAGGTGCAATATGAAAGAGAGATTCACGGAGCGGGCAAATAAAGTATTGCTGTTGGCCAAGGAAGAGGCTGTAAAAACCACATGCCCATACGTTGGGACGGAACACCTGCTGCTCGGACTGCTCCTGGAGGGTGAGAGCCTCGCTGCCAGGGTCCTGGGCGCGGTAGGTCTCGATCCGGAACGGATCCGGCTTGCGGCAAGCCAGATGGTCGATCCTCCCCCGGA
>DNIT01000098.1:0-2278 GCA_003489345.1 Pelotomaculum sp. | reverse complement strand
GAGGCGCACCGGATGGGCCACAGCTATGTTGGGCCGGAGCACCTGCTGCTCGGGCTGATCCGGGAAGGAGAGGGTGTGGCCGCCCAAATTTTAGGCGCCTACGGAGTCGATTACCGTAAGGTCAGGGCAGCCCTGGCCCACCTGCAGGGCGGCCAGATTCCTGCTGAGGGGCAGGCAGCTCCGGGTACCGGCGGCAGCAGCGCCACACCCACCCTCGATCAGTACGGCAGGGACCTGACCGTTATGGCCAGGGAGGATAAACTTGACCCGGTCGTAGGACGGGAAAAGGAAATCGAGCGGGTTATTCAGGTTTTAAGCAGGCGCACCAAAAACAACCCGGTTTTGATCGGCGAGCCCGGGGTCGGCAAGACCGCCATTGCAGAGGGGCTGGCCCAGAGCATTAAGGCGGGCAATGTTCCGGAGACATTGGCCAACAAGAGAGTGGTTACCCTGGATATGGGCACACTGGTGGCAGGCACCAAGTACCGCGGAGAGTTTGAAGAACGGCTGAAAAAAATAATCGAGGAAATTCGCACCCACGGCAATATTATCATGTTTATCGATGAGCTCCACACGCTGGTCGGAGCGGGCGCGGCGGAAGGGGCCATCGACGCCGCCAATATTTTAAAACCGGCTTTGGCCAGGGGGGAGCTGCAGTGCATCGGCGCCACCACTTTGGACGAGTACCGCAAGCATATAGAAAAAGATGCGGCCCTCGAGCGCCGCTTCCAGCCCATTACCGTGGCGGAGCCTTCGGTGGATGAGACCATCCAGATCTTAAGAGGTTTAAGGGACAAGTATGAGGCGCACCACCGGGTTAGATTTACGGATGCGGCTTTGGAGGCAGCCGCGAAGCTATCCAGCCGTTATATCACCGACCGCTTCCTCCCTGACAAGGCCATCGACCTTTTGGACGAAGCCGGCTCGCGGGTCAGGCTGAAGGCTTTTGTCGCCCCGCCTGAATTAAAGGAAATGGAAAAAAGGCTGGAGGTTTTGCAAAAAGAAAAAGAAGCCGCCGTTAATAGCCAGGAATTTGAAAAAGCCGCGGAATTCCGCGATCAGGAGCAAAAGCTGCGGACCTCACTGAACAGCCTCAGGGAATCCTGGAAGCAGCAAAAGATCGGGGTTGACCTCGTTGTGGACGAGGACGACATTGCCCATATCACCTCCAGTTGGACCGGCGTTCCGGTGAAAAAGATCGGGGAGGCCG
Organism: Pelotomaculum sp.; assembly: GCA_003489345.1. GTDB lineage: Bacteria > Bacillota > Desulfotomaculia > Desulfotomaculales > Pelotomaculaceae > Pelotomaculum_C. Next base: position 1,068 of record DNIT01000098.1, on the reverse strand, counting down.
AGTCCGAGCGGTTGATGAAAATGGAAGAAGTCCTGCACCAGCGGGTGGTGGGTCAGGACGAGGCGATCCGTGCCATATCACGGGCCGTAAGGCGTGCCCGGGCCGGCTTGAAAGATCCCAAACGGCCTATCGGTTCCTTCATTTTCCTCGGGCCGACCGGTGTCGGCAAGACCGAGCTGGCCAAGGCCGTGGCCGAAGTGCTCTTTGGCAGCGAGGACGCCATGGTCAGGCTTGATATGTCCGAGTATATGGAAAAATTCTCTGTATCTCGCCTGGTTGGGGCGCCTCCCGGCTATGTGGGGTACGACGAGGCCGGCCAGCTTACCGAGGCAATCAGGCGGCGGCCCTACACGGTGGTGCTGCTGGATGAAATTGAAAAGGCCCATCCCGATGTGTTTAACATCCTGCTGCAGGTGATGGAGGACGGCAGGCTCACCGACGCCAAGGGGCGCACCATCGATTTCCGCAACACGGTGATTATTATGACCTCCAACGTGGGCGTGCATACCATTAAGCGGGAAGCCACGCTGGGCTTTAAGACCGGTAAGGAAGCCGAAGACAAATACGAAGGCATGAAAAGGAAAGTTAACGAGGAACTGCGGCGGACCTTCAGACCTGAATTCTTAAACAGGATTGATGAAATCATTGTGTTCCATGCTCTTTCACAGGAACAAATCCGGGAGATCGTCAGCCTGATGCTGAAAGAAGTCGCAGCCAGAATGAAAGAAAACGAAATCGAAATCGAAGTCACCGAACCCGTCAAGGATCTGCTTGCCAAAGAAGGATACGATGAGAATTACGGGGCCAGGCCGCTCAGGCGTGCCATCCTGCGCCTGGTTGAGGACCGGCTCTCCGAGGAACTGCTTCAAGGCACCTTCAAACGCGGAGATCGTGTACTGCTTGATCTGGAAGGAGAAACTTTGACCATCAAGAAGGCTATCTTAAACCACGCATAGCAGAAAGCCCGTATCCTGTTTAAAAACGCCGTGACTTGATTAAAATAAAACAATGCTTGTCATCCGACTAAATGTGGGCGCGAATTTATTCGCAGATGCGACCAGGCAAGGT
>DNIT01000182.1 GCA_003489345.1 Pelotomaculum sp. | reverse complement strand
CCATCTGCGGGGTCTGCCTAAATTCTGGTTCTTGGCTTCCGTCAAATGAGTGTTCTTGCCTTCGAACATGAAATCGTCTACCGCTTTCCGGGCTATGAGATACCTCATGCTCTTTTCGCTATGGCCTGAACCCACCTGAATGACAGGGAAAGGGAATTTATTGGTTTTAATCAGACGCTTGCCCTGCTCGTGGTCTATACCCAACATCTCGCATACTTCCGGCAGGGTGTACGTCAAAACCTTTGTTGTTGCCATAGTAACCGCCTCCAATACCCATCCAGACCTGTCTCCCGCCCCTGACAATCAAGTTTGTGGCCGTCAAAAAATCAGGCCTTAAACCTAGCCTGGACCTAACCCACAAAGACCTAAATATTAAAACGGGCCGGACATGAGCCGGAGGAAATGAACCCATGCCCGTTGGCTCTTAACCGCCCGTTTTTGACGTTTATTGCCTCTCCGGAGAGAGGGGCCACCACCTTACACCATACGGACAGGGAGTTAGCATCCCTGGGCAACTATCACTCGCAGGACAGTTTTTACACATGTCAAAACCTCCTTACCTTTCGGACCAAACACCAAAGCAGAGATAACACCATGCCATCAAAGGCCAAAATACCAGCGATGCTAAGGAGCGTTTTCGTCCCTCTGACATGGCGAACACCTCCCCAGGTTTACATATTAAATAGGCTTACAGTATTCATTAAAACTGCTTTCAAATCATCTGAGTACCCAAATCTGTCTTGGTTAATCTCAATACTTCTGCGAATATCGCCATCATTATGCCTCATGCTTGCGGCCCACCAATCGCAAAACATTTCTACTAAGTCCACCAGGTTCATGCCCCGTATTCCGTTCTCGAAATGCTCCGGGTGATGCCGGTTTGCTTGGTAATGATGCTCCAATGCTTTGGCCATTTCTTTTAAATAAGCCTTATATTCATCAGACCCATAGGTGGTGTTTTTCAACTTGGGAGTATATTCGTCAAAAATACTTAACTCCGGTTCCTGAATCTTGGATTCGTCGTGTTTCATTACGCTTTCAACCAACTGTCCCATAATAAGCTTTGCTATGCCGATTACCTTTTCGCGGTGTTCTAAGGTATCTTTTTCACTGCTCATAAATCCTCCTCTTCGCCCATCTCGCCGAGGGCAATAGATACCTTTGTCACCATCTCCATAGCCTCACGGACAGTCGAATCTTTCATAGCCGCAACCAAAAGCCTCCCGCAGGCACCATCCAGAGTGCTGATCATTTCGTCAATCGTCATATTAAATTCATCCATCTCATAGCCTCCTTAATTAAAAAATCCGGCCATAGACCGGAAGTTTGCTAACTATACTTTGCATTTTTACCCGGGAAAGTGCTAGGTATGGAGAGCATTATTTATAGGCATGAGTTCAATCTTCTCCAAAACAGCTCTAATGTTGTATTCCAATATGTGATAACTGTTCCCGAGCTGGCCATTTTCATCGCGGATCATCACCGACCATCCGCCACCAGGACCGCACATCTCCATTGCCCTTTCTATAGGAGTCCATTCAATTTCTTCTGCTTCCCAACCCTTGGCTTTTAACGCTTTCGCGATTCTGTCTGTGTTTTTGCTCAATCTTATCCCTCCTTCAGGCCTACTCTTTCGTCGGCTAGGTATTGGGATTCATCATATTCCATAGATGTTCTAACTTCAAAAGGTATCCCCATTTTCTTGGCTTGCGTAATACAGTTTTTGGTTCCAATTGAATGCTCAATATCATCATGGAATGCAACTACTAAATCAGGCTTCTCGTCCAACATTTGCTTATTTCTAATTGGCCCGGCACCTTTGCCATACCTATCCCACTCGGCGGGGAAAACCCTAACACGCATCCCTAATTCTTTAGCCACTGCCCCCGCAATTTTGTCCGCACCCCTTGCGTTACCTTCGATGATGATAGTGTCTCGGAGAAGCGTTTCAACGTAAGCCCTGATAACATCTACGCGCGCCCAATTCCTATCACCACAAATTAGAACCTGCATATTATCGCACACCCATAAGCCAGAACCGGTTCTTTGTGCGCTTTACCCAAACGCCTTTTGACTGGTAGTAGAGGTATTCTGCTTTCGTGATCTGTTTCAGTGTTAGCCCCTCCTTACCGAATGCGCTTAAAGCCAATCAGTTTCATCACTACATGATCTCCGCATTCCACGCATTGATCGCCCATTCTAGATTTCTCGGGTAACTCATGTCCATTAGGACAGACAACATCAAAATCACTGGCTATGGCTCCCCATCCATCATCTGCTGTTCCGAAAATGCCGTTCAAAAGGCCTATTATACCGACCTTAAAGTCGTTCTTCTCTTTATTGGACCATACCTGGATAGTTTGATGATCGGCCAATACCTCATTGCAGGAAAACCTTGTTGTAACCAACTCGTGCATGGCATCAGGATCTTTGCTGAACGCGTCATTCAACAACTCAATTGCATCCTCAATTGTTACGGATTCCTTTAACATAAAACCGCCTCCTTAAATATAAAAGCCCTGCCATATCCGCGAACATAAATTCTATATGACAGGGCCGATTACCGCGCGGG
>DNIT01000076.1 GCA_003489345.1 Pelotomaculum sp. | reverse complement strand
ACATTTTCATAGAACATTGACAGGATTAGGGCCTCATTGGTTATAGCTCTGTAACAATGTACGCTCTGTTATTTTTTTGCCTTTAAAGCTTGGGTTTATATTGATAATTAATTCCTGGGCAGTTATAATAAATGATAACATATCAGGTATGCCGCTGCAACGCTTGCTCGGGTTGCGGTTGGGAAGCCCAACCTTATATGGCAATTTGGGTAGCCAGGGCTATAGGCCTTGGTATTTTTAGTTTGAATGGGAGGAAAACAGCCTTTAGCCGGAGAATAAATGATTAAAATTGGTTACAATATAACAATTGCAATTAATGGCATATACTGTAATGGTATATGCTACCAGGCAAAGGATTCTTTTGTTCTTATTGCATACAGGGTCTATAATTACACAATTTAAGGGGGAGCATATATGAAGGCTAACGCGGAAAGGATCGAAAAAAACACTGTAGCAATGGAAATAGAGGTAGACGTTGAAGAAGTCTCCCAGGCTCTGGATAAAGCTTACCGCAAGATGGTGAAAAAAGTAAACATTCCGGGCTTCCGGAAAGGCAAAACACCGCGACCCATCTTTGAGCGTTTTGTAGGTAAAGAAGCCCTTTACGAGGAGGCTATGGAGTCTCTGGTCCCGGAGGTTTACTTTAAAGCGGTTGAGGATACCGGGATTGAGCCGATCGACCAGCCCAAGATGGAAATTGTTCAGGCAGAAGATGGGAAACCGGTGCTGTTAAAAGCTACGGTTGAGGTGAAGCCGGAAGTTATACTGGGACAGTACAAAGGGCTCCAGTTAGCCAAATCTGTAACTGAGATCCAGGAAAGAGATGTAGATGCTGAGCTGGAGCGCCTTCGCAATAGACATGCCAAGTTGCTGACTATAGAAGAAGGTACTGTTGAAGACGGTGACCAGGTTGAATTAGATTTTCTGGGTAAAGTTGACGGGGAACCTTTTCAAGGAGGGGAAGGCAAAAACTATCCTTTGACCATCGGGTCAGGTTCTTTCATTCCAGGGTTTGAGGACCAGATGATCGGTATGTCCATTGGTGAAAATAAGGTAATCAATGTAACCTTCCCGGAAAACTATCAGTCTGAGGAATTAGCGGGCAAAGAGGCTACTTTTGAGGTTACCGTTAATGGCATCAAGCGTAAAGAACTATTGGCTATGGATGATGAGTTTGCCAAGGATGTCAGTGAGTTTGACACCCTGGAGGAATTAAGGGCTGACACCAGGAATAAATTAAAGCAGACTGCCGAGAGCAAGGCCGAATACCAGTTCAGGCAGGACCTGATTGACCTGGCGGTCGGCAACGCCGAAGTGGAAGCCCCCGAGGGCATGATTAATAGCCAGCTTGAAGAAACGATTCGCGGCATGAACAATCGCCTTTCCGGTCAAGGTATTAATCTCGAAACCTACCTTGAGTACACCAACAGTTCCATGCCGGAACTGCGTGAGCAGCTGCGGCCCGAGGCTGAGAGGAGAGTAAGGACCAATCTGGTTTTGGAGGCGATTGCCAAAAACGAGGGAATCATTGCCGGTGAAGAAGAAATAAAAGCGGAAAGCGCCAAGGTAGCTGCCCATTACCAGCAGGACCCGGAAGAATTCTACAATGCGTTGAAAAAAGAAAGGCAATTAGGATTTATAACTGAAAGCCTGGTCATGGAAAAGACTGTACAATTACTAGTGGACAATGCTCAAATTGTAGACGTCTCCACTTTCATGGTCGAGGACACGAAAGAACAGGCTATAGAGGACGCTAAAGAACCGACTACAGATGAGGACACCAAAGAACAGACTGAGGAATAGTAATATTAATAATTTAGAAGCGTTTAATTCGCGGTAGGAGGCTTGAATAAATTGAACCTTGTTCCAATAGTTGTAGAGCAGACCAATCGGGGTGAACGGTCTTATGATATTTTCTCCAGGCTTTTAAAAGACCGTATCGTATTTCTTGGCGGACCTGTTGATGACAATGTCGCCAACCTGATTATCGCCCAACTGCTTTTCCTGGAAGCAGAGGACCCGGAAAAGGACATCCATTTTTATATTAACTCTCCCGGTGGTGTTGTCACCGCAGGGATGGCAATTTACGACACCATGCAGTACGTGCGGCCTGATGTGTCCACCATCTGCCTCGGCCAGGCGGCCAGCATGGGTTCGCTGCTCCTTGCTGCAGGGGCGAAAGGGAAAAGATATGCCCTCCCTTACGCCAGAATTTTGATTCACCAGCCGGCTGGCGGTGTCCAGGGCCAGGCAACGGATATTGATATCCATGCCAGGGAAATCCTGCGGATGAGGGAGTTCCTGAACGGAATCCTGGCCAATCACACAGGTCAACCCATTGAAAAGATAGCACATGATACCGAGCGGGACTTCTTTATGTCCGCTCAGGAGGCCAAAGAATACGGTTTAATTGATGAGGTGTTTGATGGCAGCAAGCAAAGGTAAAAGAGGTGGTAATATGTTCGGTGACAAAGGACAATTGAAATGCTCCTTTTGCGGTAAGCTGCAGGATCAGGTCAAGAAGCTGGTTGCCGGTCCCGGCGTTTACATCTGTGATGAGTGCATCGAACTATGCAATGAGATTATTGAAGAAGAACTCAGTGAGGACATGGGCCTGGAACTAGGTGACATACCAAAGCCAAAAGAGATCAAAGAAATACTCGACCAGTATGTCATCGGCCAGGAAAGCGCCAAGAAATCTCTGGCGGTTGCTGTCTACAACCACTATAAGAGAATCAACTTGGGCGGCAAAATCGATGATGTTGAGCTTCAGAAGAGCAATATTGTTATGCTTGGGCCTACCGGCAGCGGTAAAACCCTGTTGGCGCAAACTCTGGCTCGCCTTTTGAACGTTCCCTTTGCCATTGCCGATGCCACATCTCTTACCGAGGCCGGCTATGTTGGTGAGGATGTTGAAAACATCCTGCTCAAACTGATCCAGGCAGCGGATTATGACGTGGAGAAGGCGGAAAAGGGCATTGTTTACATCGATGAGATAGATAAAATAGCCCGTAAATCGGAAAATCCCTCCATTACCAGGGATGTTTCCGGTGAGGGTGTACAGCAGGCGCTGTTGAAAATACTTGAGGGTACTGTCGCCAGTGTCCCGCCTCAGGGTGGTCGCAAGCACCCTCACCAGGAGTTCATCCAGCTGGATACCACCAACATCCTGTTCATCTGTGGCGGCGCTTTCGATGGAGTCGATAAGATTATTCAGAACCGCACAGGTAAAAAATCAATGGGGTTTGGAGCTGATATCAAGCCCAGGAAAGAGCAGAAGATCGGGGAAATATTAAGCAAAATTCTACCCGAGGACCTCTTGAAATACGGACTGATTCCTGAGTTTGTCGGCCGTTTGCCTATTATCGTAACCCTCGACGTACTGGACGAGAATGCGTTAATCCGCATTCTCACCGAGCCGCGCAACGCGCTGGTGAAACAGTATGAGAAGTTGTTTGATCTCGACGGGGTTGCCTTGGAATTTGCCCAGGATGCGCTAACAGCGGTGGCCGAGGAGGCGCTCAAGCGCAATACCGGAGCGCGCGGCCTGCGCTCAATTATTGAAGAGGTTATGCTGGATGTGATGTATGATATACCTTCCCGCACCGATATCGCCAAGTGTATTGTGACGAGGGAGACCATTCAAAAGAAGGAGCCTCCCCGCATTATTGCCATTGACCGTAAGAAAAAGAAGGAAGAAACAGCCTAGCCGGGAGAAAGCCGGGCTGGATGGAAAGCCGGGCCACTAAAAAATCCTGACTGTTTAAACAGTCAGGATTTTTTTACGGGTTGACACGGGGACGGGGTTATTGATAACTTTTTTTGCTCTCCCGGGGAGCTACTTCTTGCAGGGGCCTACCGGAAGCACAACTCGCCCGAAAGTATTGTTTAATACGCCGGCAAACGAGGTGTACCAGGCGACAATGGCGGTAAGAATACCCGCATAACCGCCCATGGTATGAGCTAATGTATGAGCTGATGCGCTCCCAGCCGCGCCGATAGTAAGTAATATAAAGGCCAGTAGTAGTAAGGTAAAAGTGGCCACGAGAGCTTTATTGGTACCAAAACTGCCGATCCACATATAAAAGGTGAAGATGGTCCAGGCCAGTAGGAACAGCCAGACACCCTGTGGCGGGATAACCAAGATCTTTTGTGCTCCTAACAGTTCAAATACACCCAAAGAAATCCAAAAAGCGCCGTAAGAGGAAAAAGCGGTCGCGCCGAAAGTGTTGTTTTTCTTGAACTCCCACATACCAGCCAGTATTTGAGTTGCCCCACCATAAACCAGGGCTAAGGCGATGACCACGGCTACAGACTCTTTGACAACCAGGCCGGCGTTGACCATACTGAGGCAAAAAGTGGTTAGAGCAAAACAGGCCAGGCCTAACGGCCCGGGGTCGGCTATGGCGGATTCTTTGATTTCGTAGACTTTGTTATCAGCCATGATTGCACCTCCAAAAAATTTTAATTGCTGGTTGGTTGACCGGATGCTCCTTTGATAATCACTCCCTTTACCTTAAAATATTCATACTATTTGCATTATATACTAAAATTTACTAAAAAAATAGCCGTTATTTTCCTCTAAAGGAATTAATGTCTGGTTTTTTTTATTGCCGGACAGATTAAATTTTGCAAAACTTAGCAATACTAAGGGTTAGAAGCCCTTTTTTGATGAGGTGATATAAGTGGGAGAAAATTCCTATGGTTTTGGAAGTATTTTGACGTTTGTCCAGGTTTTCTTTGCAGTGATCATCGGCCTTTATTTCTGGAACCTGCTTAAAGCGCAGCAAGGCAGCAAGACCGTAGTGGAAAAAGAATCACGCAAAGAGATGGAGAAACTGCAGAGAATGCGTTCGATCTCTTTGAATGAACCGCTTGCCGAAAAAACTCGCCCTGCTTCTTTTAGTGAAATTATTGGGCAGGGGGAAGGGATAAAATCTTTGAAAGCGGCTCTTTGCGGGCCCAACCCGCAACACGTTATCATTTACGGCCCACCGGGCGTAGGCAAGACCGCCGCGGCCAGGCTGGTGTTGGAAGAGGCCAAAAAGAATCCGCTCTCGCCGTTTAAAGAGGACGCCAAATTTGTTGAACTGGATGCGACTACCGCGCGCTTTGATGAGCGTGGCATTGCGGACCCGCTGATTGGATCGGTGCACGATCCGATCTACCAGGGGGCGGGACCCATGGGCGTAGCAGGGATCCCGCAGCCGAAGCCCGGTGCCGTTACCAAGGCGCACGGGGGGATGTTATTTATTGATGAAATCGGTGAGCTTCATCCAATTCAGCTCAATAAGCTGTTAAAAGTTTTAGAGGACCGTAAGGTAGTTATGGAAAGCGCTTATTATAGCTCGGAAGATACCAATATCCCCACCCATATCCACGATATCTTCCAAAACGGTTTGCCGGCTGATTTTCGCATGGTGGGAGCCACCACCAGGGGAGCTGAGCACATCGCCCCTGCCATTCGCTCGCGCTGCCTGGAGATATTTTTTCGCCAGCTCCTACCCGACGAAATCGAGCGGATAGCCTCCAATGCGGCCCGAAAAATACAACTGCCGTTGCAGGAAGGGTCCCTGGAGGTCATTAAAAAATACGCCAGGAACGGCCGCGAAGCTGTTAATATAGTCCAAATCGCGGGTGGTATCGTGATCACCGAGGGTCGCGAAGAAATCCGTACTGCGGATATCGAGTGGGTCATCAACAGCGGGCAGTACTCACCGAGGCCTGAGAAAAAAATACCTTCGTGCCCCCAGGTGGGCCTGGTCAATGGTCTGGCCGTTTACGGGCCCAATATGGGGACTTTGCTGGAAGTAGAGTGCAACGCCTTGCCGGTTGGCAAAGGCCAGGGTAAACTAACTGTCACCGGTATGGTGGAGGAGGAAGAAATAGGGGACAGCGGCAGGACGGTACGGCGCAAGAGTATGGGCAGAAGTTCAGTTGAAAACGTGCTTACAGTGCTTCGCCGCGCTATGGAAGTCGATCACCGCGACTATGATATTCATGTCAATTTTCCTGGCGGCGCCCCCACTGACGGACCTTCAGCGGGTGTGACCATTGCCACGGCTGTATATTCCGCCCTCCTGGGACTCAAGGTAGACAACAAAGTGGCCATGACGGGCGAGCTATCCATTCGCGGCTTTGTGAAACCGGTGGGTGGAGTGATGGCCAAGGTCGAGGCGGCGCGTCAGGCCGGGGCTGAAAAGATCCTCATCCCGGCTGAAAATTATCAGGAGATATTCAGGGAATATACGGATGTGCAGGTTATACCGGTTGAGCGTCTTGAGGAGGTAATCAAGGTAGCGCTGACCGATCCGCTGCCGCTGGAGAAAAGGCTGGAACCGGCAGCTCCAATTCCGCTGGATGTCCCCTTAAGCGCCTCAATCTTTGGCGCAGGGCAGCCACTGACAAAGTAAAACCGCGTATTTTCTACGAATATAGTATCCTAGCAAACCCGGCAAGAGGCCGGGTTTCATGTGTACCCATGCAATTATTGCTATAGCCGTGTTTCTGACATTTATGATAGAATAAAAGCATAAAAAATTTTGTATGGCAACAGGAAAAGCAACAGGTTTTTGGAAAAGGAGGTGCAGCTTTGAATTCCGAAATTAAGATCTTGCCTTTGCTGCCTTTGAGGGGTATCCTGGTCTTCCCCTATATGGTGATTCACCTCGATGTAGGGCGTGAGAAGTCTGTGCAGGCTATTGAGGAAGCCATGATCCAGGACCGGGTCATATTCCTGGCCACTCAAAAAGAAGCCCAGACTGATGACCCCGGTGAAGATGATATTTACAAAATCGGCACGGTTGCCGAGGTTAAACAGTTGCTGAAGCTGCCTGGAGGGACCATCCGGGTCCTGGTTGAAGGTATTGCCAGAGCCAAAGCCCGCCGCTTTATTTCCGACGAGCCTTACTTCCAGGTGGAAATAGAGCAGTATTCCGAGGAGTTTCAAAAGACCAGCGAGATTGAAGCTTTGATGCGCAGCCTGATCTACCAGTTTGAGCAATATGTCAAACTGTCCAAACGGATTCCGCCGGAAACGGTTGTCTCAGTTGTGAATTTGGAGGAACCGGGACGGTTGGCGGATATTATTGCTTCTCACCTGTCGTTACGTTTAGATGATAAGCAGAATATCCTTGAGGCGGTTAACATCATCCAGAGGTTGGAGAAGCTCTGCGCCATTGTGGCCAAAGAGTTGGAAATTGTTGAACTTGAACGCAAGATTAACATCCGTGTGCGCAAGCAGATGGAAAAGACTCAGAAAGAATACTACTTACGCGAGCAGATGAAAGCCATCCAGCGCGAGTTGGGTGAAAAGGACGAACGCATGGCCGAGGGGGAGGAACTCAGAGAAAAAATCGCCGAAGCCAAATTCCCCAAAGAAGTCGAAGAAAAGGCCATTAAAGAAGTAGAACGGTTGGAGAAGATGCCCCCCATGGCTGCTGAGGCTGCCGTGGTGCGCAATTACCTGGACTGGCTGTTGGCCCTCCCCTGGAACAAAAGCACCCGTGACCGCCTGGACATCAAGTCTGCGGAAAACATCCTGGAAGAAGACCATTACGGATTGAAGACCGTCAAGGAGCGGATTGTGGAATACCTGGCCATCCGTAAACTGGCCAAAAAGATGAAGGGCCCGATCATTTGCTTTGTCGGGCCACCTGGTGTGGGCAAGACCTCTTTGGGCCGTTCCATTGCCCGGGCCCTGGAGCGCAAATTCATTCGGATGTCCCTGGGAGGGGTCCGTGATGAGGCCGAAATTCGCGGTCACCGCCGTACCTATGTCGGGGCTATGCCGGGCAGGATTATTCAGGGCATCAGACAGGCCGGCTCTAAAAACCCGGTGTTCCTGCTTGATGAGATCGATAAGATGAGCATGGATTTTCGTGGGGATCCCTCGGCGGCCCTCCTGGAGGTGCTCGACCCCGAGCAGAACAACACCTTCAGCGACCACTATATCGAGGCTCCGTTTGACCTGTCCAACGTTATGTTCATCACCACCGCCAATCTCCAGCATAATATTCCCCGTCCGCTGCAGGACCGGATGGAGATTATCTACCTATCCGGTTACACTGAGGAGGAAAAAGTGCAGATAGCTATGCGCTACCTGCTGCCCAAGCAGATTAAGGAGCACGGGCTGGACAAAAGCATGTTGAAGATGACTGAGAATACGATCCGTAAAGTAATCCGCGAGTACACCCGCGAATCCGGCGTGCGCAATCTGGAAAGGCAGATTGCCACCGTTTGCCGCAAGACTGCCAGGCAGATCGTTTCGGACAAAGTCAAGAAGATCCAGGTGACACCTTTGAACATTAACCAGTTCCTGGGCACTCCCCGCTTCCGCTACGGTATGGCCGAACAGGACGATCAGGTGGGTGTTGCCACCGGTCTGGCCTGGACGGAAGTGGGCGGCGATACCCTGGCAATTGAAGTAACCATCTACAAGGGCAACGGCAAGCTTACTTTGACCGGCAAGCTTGGCGATGTAATGAAGGAATCCGCCCAGGCCGGCTACAGCTACATCCGCAGCCGTGCCGGAGAGTTGGGCATTGATGAAGAATACTATGACAAGCAGGATATTCACATCCATATTCCCGAAGGGGCTATACCTAAGGACGGCCCTTCGGCCGGCATATCCATGGCTTGCGCCTTAGCTTCGGCCCTTACCGGGCGCAAGGTGCGTCATGATGTAGCCATGACCGGTGAGATTACCCTGCGCGGCCGGGTTTTACCCGTGGGAGGCATCAAGGAAAAGGTGCTGGCCGCCCATCGGGCCGGAATAAAAACTATTATTATGCCGAAGGATAATAAAAAGGACCTGGACGAGATCCCTAAAAAGGTCAAGGATAAAATGCATTTTGTCCTGGTTGAGCATATGGATCAAGTTCTGGATGAGGCGCTTACCGAAAAGGAGTTTGAGCCTGTCGATTTATCAGATGCTACCCCCGTAGTGCCGCAACCGCCGACCTACAGATCGTCTGTCGTGAACGAGGGAGGCGCCCATATCCCTTCATGAAAATAACAAGCGCCGAATTTGTGACCAGTGCAGTCAAACCGCCTCACTACCCGGCCGGGGAACTTCCTGAAGTCGCCCTGGCCGGGCGTTCCAATGTAGGGAAGTCTTCTCTTTTGAACAAGCTAATCAACAGGAAGCGCCTGGCGCGTACCAGTAACACTCCCGGCCGCACCAGGTTGATCAATTTTTTCCTGGTTAACGGCAACTTTCATCTGGTGGATCTGCCTGGCTACGGATATGCCAGGGTACCGGTAGGAGAGAGGGATAGCTGGAGGAAGATGATTGAGAGCTATCTTAAGACCAGGCCGAACTTGAAAGGAGTTTTGCTGCTGGTAGACAGCCGCCACCCCCCTGCCGCAATGGACCTGCAGATGTATGACTGGCTCAAGTTTCGCGGGCTCCCCGCAGCGGTGGCGGCAACCAAGGCAGATAAGCTCTCGCGCTTCAGGCTGTCGCAGTCCCTAAAAGTAATCCGGGCGGAACTCGCTCTGGCTGAAGGAGACGTCCTGATCCCTTTTTCAGCCGAAACAGGTGAGGGTCGCGAGGAATTACTCGAAGTAATAAACCGCTGGACAACCACAACAAACCTACATAACGCATAACACTTAATCAAATATTCCGGTTGACTCAACAGATGATAGATTGTACTGCTAACGGGGCCGTCAGCACCGAACTTGTCGTAACTATTGTTACATCTGTGCGAATGAATTGGCCCCACATCTAAAGGTGACGCTTACTTTTCCTTATTTTCTAACTTTTTGGATGTAGGGGGGAACCATTATCTTGGTTCCCCTAATTATTTTGGTTTTTTTCAGGCTCGGTTTCTGACTCTGCAGGTGTTGTCTTCTTAGCCGGTGTTTCAGGGGTTGTTTTACTCGGGGCGGGTGTTGGAGTAGGCGAAGGCGTAGCCGGGGTGGGAGCCGTAGGCGCAGGAGTCGCAGGAGCCGCCGGAGTTGTAGTGGAAGGGGTGGGCGTGGCCGGTGTTGGCGTTGTCTGGGTTACGGCCGCCGTTTTGGTGATTTCAAAACCCACTCCGTTGATGGTCCTGTTGCTGGTCAGGTTGAGGCTTACGGCTGTAACCGGATTGCTTTTGTCCCCCTCCTTGACGCTGGTGTATTTGGCCTTGACGTCCAGCCACACGAAGTCCTGAGCCGGAATTTTTTGAGTGATGTCCGTAATTTCCACCCTGCTGCCGGTAGCTTTTTCGCCGGCGCTGACCAGGAGATAATTGGTTCCGTTGACCTGTACCCAGGTTGCTTGTTCTCTTTTGGAAATATCGGCAGCAATGTTCTTTACTACATCCGGAGCATTATTCAGATCAACCGGGCTGAAGCCCACTTTCGATGTTTCAGGGACTACCAGCGGCTTGGGGGCTGGTTCCTGTACTTGCTTTTGAGCCGGACAACCCGCAGTACCAAGGCAGAAAATAATCAGTAGAAGCCCAATCATAATTTTTTGCATTGCAAATAATCCTCCCATCGTTGTTTCTTATATTTTTTTCTGGGAGGATTAGATTAATACATGGGATGTGGCACAGGTGAGTATTCTGCGTTCCAATACAGTCAATGATTAACCTGGTGAAGCACTCTGTAGCCACCCCCCAAATGTCTGCAAATTCATTCATACAGACACATTAGGAATGCAGTTGAAATCCCTTAAACTGCTACGCAGTTTTTGTGCAATTGAAATCACATCCACATCAAAACCAGCTTAAAGATGATCATGTGGGCGCATATGTTCATTGGCGGACGGATTTTTTATTGAAATACTCGCTGGAAGAGGTTTTTCTTCGGCTTTGGTTCTTCCTTGACATAGATTACGGTCTGTATCGCTTGCTGGGCAAATTCATTCATTACCACGGTCTCATATGGCGTTGGTGAAGTTATTTCACCAGCTTCTTTTGCGGCTGCCTGAAACTTATCATAGGATTGCCTGGGAATCAGAGGGTCGCTGGACCACACCCCCAGAGTACGGTAGCGTTCAATGGATTTAATTAATACCTGCCGGTCAACGTTGGTAAAGAGCGGGGCCACCACCTCCGCGGCCTCTTCTGAGCTGTGTTGGCCGAGCCAGAGCTGGGCTTTGTAGATGGCATTGGTAAACCGTTGAATGACAGCCGCCTTGGACTCGATGTAGCCTGGCTGGGCGGCGTAGGCTGTTACTACCATGTCACCGGTGGTTATCCCAACTGACGCCGCCACCCGGCCGTAGTCTTTTGATTCCGCCAGGCTGGCTGCAGGCTCCAGCAGTTGAATATAGTTGCCGGTTCCGGCCCGGAAGGCTCCCAATCGAAGGGTGTCAGGGATATTATGATAGATGGTCACGCTTCGGTTGGGTGTTTGTCCCTGTTGCCGCAAAGCCTCTTCCAGGGCAATCTCAGAACTGTCATCCTCGGAGCCCCCTATAATAGATTTATCTTTAAGGTTTTTCCACTGGAAGTTGTCCGCATCTTTTCTGGCCAGGAGGAAAGATCCGTCTTGCCTCGCCAGGGTGGCGAATAGTTTAGGCTGAGGTCCTTTGGCGGCCGGATTGAAAAGTATTTTCTGCAGCCCGCAGAGTGCAATATCCGTTCTTCCGTCAGACAGGGCAGCCCTGATAGCCTCCTGGCTGGTAGTGGTGATGCTTACGGACAGGTCTTGTTCTTTAAAGTAACCCAGATTGAATGCCAGGTACTGGGGCAGGAAATACGGTGAGCGGACAGACTCCAGCACCCGGACATTTTCTATCTGTGTAACGGGGGCGGGTTCTTTGAGGCTGTGTCTGATGCCAAATCCGATTACACTTATCAAGAGAACCAAGAGCAAAATGTTTTTACGCCCGAGCAACTGCTTCAATTTGTCCCCTCCCAGCAATATACTGTTTTAACATTTTTATTTTTTGTTTAAGGTTTTCATGCTAAAAAGAGAGGTTGTCCGAATAATCTCCTTTCAATCGCATAAGTTAGTATTAAATGGAAAGGGAGTGATAGATCTGAAAAACTTAACTTTGATGAGCTGGACTGCGGAAAAAAAACCTCTGGTCAGAAGGATTAAGCCGGTTGCCGTACTGTCCGGCTTGGCCTGGGCTTTCAGCGCCACCCTGGCTGCCTGTATCCTGATGTATGCCTGGGTAATACTATCAGCTAACCCCGTTTACTATCTGGGAGCACTGATTATTGCCGGAGCGGTCCTGGGTGCGCTTGCCGGCGGGATTGCGGCAGGACGGGCGGCCAGGACACTTGGCTTGCTGCACGGATTTTTGGTGGGGTTGTGCTATGGTCTGCTAATTTTGGTCCTGTTTATGCTGGGAAGCAATGCAGACTTTGCCCCCGTGGAAATAATGGCACGGGCGCTGTTACTGGGAATTGCAGGAGCCCTGGGCGGTTTATTGGGAATAAATATCCAGTTCATGGCAAACAGAAGGCTGCCTGAAAGGGCTGGAAGAAAATTTTTGCAGAAGGATTTACTCTTCCCCTGGAGAAACTAAAGTCACGTTATCGCCGGACCGCTGTCTCATTAAAAAAGCAATTATGTCAGGCCACTGAGTTTTTTGGGAGCAGTGGCCTTTATATATTTATAGACCGATTTAGGGCAACATAAGATCCAACAACTCCGGCGCCAACGTGCCGTGTGCAATTGAAATCGCA
>DNIT01000159.1:36745-36901 GCA_003489345.1 Pelotomaculum sp. | reverse complement strand
CTTAAAGTCAGCAAAAGGGCTTCACGGGCCAGGTGAATCACGAAAGTCTGGGTCAACCATCTACCCCCCATTCGGCAGCCGATAGCCTGCATTAAGCTTTTCGCTCCGTAGTAGTTACTCACGCCGCCGGCGGCGCATCTGCGATTTCAATTGCAC
>DNIT01000159.1:34540-36681 GCA_003489345.1 Pelotomaculum sp. | reverse complement strand
TCTGCGATTTCAATTGCACACGGTGCCGGACTCGAGTCTCCAATGTACCTTCTATTCGCACCTGCATTTTTCGGATTCGCTCCGCGGAACAGCCGTACAGCTATTTTCAGAGCAGGAAGCAAAAGAACCGTCCCCCTGCTTCCTTTTTGGCTACCGGCCGGCGGCCGGGGCGCTATTTAAAGCTTTCCATCAGGGATTTAACCACCAGATACCAGCCATCCACCATCACAAAGAGCAGCAGCTTAAAGGGCAGGGCGATCATCACCGGCGGAAGCATAAACATACCCATGGACATCAAGATACTGGCTACTACCATGTCAATAACCAGAAAAGGTATAAAAATCAAGAACCCTATTTCAAAAGCAGTCTTGAGTTCACTAATAACAAACGAAGGTATTACCACATGCAGAGGAACATCTTCAGGTCTCTCGGGCTTTTCCATCCCGGACAGATTGATAAACAGCCCCAGGTCTTTTTCCCTGGTTTGCCGCAGCATGAAGTCACGCAACGGTCCTGCTCCCAGTTCCTCAGCTTCCTGCTGGCTAATCTGGTTATGTAAATAGGGCTCAATAGCCTGCTCGTTGATCTGCTTAAACGTAGGCGCCATACAAAAAATGGTAAGAAAGAGGGCCAGCCCCACAATAATCTGGTTGGCTGGAGCCATTTGTACCCCCAAGGCGCTGCGCAGCAGTGACAACACAATAATAATCCTGGTGAAAGAAGTCATCATGACCAAAATAGCAGGGGCAAGGGACAACAAGGTCAACAATACCAGGAGTTTAACACCGTCAACCACCTGCTCGGGACTGTCGGAAGGGTAAATATTCAGATCGACAGCTGGCAGGGGCGCTGCCACAGCTTCCCGGCTCCATATCAATATTAGAATGAATGTCAACAAAATCACCGGGAATTTAACTTTCAACTTTTTACTCCCTATTCCCTGAGCTTTTTCTGGCAGCCACTTTTGCCGATAAAAAATCTTTAAACTTATTCAACCGATGCCGGCACTTCTCTTTGAAGAAGCCAGGCAGCTCTCCTGTGATACCTGCTCCCACGGGTTTCCGGAGCCGGTCAAACTCTTTAATGGTCCGTGGCCTTAACTCTACAATATCGCCAATGATTGTTTCTTCCGGCTCTTTGATTTCATCCAGTTCTTTAACCAGGCTGACGGAATTGTCCTGGTGCGCCAGGAGGTAATATTTACCTCCCAGCGAAACCAGGCTCAAGGATGCCTTTGGCCCCAGTGGAAGCTGTTCCACCAGTTTCATCCGCCGGTTTCCGGTTGTCACTACATAACGCCGGGCCAGGCCGTATTTCAAAACCAGATAGGCTATGCCGAGGATAAGGGGTAAGGCCACCAGCAAGCGCACAACCGCCCCGATCAAATCGCCGTTCATAACAGACCCTCTGTGAGCTTTAAATTATGCGTCCGGTTTATGGCGCTGATACGCACGCCAAAGTTATCGTTGACGATAACCACCTCTCCCTTGGCAAAGCGCTGCTGGTTCATGATTACCTCAACGGCACCGCCTACAGCCTTGTCCAGCTTAATCACAGACCCCTCGCTCAGGGCGAGCACTTCTCTGACTTTTTGCTCCGCCTGGCCAAGTTCGACACTGATCTCAACATAGACATCCGCCAGGTGAGACATGCCGGTTTTGACATTGTCCATTCCTTTAACCGGCTGAAGGGAGGGAAACTGCACTTTTTTAATATCTGCCTCGCCGTTGTTGCCGTCAGCTAGAAAAGATTTGATTTCTTCTTCCGTCAAAAAAGCGACCTCCCCCTTACTGGACCAGATAGTCTGTAAAATAGATACCGACAACCTCGCCACAATCCAAATTGTTGTTTACGACATTGAGCAGGCTTTTTTTAAGAGCGTCACTGGCGCCGACAGGAGCGACCTCCTCCAGGGTTTTGCTGCGCAAAGCGATAATCATCGCATCCAATACTTGAACCTTCTTCTTCTTCAGTTCTTCCTTCAACTTCTTTTCCTTGGGATACTCCAGCGTAATCTTAACCCTGAGATAATGTCCCCCTCCGTTACCGGCCAAGTTTACCACCATCTCCCCCATATCCAGGCTCTCGGTTTCCGTTGTTTTGGGTACGGTAGCTTTTTGTACTCCGGAGGCAGCCCCGGC
>DNIT01000159.1:10730-34428 GCA_003489345.1 Pelotomaculum sp. | reverse complement strand
GCAGGTTTGTTAAAATAGAAGTATGCGCCTGCAGATGAGCCGGCCAGAAGCATCAAGCCTATTAACAAGATGAATATTATTTTTTTCTTTTTTGGTTTGGCTTTCTTGCCCGCTCTTACCTGATTTTCAGACGTATTACTTATTGGCATAGGTGCACCCACTTTTCAGGGCCAAAATTTTTTTTAAATTACCGCTTTAAATCCAATAACTCCTGCAGCATCTGGTCGGAAGTGGTAATGACCCGTCCGTTGGCCTGATAGCCACGCTGGGTGGTAATCATGTCTACAAATTCATCGGTTAAATTAACGTTGGACATCTCCAGAAAGCCGGAGTTAATTGTTCCGTAACCGCCTGCTCCAGCAGTGCCGAAAGTATTAATTGGCGCTCCGCTGGCTACAGACTCCTTAAACAGGTTCTGCCCATTCCGCTCCAGACCATCCTGATTGGTAAACATCGCCAACCCGATTTTTGGACCGGTGGCGGCTGTATAGATATCAGTGCCAGTCAAATCCGTTGCTGTAATTGTCCCATCTGTGGAGATGTTTATCGTACCTACCCCGGCAGTACCGAAATTAATGACATCGCCGTCAGTATCAAGCACCTTATAGCCGATGGAATTTACCAGGTCACCGGCGTCATCGATGTGGAAAACGCCTTCTCTGGTATAATAACAGGTAGTACCGTCGTCAGGAGACACCACAAACCAACCATTGCCCTGGATAGCAAGATCAAGGGTGCGCCCGGTATTCTGGAAGCCGCTTGGCCCCATGTTATTGGTGATGCCTGCAACGCTCATCCCAAGACCGATCTGGGCCGGGTTTGTTCCTCCTAAAGTGCTGCTCGTAGCAGCGCCGTTGGCGCTGGCGGAACGTACGCTCTGATAGAGCATATCCTGGAAATCGACCCTGCTGCTTTTAAAAGCGTTCGTATTGACATTGGCAATGTTATTGCCGATAACGTCCATCCGGATCTGGTGATTTTTCATCCCTGAAGAACCGGAATACAGTGATCTGATCATGATAATCCTCCTTTTTTGGCAGGCCGCCTCAGTCGTTCGGCGACCGTACAACCTCCTTGCGGACCGGCTGTATTTGATTCGTTTGTTGTTGGTATCTTCACGTCTTCATCCCGCTACCTGACTATAATTGCGCTGTCGATATTGGTAAAGACATGGTTGGTTAAAGCACTTCCGTCCAGGGCGGTAACAACCGTTTTGTTTTTTACGCTGGTGATGAACGCCAGGTCATTGTAAATAATTAAGGATTCCCGCGCGCCCTTGGCCTCTGCCTGCTTAACGGCCTGATCAATCCTGGACAGATCCTCCCGGCCCAAAGTAATCTTGCGTTCTTTTAATCTCTTTTCAGCATGGGCCGAGAACTTCAATTCCTGGCAATTGGCAAGCTCATGGTGCAGTACGTTTTGAAAGTCGCGCTTAATTTCCCTGGCGGCCGCCGTTCTGCTTTCAATGGAAGCTGCCGGCAACGGCCTCACCGGCATGATTGAATTTATGTCCCGGTTCATTCCTCACCCCTACTTGATTTCAGTAACTTGAGCCATTTCATACCCAATTCCGTCAATAAAAATCCGCACCTCTTCATTATAGAGAGATACCTTTTCTACTTGCCCCGAGATCTCACCCTCACTTGTCTGGACTGTCACTTGCTTGCCCACAAGCGTCGATGCCTCCCCCACTTGTAGGGAAAGACCGATTTGCGCAATATCTGCATAGATATTGTAAAGCTGCTCCAGGATGCCGAATTGTGTCATCTGATTGATCATGGTGTTGGCATCCTGAGGGCTGGTGGGATCCTGGTTTTTAAGCTGCTCAACAAACAACAGCAAAAAGGCGTCCTTATCAAGTGAAGTAGATTGCTGATTCGTTGTACTCGATGCATAACTGTAAATGTCACTGGCAGAACCTACCTGCAAAAAAGCCACCTCTTTCTAAATTAAATAATTAACCAGTAAAGAATCCGTCGTTGCTGTCAGGGTATTTGCCGATTCCACCTGCGTGTCTGCATACGTGCGGTCATTAGAGCCACGGTAAGACCAGGCCGGTCCGTTGCGTCCTTCGAAAGAACGGCCCATACCTCCGCCCCGGCCGTCATCACCTGCAAAAACAATGGCCTCATTCAATCTCAGGTCATGCTGGCTGAGGGAGTCCCTCAAATGATGCAGGGAGCCTTCCAAAATCTCTCTCACATGGTTATTGTCCGTGTAAAAATGAGCGCTCAATGCGTCTTTGTTGAAAAACAATTTAATGGTTAGCTGGCCAAGGTGTTCCGGCTCCAATTTAAGCTGAACCTGCCTTTGCACCTCGCCCCTGGCGGTGGACAGAGCATTTTTAATTTCTTGCGCCAACCGCTCCTGCAGATCGGGCAATGGTATTCTCTCGGTGCTTTCTGCCAAATTGGCTGTGGATAAAATAGTGCCGGCTGGAGCTGTATGGGGTTGTAGGGAACTTTCAATCGCACTGACAAATTCCGGTCTCGAACCGGATTTAAACGGTTCAGTTTGCGCAGAACCGTATGTTTTTAATAATGCGGCATTTTTTTGATTTGCCCCGGACTCCTTTCCCACAAGCTGGACCGTTTCATCCGCCACAAGAGCTTTCTGAACTCTGTTTTTGGAAGCGTGATTATTTTCAGTTTGTTTCGCTTGAAAAATATTGCCCATTAAGCTTACCCTTGATCCGGCCTGCGGGTCCAAAACAGCCTCCTTTATCTCTCCGCCGGCCGGTTTAACAGCTGTTTCGTTTTGCTCGCAGGCAGGATTACTGCCCTGCTTGACACCATTTTCAACAGCCTGGGGCAATCCGGTCTTTTGCAAAAGAATCGGCCCTTGCTCCGGTGTGGGTATGGACAGCTGCTGCAGTGGCTTCCCGGTTATAGCGACAGCCTCGTTGGGAACTGTTTCCTGGTTTTGTTCGGCCATCGCCGTTGGATTTGCTTGCATACCGTGCGGTAGGACTGTACCTTGCGGCAGCTGTTGGACAGCTACGCCGGAATTATCCACTATTGCGCTTGCCGGCGGATGCCACCCTGGCAGGCAAACCACCTGCATCAGCTCAGCCCCATCTTTTTGGGGATCCTCAGGCACAAGCGGGGCAACAAGGTCCAGACCTGCCGGCCCGGTTGCAGAAACTCCCCTCTCCCCGGATTCGTCGCGGGTTTGCAGCCTTACAGAAGGTCCCGGCAGGAGCAACAATTGCATAAGTGCCATGACCAGATCGAATTCCCCGGTGTTCAATTTTGTATTAACAAACTTCCCACCGTTGCTCTGAGACAAAACGGTATCGTTAATCCCTGCTGTCAGCACTGTTATCACCTCCTTTCTATGACGTCGCATTAATTGTCCCGGCGGTGGTAGATGCTGAGGGACAGTTCATCAACTTCCTTTTGCTCCCTGTCAGCCATCTCACGCCTGTAGTTTTGCAGGCATTGTTCTTTAAGCTTATCTAAAGCCTGCCGCTCTTGCCTGGCTTGCACAGCCTCATCTCGTTTATGCTCAACAATGAGACCGGCCTCGCTGACACCTTTTTCCTGGATTTTTATTTTCTCATTTACGGATACCCGGTAAAAGAAATGCTGCCTGATTTCAAAATAATCCAGCTCGTCCCTTCTGGTTGCCTCCAATGCTTGCAGGCTCTGCCTGGTATTTTCCAGCAAGGTTAAACACCGGTTGTATTCTTTACGAGCCAAAGCTAGCGCCTGTTCGGCAGAGACCTCCTTGGCGGCACGCTGCTTGAGTACAGGTTCAAGGCGAAATTGAAACTTAGCCATGTTCTCCCGCCCCTTTATGCACAATTGTCTTCAACATGTCCAGTGAATGATTGTACTGGGCATGCTCGTATAAATCCTGTTTCAGGAAATTAATGATGCTTTGGTAGGCAGCGATGGCTTCATCAACATGTGGGTTTGAACCAGCCACGTAGGCCCCGATATTGATCAAGTCTTCCGCCTGCCGGTAAGTTGCCAGCAGGTCTCGCAGCTTACCGGCATAGGCCCGGTGCTCCTCGGAAGTTATGTCCGGCATCAGGCGGCTGACGCTGTTTAAAACATCAATCGCCGGGAAAAGGTTGGTCGCCGCCAGAGAACGGGACAGTACAATGTGCCCGTCCAGGATGCCCCGCACCGCATCGGAAACCGGTTCGTTTAAATCATCCCCATCCACCAGCACCGTAAAGAAAGCGGTAATCGAACCGGTGGCAGACATTCCCGGCCGTTCAAGCAGCCGGGGCAGCAGGGCAAACACGGAGGGGGTATAGCCCTTGGTTGCCGGCGGTTCACCGGTAGCCAATCCGACCTCCCGCTGGGCCATAGCAAAACGGGTCACGGAATCCATCATCAACATCACATCCCGGCCCTGATCACGAAAATACTCCGCGATGGCACAGGCGACAAAGGCTCCTTTCAAGCGCACCAGCGCAGGTTGTTCGGACGTAGCCACCACAACCACCGAGCGGGCCAGCCCCCCCGGCCCCAGGTCGGTCTCAAGAAAATCCAGCACCTCACGCCCCCGCTCCCCAACCAGGGCGATAACATTGACATCAGCATTGCTGTACCTGGAAATCATGCCAAGCAAGGTGCTTTTACCAACTCCGCTGCCTGCAAAAATACCCATACGCTGGCCCCGACCGCAGGTGAGCAGCGCATCCACAACTCTTACTCCGGTTGAGAGCACCTCTGTGATCCGTCTTCTCTGCATGGGATTGGGGGGACGGTTGTCCACCGGATAATCCTTGAGGCGCCCGCCTATCGGACCAAGTCCGTCAATGGGTTCCCCCAGCCCATCCAGGACCCTGCCAAGAAGCTGCTCCCCAACTTTGACATTAAACGATTTACCGCTGGGCGTAACGCTGCACCCCTGGTAAACCCCGCGGAGTTCGCCCAGCGGCATGAGAACCGCGCTGCCGTCACGAAAGCCCACCACTTCAGCTAGAACCGGCTCCGGACCACCAGGTATCGAAATCTCACAGACCTCACCAATGGGAGCATTGATGCCCTGTACTGCAACGGTAAGCCCAATCACCTGGGTCACCCGGCCATTTAGCTTAATTAACTTTGCTTCTTTTAAGCGGGAACGCCATGGGGCAAGGTCGATGGGAGCACACTGCAAAGTAATCATCCTTTTTTGTAAGAAAGCTAAAGCTTTTTCTTTTCCTTAAGAATACATAAGTCAGCTTTGCCGCTTCGGTACGGGTCAGCCTTCGCATGGTTCATTACCACAGGGCTTCTGAATGAAGCCGGCCTTATCTGCCGCATACATATAAGGGGTTGTCAGTACTGCAATCATCTTGGAGTAATTGTGAAAAGCAGCTATCGCTCGCCCATATAAAGGGCTTTTATTAACTCTTCCCGTCGTGTTTCCATGGTTGCATCCACTTGCCCCTGTTCAGTTTCAGCCCTGCATCCCCCTGCCTGCACAGAAGGATCCGCAACCACCTGAAGCTGCGCTCTCACCGGAAGAACACCCAGCAGTTCATCCTTTCTTCTTTCCACCAATTCCACTTCCACAGGGTTAATATATAAAACCACATTGAGCCGATCTGCAACCAAACGTAATGTTTCCATGGACACCTGCAGCACCATCCCGGGCTCCAGCGTCAACTGGGCCGACAACAGCTTCTCCGCTATTTCCCTGGCCAGATTCACGATCTCCTGCTCCATTGCCGCCAGGGTTTGGCGGCGAATTGTTTCAGCTTGCGCCAACACCTCCGCAGCCTGTGCCCGAATGGCCGCCGCCTCTTGCTCGGCCTGGGCCATTCCATCCCGGTAACCGGCCTCATAGCCTGCCTGGCGTCCTTTGTCAAAGGCGCTCCGGTAGGCTTCCTGCTCGATTTGCCCGGCTGCCGACTTAGCCTGGTTGATTATTTCGTCTGCGCTAACGCGGGCCTGGCTAACCATTCCCTCAGCCTGCAACGTAGCCTGGTTCATAATGCTTGCCACAACGTCAGCACTATTATCCCCGTATTGTATGCTCTCCCGTTCCACCAGAGTCGTATAACTTCTTAGCGGTAAAACATGCAGAAGGTTTTCCGGCACTTCGGCAGCCTTGATGATCCTATAGAATGACATCGTCACCACCCCAGGAAATAATTATTTCTCCACTTTCGTCCAGTTTGCGGATAGTGGTAACAATTTTTTGCTGTGCTTGTTCCACTTCCTTCAGACGAACCGGACCCATAAATTCGATTTCCTCCTTGAGCATATCGGCGGCACGTTTGGACATGTTTCTATAAATCCTGGCATGCACCTCTTCATTGGCGCCCCGCATGGCCAGCGCCAGATCTTTGAAATCGACCTCTTTCAGCACCCGCTGAATAAATTGATCCGAAAGAATTTTAATGTCTTCAAAGACAAACATATGCATCTTGACTTCATCCGCAAGGGCAGGGTCTTCCCTTTCCAACCCGTCCAGAATCACTTTTTCCGCGCTCCTTCCTACCCTGTTCAAAATATTTACCAGAGACTGCACGCCGCCCACCGCCGTGTGATCCTGCTGGAGCACAGATGACAGTTTGTTTTCCAACACCGCCTCTACGCTCTTGACAACGTCAGGGGTTAAGCGATCGATGCTGGCAATCCGCTTGGATATTTCGCTCTGCAACTCGGGGGGCAAGGATGCCAGAATAACGGCCGCTTGCTCCGGGGTGAGATGGACCAGAATCAACGCGATAGTCTGGGGATGTTCATCCCTGATAAAGTTTAAGAGCTGTTTGGGATCGGTTTTGCGAAGCGAACTGAAGGGAATGGCCTTCATATTACTTGTCAGTTTGTTCAAAATATCCGAAGCCTTCTGGTTTCCCAGGGCTTTTTCAAGCATTTCTCTAGCGTAGTTCAGACCGCCGTGCAAAAGGTATTCCCGTGCCTGTTGCAGTTTCATGAATTCATCCAGCACTGCACCCGTTGTTTCTGCCGGAACATGCGTCATATTGGATATCTCTTTGGTAAGCTGTTCGATTTCATTCTCAAGAAATTCTTTCTTCAGCACCCGGGACGACAGGTCGGAACCTAGCGCTATTAATAGAATGGCCGCCTTCTCCATACCGTTAAGTTTTGCAGTCTGCACAGCTACCCCCCTACTGTCTGATCCAGACTTTTAAAATCTCGGCTACTTCATCAGGCTTTTCCTTTGATAAGACTTTAATCTGCTCTTTTTTATCGTCTTTGGCCTTTTCTTCCTGATCAAGCTCAACCGCTTTTACCGGGATAAGTTCTTCCACAAGTTCTTCATCTTGATCCCGCTGAGCGCTGCGCCGCCGCCACAGCATGAATGCGGCTAATACGACCAATACGGCCAGGCCGGACAGACCGTATAGGTAAAGGCGTTCTCTTTCCTTTGCTTTCGTTGCGGCATCATACTGAGCCATCTCAGCCTCAATTTTTTTCTGATACGAATCATCAAAGGCCATACCTGTAACATTGATCTGATCCCCACGGTTTAGGTCGTAACCGATAGCCGACCCGACAACATCCCTGATCTTTTGAACATCCATCGGGACGTCCGCTTCATTTACCACCACCGAAGCAGACAAACGCCGAACGCTGCCGGGGGCATTTTCCACCGTCTCCTGTAAGGTGCTTACCTGATAGTTGATCGTATTCTCTTCCTTGGTATAACTCGAAGAGCCGGTCCCCTGGGCAAAAGGAGTTGTAGTTATATTCGAATCGGTTCCCACAGCGCCCCCGCCTCCGCCGCCTGTTCCGCTTTCATTAATGTTCTGCTCGCTTATTCTTACATTATCCGGATTGGAAGCGATGGTGCTGGTGGTCTGTCTCTGGCTGAAGTCAAGATCGGCTGTAACCATGACAACAGCATTACTCTGGCCTATAATCTGCGACAGCATCTGCTGAACCCTTTTTTCGAGCTCTTTTTCATATTCCCGTTGAGCCGTCTTCTGATCAAGGGTAGCCCTGGCCGCGACAGCGTTGGAGTCGCTTGCTTTAAAATTATCGCTTAACACATTTCCCTCAGTATCTATGACATGGACATTCTCCGGCTTAAGGCCTTCCACGCTGCCCACGAAAAGGTCACAAACACCCTGGATTTGCTCCGGACTAAGACGCGCCCCGGGTTTGAGCTTTAGAGCCACAGAAGCGGAAGGGGTACCCTGGTCGCTGATGAAAACGCTTTTTGGAGGAAGCACCAGGTGAACCCTGGCCTGCTCCACTCCGTCAAGCTGGACCACCGTTCGCCTCAACTCTTCCTGCAAGGCTCGCTGATAGCCCACCTGCTGTTCAAAATCGGTTTGACCGAACTTACTCTGGTCAAAAAGTTCAAAGCCTAAACCGCTGTCGCTTAAAGCCCCGCTGCTGGCCAACTGGTTCCTCGTCTCGTATACCTGACGCTCCGGGACATTGATGGTTTTACCCTGATCCGCAATTTGGTAGGGAATCTTCATGGTTTTGAGCTTTTCCACGATAAGTCCCGCTTCCTTGGGTTCAAGCCCGGTAAACAACGGGGCGAAAGCAGGCTGCATCATTACCCGTCCGAAATAGAACAGACATCCTACAGCTCCTGCGACAATTAAAACTGAGATAACTTTTTGGGTTTGGTTAAAAGCCTGCCATTTCTCCCTTAACCTGACGATGAGGTCACCCGGACTCAACTAAACCACCTCAACTGTGAAAGAACATATTAAACCTGCATGCGGGAAACTTCCTGGTAAGCCTCAATAATCTTATTCCTCACTTCGACTGCAAGCTGCATAGCCAGCTTGGCTTCTGTCATAGCTATTGTTACCTGGTGAATGTCTTCAATTTCGCCGGTAAGCAACTCACTCGTTAACTGGTCTGCCTTGACCTGGGTATCATTCAGTTTTTTCAGGGCGTTGTCCAAAGCACCGGCGAAAGAAGCGCCCCCGGCCTCCTGTTTAGCCCCGGTTCCCGCCGGTTGCGGCGGTAAGAATGGTTGTCCGACAGGCAACACCTGCATTCTCATAGCCTCCCTTTAACCGCGCCCTATCTCCAGGGCTTTCAAGGCGATATCCTTGGCGGCATTTAAAGCTGTCACGTTTGCTTCATAAGACCTGGTAGCGGAAATCATATTAACCATTTCGTTAACAATATTAATATTCGGGTAGGCTACATAACCAAGCGCATCGGCCATGGGGTCGGACGGTTCATACACCAGCCTGGGCGGCCGGGCGTCTTCCAAAATTCGGACTACTCGTACCCCCGTGCCTCTAACGCTTGACAGCGATGAACCGCTGGCAGAAACCTGCTCCAGTATTTGCGCAAAGACAGGGATTCTACGGAGGTAGGGAGGATTGGCCGGGTCGTCGGGCCGGCCCTTGGTGTTCATATTGGCGATATTATTGGCAATCAGGTCCAACCGCAGTCTTTCCGCCGTAAGCCCTGATGCGCTGATGGCCAGAGAGTTGAAAATACCCACTTTGTCTACCCCTTCCCGCCGGTTATGACGTAACTTAAAACAGAAAAATGCTCACTTAATTCTCTGCCTACTGCCTGGTATTGAATCGCGTTGGCAGCCAGGTTGGTCATCTCCTCATCGATATCGACATTGTTGTTGTCGGTTCGCATGGAAGTTGTTTCATTCAGCTTCACTTCGGGCTGCAATTCATCCAACAGCGGAGATACGCCGAAGTGCCTGGGATCGGTTTTGTTCAAGGCAATGGACGCGTGTCCCAATGCTTTCTTAAGCAAGCTCTCAAAGGCGACGGTCGATTTTTTGTAGTTGGGCGTATTCACGTTGGCAATATTATTGGCAATGACCCTCTGTCTCAAGGCGCCTGCATCCAAGCCTTTCTGCAGTAATATGAGTATAGGATTTGAAAACAACTCCAACGGCGTCACCCTTTCTAATAAATGTTAAATAACTAGGTCATTTTGAACAAAAAAAACCAAGCCAAAGTAAAGAGCTTGGATCATTCTTACCCTGGCAACCCAGCCGCCGTGACCAATCATTCGGAGCTCACAGGTATGGCAGCATATGAACTGCAAAAAAACCTGCGCTTGTAGGCCCCGAATTCTTAGTTTTAGGCCCGATAGCTTTGCGTCCCTCCCTTTCAGGAGGTTTGCCTTTATCATGGAAAATATTATATTTTGACTAACTTTAACAATATTCTACAGCAAAGCACTTTTTCCTGCAAGGACAAAATTACGATCCGAAAAAAAAGTTGATTCAGGTCGATATTTCATGCTCAATACCTGCCATTCTTACATAGTATATCCATCCGCCTAACGGGTGACCGGCGCATTATCAAACCTTTCTATATTGAGCCAGTAAATTCATAACCGTAAACGGGATTACATCCAGCGGCACCAGGCCTTCCGCCCCGCCGAGTTCATAAGCGACCTTCGGCATGCCGAATACCACCGATGTAGTTTCATCCTGCGCTATTGTCCTGGCCCCGGCCCGGCGCATAGCCACCATACCGTTGGCGCCGTCACTGCCCATTCCGGTAAGCATGATCCCGATGGCGTTAGGCCCCACACATTCTGCAACCGACTGGAACAGCACCTCAACTGAAGGGCAATGCCCACAAACCTTATCACCTGACCGGCAGTCAACCAGATAGGAACCACCAGAACGTCGCACGGTCATATGACGGTCACCCGGCGCAATCAATACCCGCCCGGGCAACACTCTGTCCCCTGTTTTAGCTTCTTTCACTTCCATAGCACACAGATCATTTAAGCTGTCAGCAAAATGTCTGGTAAATCCAACAGGCATGTGCTGTACCACCACCACGCCGGGTATTGCGGCGGTAAAGCTTTGCAATATTTTACGGATTGCTTCCGTCCCTCCGGTAGAAGCCCCGATGGCTATCACTTTATCTGTGGATTCGGCTAATGCCCGGCTGTCCGCCCTAATTGTTTTGATAGATTCACGGTTGCCCTTCCAGGCGCTTACATTCGCTGAAGCCGCAATTTTCACCTTGCTACGCAATTCTCCCAGCATAACATTTAAACCGCGGGCTATGTCGGTGCTCGGTTTGGCAACAACATCAACAGCTCCGGCCTCCAGGGCGGCAAGCGTTATGGCGGCGCCTTTTCTGGTGAGGGCGCTAACCACAATTACCGGCAACGGGTACTGGGGCATCAGATGGCGCAAAAATTCCACTCCGTCCATCCTGGGCATTTCTACGTCAAGTGTAAGCACATCCGGTTTCAACCGGACTATCTTATCACGGGCTATAAATGGGTCGGAGGCCACTCCGACCACCTCGATGTCCCGGTCCATGGCCAATCCCCTGGCCAGAATTTCCCTTACCAGGGCAGAATCATCGACAACAAGCACTTTAATCTTTTTCATTCTTTTCACCTTTTAAAAGATGAACCTGTTTAAAATATTGTTTGAAGGAAAAGTTATATTTTTTTATATATCGACGGCTTGATATATTTATATAAGCCTGCCTCCCGGTCTAGCGTCTCGGAATGGCCGATTAACAAATACCCGCCCGGTTCGGTATACCGGTGAAACTTTTCGATGAGTTCCCAACGGGTAGCTTTGTCAAAGTAGATCATTACATTACGGCAAAAAATCACCTGAAAAAGTCCTTTGAACCGGAATTCACGGCTCATCAGATTTAAACGGCGAAAAAGAACCATATCCTTCAAACATTGCTTAACCGCCCAGTTGCCGTCTTTTAAAAGGCTGAAATAACGCTGCCGGTATGATATGGGCACCTGCAACATCTTATCCGCCGGGTATATACCTGCCATAGCTGTTTCTAATACACTGAACGAAATATCAGTTGCTAGAATACCAGCGTCCATATATAATGCATTATCGCCTAGATATTCCTTGAGAATCATCGCCAGGGTGTAGGGTTCCTCTCCCGAAGAGCATCCGGCAGACCAAATTCTAACCTTCCGCCTGCCGTTATTCCGTTGCCCTTTACTGATTTCTGGCAGAGCAATATTTATTAGAAAATCAAAATGCTCTTTTTCGCGAAAAAAATAGGTATGATTCGTAGAAATCTGGTCCACCAGATTGAGCAGCGCCTCTCCGCTGGTATCCTGGATAATGTATTCATAATACTCCTGGAAGCTGCCGAATCCGCCTGAAAGCAACACTTTTTGCAGGCGCGCGGCAACCAGACTGCGTTTTTTTTCTCCAAGCGTAATGCCGCAAATTTTATTGACCAGACTGCTAATTAGTTGAAACTCCCGGTCGGTAAGCTGCATGATGTTCACCACCGATACCATCGACGGGAAAGTTATTTTGAAACAGCCACCTAAACCTCCCGCCGGTATTATACTGTTTAAGCAATTAAATGCATTATATTCCTCCGAAGACAGGCGTCATCTTGTTGGCTATTATTAAAAACTACCAAACTCCGCATCATTCAGAGAAATAATGTCTTGCGGCTTTACCCCGGCATCCTTTGTTGCGGCTACTTCCAGGACCCCCTTCTTAACGGGTTTATGCTTAATGCTCCAATTTTGCTCCTGAACAGGAAGCTGATGCGCAGCAGGCGATTTGGTGGCGGCTGCAATTGCCGGAGCGCCTGTAAAACCTCGCCTTTTAAGTTTAAACTTATCGAGCATCTGCTTGACCATCGCAGCCTGGCTGGACATTTCCTCGCTGGCAGCAGCCAGTTCTTGCGAGCCGGCCGAGTTCTGCTGCGTAACCTGGTCTACCTGGTTCAAGCCTTCGTTGATTTGCCCGATACCAACAGCCTGCTCTTTGGAGGCGGAGGCTATTTCGCCGATGAGGTCGGTTACCTTGGCCGTGCCCAGCACGATCTCTTCCAGTGCCCTGGAGGTTTCTCCGGCAATCTTAGCGCCTGCATCGGTCTTTTTGATCGAGCCCTCAATCATCTCCGCGGTCTCTTTGGCCGCCTTAGCGCTACGCTGGGCCAGATTTCTCACTTCCTCGGCCACAACGGTAAAACCTTTGCCGTGCTTGCCGGCACGGGCCGCCTCGACCGCGGCATTTAAGGCCAGGATATTGGTTTGGAAAGCGATCTCGTCGATCACCTTGATTATTTTAGATATGTTGGCAGAAGATTCATTAATCTCGCTCATGGCCTTGACCATCTGAGCCATCTGCTCATTGCCTTTCTCCGCGATACCCCTGGCCTGGGTGGCAAGCTGGTTGGCCTGCATGGCGTTTTCAGCGTTTTGTTTGGTCTGGGAGTTCATTTCATTCATAGAGGAAGTGAGCTGCTCCATGGTGCTGGCCGATTCTGCCGCGCCCTGCGACAGGGACTGGCTGGAGTCGGAAACCTGCCAGGCGCCGGTGTTCACCTGTTCTATCGCGATGGTGACCTGCCCCATGGTTTCGTTTATAGCTTCAAGGGTCTTATTTAAAGCCTCTTTAATGATCGCATGATCGCCTTTATAATCACCGGCGACCGCGACGTCCAAATTGCCCCCGGCCATTTCCTTTAAGCATTCCACCGCTTCGTTAATCGGGTTGAGCACGGCGTCAAGGGTCTTGTTGATACCGTTGATGATCTTGCGGTACTCACCTTCGTGCCTGTAGGAGTCGGCCCTGGTGTCAAGCTTGCCGTCTATGGCTGCCTGGGCCAGTTCCTCCGCATCGTTGAGCAAGTGCCGGATGGCCTCGATCATATGAATACCGGCGGGCACTAATTTATCATTGTCGCTTCTTTGCCCG
This sequence comes from Pelotomaculum sp., assembly GCA_003489345.1. Taxonomy (GTDB): domain Bacteria; phylum Bacillota; class Desulfotomaculia; order Desulfotomaculales; family Pelotomaculaceae; genus Pelotomaculum_C. The sequence continues at coordinate 20,835 of DNIT01000159.1, read as the reverse complement.
ATTTTCTTGAGCCCATCCAGGTCATCCAGATTTCCATTTCCGATATTTACTAATACACGCTCTATATTCATTATCTGGACAATCGCGCTGTTGATATCGGCTTTCAGTTCATCCCATACGCCACTGTACTCGTTGACCATCTTCCGGGTCAGGTCGTTAACTGCCAGCCGGCCCAACACCGCCTGCAACTCGCCGACCGGTTCGGCGACAGCCTCCATCAGGCCGTTCATTTCAGCGACCAGCTTGCCCCAGTCGCCGGCAAAGGTCGCCTCGTTGCCGCGGGTGTCAAGCTTACCCAGCCTGGCCTCGTGGACCAGGGTGCTGATCTCATTGATCAGGCTCAGAAGGTTGTTCCTGATCAGATCCATCTTTTCGTTGGCAATCACTTGCTTGCCCGGCAGCTTTTCCAGTATTTTCGAAAAGTCGCCCTCAGCATAAGCTGAAACTACTTTAAGAATCTTAAGGGTATTCCTGACGTGAATTTTAACCGAATTGTTGACGCCGGTGACCATTTGCTGGTAAAAGCCGCTAAAGCGCTCCTCCCGGATATAATAATCGGCGTCGCCTGCGCTCTGCGCCTCGTATAAGTTGTTCATCTCGGTTACAACACTGCTGATGCTGTCGATACAGGTGTTCAGGTTGTTCTTGATCTCAATAAAGTCACCGCTGTAATTGTCGGTGATCTGCGGCGGCATCTCACCCTTGCTGATCCGGTCTATATACTCGGCTGCCACGTTCAACGGCCCGATCAACGCGTCGAGAGTGCCGTTGAACTCTTCAATGATCCTGCGGTACTCACCGTTGTGTTTGGTAACATCGGCCCGGACATCCAACTTGCCGGCCATTGCCGCCCCGGTCAGCATCACAGCATCGTCGGCCAGCCTCCGGATAGACTCCATCATATTAACCATAGCCGGCAGCAACTCGTCATTTTCGCATCTCCGCCCAACCTTTTTATCGTTTTCCAGCTCGCTTAAGTCACCGCGGCTGATTTTAATCACCGTATTTTGGATGTGTGTTATAATTCTTATGAAGCTGTTAACACCGTTCTTCAGGTCGTTCCAGGCTCCGCGATACTCTTTTTCCATCTTAAGGGTCACGTCATTCAAGGCTACCCGGTCAACCACCGCCAACATCTCATCTACCGGTTCGGAGACCGCATCCATGGTACGATTGAGGCCTTCGACAACCATGCGGAAGTCACCGCCATGCTTGGCATCATCGGCGCGTACAGCCAAATTGCCGGCCGCCACCGCCTCAGCCACCATGTTAGCGTCAGCCACCAGTTCTTTGATGGATTCTATCATCTGAATATAGGCGGGCACCAATTCATCATTGTCACTTCTTTGCCCAATTCCTTTCAGCAGATCCAGGTCGCTTAAGTCACCGTTGCTGATTTTTTTCGTCGTATTCTGGAGCTCCCTAATCGCTGCGGTAACTCTGTTGGCATACGCTTTCAGTTCATTCCAAACCCCGCTGTACTCTTTTTCCATGTTCAGGGTGAAATCATTTACCGCCATCCGGCCAAGCACCGCCATCAGCTCGTCAACCGGTTCGGCGACAGCTTCCATCAAGCTGTTCATATCGCCCACCAGCTTGCCCCAATCACCGTTAAAGGCCGCCGCGTCGCCGCGGGTATCCAGTCGGCCCTCTCTAACGGATAAGATCAGGTTTTCAGTTTCTTGCAGCAGGCCGTTTACGGCGTCAATACAGCCATTCAGGTTATTCTTGATCTCGTTGAAGTCGCCGCTGTAGCTGTCGGTAATTTTCGGCGGCATATCGCCCCTGCTGATCCGCTCTATATACTCGGCGGCCACGTTCAGCGGCCCGATCACCGCGTCCAGGGTATTATTGAACCCCTCAATGACCTTGCGAAAATCGCCCGTGTGCTTCGCAGCGTCAGCCCGGGCATCGAGTCTGCCCTCTACCGCCGCTTGAGCCAGAGCGTTCGCATCGGCTACCAGGCTGCGGATGGACTCCATCATCTGAACAAAGGTGGGTACCAATTCATCATTGTCACACCTTCGCCCAATTTGCTTCAGCTTGTCCAATTTGCTCAGATCGCCGTTGCTGACCCTTTTTGCCGTATCCTGAATGTCGTTTACGAGCCAAACGACTCTGTTGCAACCGCTTTTCAGCGCATCCCAAATACCCACATATTCCTGTTCCATCTTTTTGGTAAAATCATTTTCCTGGATCCGTGCAAACACCGATATGATTTCGTTAACCGGTTCGGCTACGGCCTCCATTAAACCGTTCATGCCGCCCACCAGTTCGCCCCATTCACCGCCATAAGCCGCTGCGTTGCCGCGGGTATCCAGTTGGCCGTCTCTAACAGACTGGATCAGGTTTTTAGCTTCTTGCAGCAAGCCGTTTACGGCGTCAATGCAGCCATTCAGGTTGTTCTTGATCTCGTTGAAGTCGCCGTTGTAGCTGTCGGTAATTTTCGGTGGCATGTCGCCCTTGCTGATCCGTTCTATATACTCGGCGGCCACGTTCAGCGGCCCGATCACCGCGTCCAGGGTACTATTAAATCCATTGATGACTTCCCGACACTCTGCGTTGACTTTTTTTGCATCCCCCCGGACATCCAGTTTCCCTTCCTGCGCCGCTTTCGCCACCCGGCCGCATTCTGCCGCCAGGTCACTGATGACGCCGGAAATCCCGCGATTTAGGGAAAAAACCATGGCAAGCGCTAACGCGCTGGCAACAACGAGCACCACCGCCAAAGCTGTTCCGGATAACCCTAAATAACCTGCCAGGCTGATTAACATGGCTAGAGCAATGATTGCACCGAATGTCAAAATTACTCTGGTTGTCAGTTTCATTAAGCAGCTCCCCCATTTCTTTCTCGCTCAAAACTTATTGGCTTTTACTTGACACGTCCCCCGGAAGGGGCGCTTCAGCGTTATTTAGACGCTTTTCCGGAACAATTGCCCGTCGGACGTTACCTGTTCAAACAAATGTTCAATCTCCTGCGGCATCTTTTGGGTCTGCTCCATGGCAAAGTAGCCACCCGGCGCCAGGGCGCCATGGAACATCTTGATCACCTCAATCCGCTGGGCGGGCTGAAAATGCAACAGTACATTCTTGCATAAAACCAGGCTGAAACCGTACCCAACCGGCTGCAGGGAGAGCAAATCGTGCTTCTGGTAAAAAACCTTGCTTCTAATCAGATCGTCGATCTTAAAGCAGCCGCTCATCCCGTCCGGCTGGAAATACTTTTTAAAATAATCCCGCGGGATCCGCCTGAGCGCATCTTCCTTATATACCCCCTTGCAGATGCTCTTGCCAAACTGGTTGCTGACATCCAAATCCGTCGCCTCAATATGAAAATTGCGGAAGGCAAAGTGTCCTAGGTTTTCGGCAAACATCATCGCCAGGGAATAGGGTTCGGGACCCATGGCGCAGCCGGCGTCCCACACACGAACCTTGCTGCGTCCGGCAATATATGGGATCACATGTTTAATAATCAATTCTAGGGTATGCATATCCCGAAAAAAATAGGTAAACGCCATTTCTGTATCACCTGACTTCAATTTTTTTTAAAGCAAGTGACACTAGTGATCATCTCCTGGAGTAAAATCAAAAAGCAATTGGTTGGCGTTTAATAAAATTATTACATGTTCGCCGGCTTTGCCCATTCCCTGGATAAAACGGCTGGTTTCACCTCTTTTCCCCTTTGGCGGAGGCTCAATATCACCCTTGGGGATATCCAGCACTTCGGACACACGGTCGACAATCAGCCCCACCGATTGCTCGTCGATACAGATGACCACAATACAGGTACGATCGTCATAGGCGCGTTCCTCCATCTCGAAACGCAGCCGTACGTCCATGACTGGGATGACCTTGCCGCGCAAGTTGATTACTCCCTTGATATACCGGGGCACATCCGGAACCTCAGTAATATTCTGTATTCCGATTATTTCCATGACGTAGCGGATTTCGATGCCGAATTCTTCCCTGTTTAGAAAAAAGGTCAGAAACTTATCCTCCTGAGTGTCCTCATCATCTTCTTCCAGGGAATCATCGTCCCATCTTTCTTTTAAACTCACAGATTTCACCTCCCTCAGTAAACTCCTATAGAGGTATTTTTTCGTTGTTCATCTCACTGGTTGGGGCAGGATAGCGCACGGCCAGGTTACCCCAACCTTGGCTAAAAACTGCCGAATTCCGCATCGTCCAGGGAAATAATGTGTTGCGGCTTTACCCCGTCATCTTTTGTGGCGGCAACCTTCGGGACGCCCGTCCTAACCGGTTTATTTTTGCTGCTCCAGGTTTCTTTCTGAGAAGGACGCAAGTGTAACATTTGAGGGGTTCTATCTGCCGGCATATCTGGTGAAGCTTGTTTTTTAAGTTTAAACTTATCCAGCATTTGTTTTACTATCGCGGTCTGGCTGGACATCTCTTCGCTGGCGGCGGCCAGTTCTTCCGAGCCGGCGGAGTTCTGCTGCGTAACCTGGTCAACTTGATTTAAACCCTCGTTTATTTGCCCGATACCCAAAGCCTGCTCTTTCGAGGCTGCGGCTATTTCGCTGATCAGGTCAGTTACCCTGGTGGTGCCCAGTACGATTTCCTCCAGTGCCCTGGAGGTTTCTTCGGCGATCCTGGCGCCTACTTCGGTCTTCTTGATCGAGCCCTCGATCATCTCGGCAGTTTCCTTGGCCGCCTTGGCGCTACGCTGGGCAAGGTTTCTCACTTCCTCGGCTACGACAGTAAAGCCTTTGCCGTGCTTGCCGGCGCGGGCTGCCTCAACCGCGGCATTTAAGGCCAATATGTTGGTTTGGAAAGCAATCTCGTCGATCGCCTTGATTATTTTAGATATATTAGCAGCGGATTCATTAATGTCGCTCATGGCCTTGACCATCTGCGCCATCTGCTCATTGCCTTTCTCCGCGGTGCCTCTGGCCTGGGTGGCAAGCTGGTTGGCCTGCATGGCGTTTTCAGCATTTTGTTGGGTCTGGGAGTTCATTTCCTGCATGGAGGAAGTGAGCTGTTCCAAGGCGCTGGCCGATTCTGCCGCTCCCTGCGACAGAGCCTGGCTGGAGTCGGACACCTGCCAGGCGCCGGTGTTTACCTGTTCAGTAGCTATGGAGATCTGTCCCAGACTCTCATTAAGGTCGTTAACAGTTTTGTTAAGAGCATCTTGAATACAAGCGTAGTCACCCTTATAGTCACCGGTGATAGCTACGTCCAGATTACCTTGCGCTATCTCCTGCAAGCATCTGACCGCCTCTTCTTTGATGATTTTATTAAGCGCTTCAAGTGTAGTATTGAGAGCATTTTTAATGATGGCATGGTCACCCTTATAATGACCGGCGACACGCACGTTCAGGTTGCCGTCGGCCATTTCCTTCAGGCAACCGGCTGCTTCATGAATCGGGTTGATTACGGCATCCATCATCTTGTTGACTCCGTCGATGATCTTGCGGTACTCGCCGTCGTGCCTGACCGCGTCGGCCCGGGTGTCCAGCTTGCCTTCCACTGCTGCCCCGGCCAGCATGTTGGCGTCGCCAGCCAGCTTTTGGATGGCTTCTATCATCCTGATAAAACCGGGAACCAATCCGTCGTTTTCGCTTCTGCGCCCGACTTTTTTATAATCTTCCAGGTCAATAAGACTACCGTTGCTGATATTAACTACAGTTTCATGAATTCTTGTCATCCGCCTATTGACATCATTGGTGGCTTTCTTGAGGTCGTCCCAGACGCCGGCGTATTCCTTATCCATCTTTTTGGTTAGATCGTTCACCGCCATCCGTTTTAGAACAGCAATAAGTTCATTTACCGGGTTGCATACGGCCTCCATCATGCCGTTCATGCCTCCCACCAGTTCACCCCAATCGCCGGCAAAAGCCGCTGCCTGGCCGCGGGTATCCAGTTTGCCATTCTGGACGGCCTGGATAAGGTGTTCCACCTCTTTAAGCAGGCCGTTCACGACATCTATGCAGCCATTCAGGTTGTTCTTGACCTCGTTGAAGTCACCCTGGTAGGTATCCGTTATCTTCGGCGGAATGTTGCCTTTGCTGATCAGATCCACATATTCAGCTGCCACGTTTAAAGGCCCGATTACCGCGTCCAGGGTCTTGTTGACCCCCTCAACAACCTTGCGGAAATCGCCATTGTGTTTCATGACATCGGCCCTGGTGTCGAGCCTGCCTTCCACTGCCGCCACTGCCAGCATATTGGTATCAGCCACCAGATTTTGAATTGCCTCCATCATCCCGACAATGGCAGGAATCAATTCGTCATTGGCGCTTCTCTTCCCAACTTTCTTCAATTCGTCCAAATCGCTAAGATCGCCCTTGCTGATATTATCTAAAATTATCTGAATGCGAGCTAACAGTGCATGGACCAGGTTTGTGGCTTCCTTGAGGTTGTTCCATGCGCCGGTATAATCTTTGACCATTTTCTGGCTAAAATCATTTACTGCCATTTTGCCGAAAACTGTCAGCATTTCATTAACAGGATTGGCTACCGCTTCAATCAGGCCGTTCATCCCACCCAACAGTTTCCCCCAGTCGCCGGTATAGGTTGCTGCGCTGCCGCGGGCATCCAGCCTGCCGTCTCTGACAGCATTGATCAGGTTTTCCGCCTCATGAAGCAGACCATTTACGGCGTCAATGCACGCATTCAGGTTGTCCTTAATCCCGTTGAAGTCACCGTTGTATGTGTCGGTGATTTTCGGGGGGATGTCGCCCTTGCTGATCCGGTCTATGTACCCGGCTGCCACATTCAGCGGGCCGGTTACCGCATCCAGGGTATCGTTTATACCCCGGAGGATCTTGCGATAAACACCGGTTGTCTTGTCGGGATTTGCCCTTATACCCAGTTTGCCTTCGCGGGCGGCGTTAATCCCCACGCCGACTTCACCGACAAGGGTAGCTATCTCCTGGATGCAGGCATTCAAGCTGTCCTTAATCCTATTGTAGTCACCGTTATAGCTTTCGGTAATCTTCGGCAGCGCTGTTTCGCCCTTAGCGATATGCTCCAAATAATCAGCCGCCAAATTTAGCGGACCGCTCACTGCATCCAGGGTTTTATTAAATCCCTGGATAACTTCCTGAAACTCTGATTTGACTTTTTTTGCATCCCCCCTGATATCCAGCTTTCCTTCCTGGGCCGCTTTCGCCACCCGGCTGCATTCTGCCGCCAGATCATTTATGCTGACGGAAATGCTGCAATATAAGAAATACCCCATTGCAAGCACCAATGCGCTGCCAGCGATAAGCGCCATTATCAAATTTATCCCGGATAGCCACCAATAGCCTGACAAGCTGATTACCACGTTTAGAACAATCATTGCACAGAATGTCAACATTACCTTAATTCCCAGTTTCATTAAGCGATCCCCCATTCTTTCCTGCTGAAAAAGCAAATTGGCTTTACTTTTACGCGCACCTGAGGGCCACTGAGTTAAGGACCTCGACGTTCCGCAATTATTGCGCGCCGGATGTCACTTGTTCAAGCAAATGGTTATTTTCTGTCAGGGGCTCATCGTCCCGTCTTTCTTATAAGCTCACAAATTTCACCTCCCCAAAAACAATCTTTTAGTTATTGACGCCTTCTGCCGAGTTAATCAAATCGTCTATGTCAAGGATCATACTTATATCTCCGTCACCAAGGATGGCGCACCCCGACACGCTTTTGACATGCCCCAGGTAACTGGACAGCGCCTTAATCACTATTTGCTGCTGACCCAGCACTTCGTCCACGAACAGGCAGCCTTTTTTCTCGCTATTTTCCACAACAACCAAAATTCCACTGTCAAGACTCCGGCAGTCCGACGCCACATCATATAGTTCATGCAGGCGGATTACCGGCAAAAGTTCTCCCCGAATACTTACCACTTCCTGATTGTCCGGCAAACAGGTAATCTGGTCGCCGGTAGGTTGCAGTGATTCCTTAATCGAATTGATCGGGATGGTGTACCGGTTGGGGCCAACTTTTACCACCATTCCTTCAATTATGGCCAGGGTCAGGGGAATGCGGACGGCAAATACGGTTCCGGCGCCTTTCACACTACGGATGTCCACCCTGCCTCGCAGTTTTTCGATATTGCGTTTTACAACATCCATACCTACCCCCCTGCCGGATATGCTCGAGACTTTATCGGCTGTGGAAAACCCGGGTTCAAAAATCAGCCGCCACACGTCCTCGTCTTTCATATCACGCTCTTCGTCAATGATCAGACCTCGTTCTATGGCTTTTTGCAATATTCTTTCCCGGTCCAGCCCTCTGCCGTCGTCTTCTATGGTGATCCACACCTCGCCGGCTGAGTGCTTCGCTTCAATGGTCAACTGGCCCGACTCCGGTTTTCCCGCTGCTATTCGTTCTTCCGGCTCTTCGATGCCATGGTCCACCGCATTGCGGATAAGATGCACCAGGGGATCGGAGATCTGTTCAATAATAGTCTTGTCTACCTCGGTCTCTTCTCCGATGATTTCCAAGCTAACTTTCTTGTTTACTTTTTGAGACAGGTCACGTACCAGACGCACCATCTTGCTGAAGGTTCCACTAAGGGGAATCATCCGCATGGACATCGCCACTTCCTGGATATCCCTGGTTATTTTATCAAGATGTAATACGGACTTTTCAAATCGATCCAGTTGAAGCCCTTTTAAGTCCTGGTTATTGGCCACCATTGCTTCAGAAATAACAAGCTCGCCAACAAGGTCCAGAAGTTTATCAAGTTTTTCAAGATCTACACGGATTACCTGTTGCTGACCGGGCCTTTTTTCTTTTACAGCGCCCGGCTCTTGTCTCTCTCCAGCATTAGCAGCCTCTCCATGTGCAGGAGTTTCCTGCTTCTGATCTTCCTCTATAGAATGCTCCTTTGTAATTTCTTCCAACTGCCAGTTTTCAAAGCTTCCCGTTTTTTCGAGACAGCCGGATTCTGATTCTCGCTCGTCTTCACTTGCATCCTCGCCGGCATCCCCGGCCATATTTTTTAAATACATGCATATCTCTTGTTTTCCAGATAATTCAGGGATACTATTGTTTTCGATCTGACGGACTCCATCCCGCAAAACATCTATGGCAATCAGCAAGAAAGAAATCGCCACCGCGTCACAAACTATGGCGCCTTCCCTGATTCTATCAAGGAGCGTCTCAGCATGATGGCTTACCTCTTCCAGTTCCGCGTACGCCAAAAAGCCTGCGTTACCCTTAAAACTATGTAGATCGCGATAAGCTTGGCCGGCGCTTTCTAAATTATCCGGTGTCTTCTCAAGTACCAGCAAAGCTCTTTCTGCGTCATCTAAAAGTTCTAGACTCTCCTCCACAAAACGCCCGGTCATTTCTGGGACAACAGACAGGTTCATTCCTTCCAAATTACCATGGGGGGTGTTTTCACCGGTCTCTCCGGCGCCTTTTGCGGGGTCAAGGGATGTATCTGCATCTGTTTCCGAACCAGCGACGTCTAAAGCCAACTGGCCTCCCTCAATAGCATGAATCGCTTGTTTTAAATCATCTATGATCACTTCCGCGCCGGTTTCAAAGCCTTCATCGCTTAGCTGCTGCTCCACTGTATCCAAGATATTTCTGATAAAGTCACTAGTACGGATGAGCAGGTCAATATGTCCGGGCTCTAAAACAGCTTGTCCATTGCGAAAAATATCCAGTAAAGTTTCCGCTTCATGTGTTACCCTAATCACTGTTTGCAGATCCAAAAAAGAAGCCGCTCCTTTTAATGAATGGAATAGCCGGAATATCGCATTGAGTATTTCTTCGTCAATTTTTCCGAAAGAGACCGCGTCCCTCTCCAAAGCTATGATTTGTGGTTCAACGTCATCCAAAAGCTCCCGGCTTTCCGTTACAAAACATTTAACCATTTCTAACTTTTCCTTCAGATCGTCGTTAAACATATTTACGGCACCTCTTCAGTTAGCAATGGATTGCCCAAAATCAATGAACCGCCTGCCAGTCTTTCCCTCCGCACTTGCCAACCGCATCCATATATCCCGCTAAAGACAAAGTTTCCTTGAAAGCCCAAGGAAACCACCATGCTTGGAGATTTTCCCGCCGTGCCAAGCAAGCGTCAATAAACAATCACTTCCGGATACCAAAGCAGCTTTGCTTTATATGAGCGTTGCCGTGCCGGAGC
>DNIT01000159.1:9335-10608 GCA_003489345.1 Pelotomaculum sp. | reverse complement strand
TTAAATCAATTTATCGATAATAATTCCCAGCATCTTCTTCACGTTCGCCACAAAATTGAGGACTCGCTCGGGTGGAATTTCCCTAATAACCGAATCATCCTTGGTATTGATGACTCTTACCATTATTTCCCCACTGGCTTCATGGATACTGAAACGCAGTTCGGTACCGTATGTTTCCAGAGTCCGGTTTGCTTTATCAACTGCTTCTTCCAATACCTCAAGGGAAGAAGTTTTTTCAGACTCGTCCTGGCTTTGAAACTGCGACTTAACATCCGTCGGATTTGTTTCCTGCCTTTCCGGAAAAGTTTTTGTTTTCAGATCCGGCGGCTTCAGGGGAAGGGAACTGGAGTCAATACTCTGAATTTTCATTATAATCCACCCCGAAACTATTTTTTTTGATCTATAAAATAGCCGTCAGGCTGTAAGGCCGTCATGTGATAAGCTTTTAAAGACGCTTTCCTGTCGCGCAAGGATTTTATACTTATTTTTAATTCCTCACACTTTTTAGAAATAGCCAGTCTATTACTTTTATCTAAGCTTTGCGCTTCCCGTAACAGCGCTTGGATATCCTGCCGCAGGTCGTCGATTTTCTGCCACTCCGAGTTGTAAACTGTTTTTCCTGACGGCCAGGACGTTATACCACATAAGTCCAGGATTTTTGCTTCCGCCTGCAATAACTCAGCGTCAATTACAGTAATATCGTCGACATACTTTTGCCGCTGCTTGACGAGCGTCAAAAGATCCTGAACTTGACCCGGTTCCAATAGCCCCGTTTGCGCGGCGGTCAATTGCAAAATTTCTTTTAACAGGTCTTTTTTCCTGGCCGTAAGCTCAACGGTCTGCCTCAGCCAGTCACGCACACCTTGTTCCATCGCTCATTGTCCGCTGGCCATATTGGGCTTGGACAGTTTCAGCGCCCCTGCCCACGTATTCCGCAAATCTTCCACCAGTCCCAGCGCCTCGCCTAAAATATCCTGATCTTTTTTCATATTGCCTTCCACTAAGCGCCTGTTTATGTAATCATACAGCGAGGCCAAGCCCGCCGATAATTCATAATCCATATTCAACGTATCATTGAGATGGGTAATGATTTCCTGCGCCCGGACAATTGCGTTATGCGCACCCTGGATGTTTTCTTCCCCGGCCAGTTTCATTCCCAGCTTGATAAATCTTATAGCGCCATTATACAGCATCAGGGTCAACTCTCCCCTGCCCGCGCTCTTCACTGCATTTTGCTGGTACTGCTGATATGGATTCGCACTATCGGCCATTG
>DNIT01000159.1:7429-9129 GCA_003489345.1 Pelotomaculum sp. | reverse complement strand
GAACTCTGTTGGTTCAGTTGACTCAAAGCCGTCTCCAGGGCAGCGTACTGCCTATAATAACGGGCCTCCATATACTCCAGCCTGTTGTCCCAGTCTGCGATCAGCTTGTTGTAACTGGTAATTTTCTTTCCCAAAACACTATTGTCCACCAGGCTGTAAGAGTCGTCGCCGGTGCCAGCCTTATCAATAATCTGTTCGATTCCGCCCGTCAGATTATCATATAGCCTTACCGCCAGGCCTTTCTCGCCGATGACGTCGGAAGTCTTGGTAAACAGATCCATGACTGCCTGGGGATTGGTATCTATGGCTTTTTTGAGTTCCTCATCATTTATTTTCAACTTGCCTTTTTCATAGTAAAGTTCCGTGGTGATTCCTATATCCGTCAGGCAGTTATAATCTGCATCCACTCCGCTGACAAAGGAAGATAAGGTATACCGCATGCTACGAACAACTCCGCTTAAAATGCTATCGTTACGCAGCAGACCGGTTTTGGCTATCTCTTCCCATTTTTCCTGCTGCTTCTCACTGAGTTCTTCCCGCTCGTCATCGGTTAAGGGCAGGTAACTGGTGTTTCTTTCTTCGAATAGTTTGGTGTTCAGTTTATCGATGGTGGTATTATAAAGGTCTACAAACGACTTAATGTTTTCATAGATACCATCGGTGTCATTGGAGAGGGTGATGTTTACCGTTTCAGTGTCCGACGTGCCGGTAAGGGTATAGGTCACCCCGGCAATGGTAAACCGATTGCTGGCTTCTTCCAGGGTCATGCCGTTATAAACAATTATGGCGTTGGTGCCGTTTGATTCCAGTGTTGGCGGAGTTCCGGTGGGGGTTCCAAGGTTCAATGAGGCAAACAATCCGCAAGGATCCGTAATATTTTCGAACTTCACCTGCGCAGCCGAGCCGGTGGCCGTGGAAGAAATAAACATGCGCTGCAGGGTCTTGTCAAAAACGGCGCCGACTCCGGCGCTGCTCCCGTCGGCGGTTTTGGCCCCGTTTATTTTGCTGACCAGCGTATCGATATTGTCTTGAGTGGTGTCGATGGTAATACTTGCGCTGCCGTTTACTGTAAAAGTAACCGTGCCGGCAGCCAGGCCCAACTGCTCCGCCAATGTCGTCTTGGTAGAATCAAAAGCCACAGTGGAAGCGCTGTCCAACCTGGCGTTGGCAGCCAGCTGGGTCACTCTTATGGTATTCGACCCGGCCACGGCAGAGTTGGCTGCCGTGACCTTGACAATCCCTTCGTTTGATGAGGTCGCTTTCTTGGCCAGGTAAGTACCCTGCAGCTTCATACTAAAAGCACTATCCCGTAGAGTGCGCAGAGCATTATTCAGCTCGCGGTAATCGCTTTTCTGCCACTCTGCGATTTGTTTGTTCTGTTTGATTTTATCCTGCTTCATACGTTGGACTTTCATCAAATCCGTAACAATCTGGTCGACATCCAGGCCGGACCCGGATAAACCAAAAATTCTATTGATCGAACTCATCGACTTTCCCGCCTTTCCAAGCCTCCATAGCCGCATCACTTAGTTTTAATCCAAATGGCATTAGCGACATGGTTTCTATTATACTTATCGGTTAAATTTATCGATTCTTTACTAACTATGTCAAAATAATGTGTATTCTCTTAGGCTGCTCTGTTCGTAAAAGGGGTTGCTTATCTCCGCCGTTCCAACAAAATTTATCTCCAACCGGTGGTA
>DNIT01000159.1:0-7289 GCA_003489345.1 Pelotomaculum sp. | reverse complement strand
AACGGGCAAAGCAAAAGGCCGGCCCGGTTATTCCGGACTGGCCGAAGCAAATGTCTTTATTCATTTTAAGTCATTAAACAGTATAGTTTAATCTGTTGCCTAATACCTTTTGGACGTAATCCCTGGTCTCTCGGTAGCCCGGTATGCCGCCCGCCTGATCAACGGTACCCGGACCGGCATTGTATGCGGCCAGGGCCAGTGCGGTGTTGCCGCCGTAACGATCCAGCATCTGTCTTAGGTACCGCACGCCGCCGTCTATGTTTTGGGCGGGGTCATAGGGGTTCCTAACCCCCAAAGAATATGCCGTTGCGGGCATAAGTTGCATTAAACCCATTGCGCCTGCTGATGACTTGGCATTTGGGTTGAAATTTGATTCAGCCTGAACAACCGATTTAACCAGTGACGGGTCGACACTGTACCTTCCTGCTATTTCATCAATTAAAGCTTCCAGTTTGGCATCACTACCATGCGTCCCGCTGCTGTCTGCCTGATCGGTGAACGGAGTTGCAGCAGCCTGTCTGCCGGACGGAAATCCGGAAGCCTTGTGCTGAATACTCATTGCGCTACCAGATTGTGGCGGCAGTGTCTTCAGGCCAATCCCGACGAGAGCAAGATTAAAAAACGCAACGAACTGATTTTTATCGTCGGTTTTATTGGCCCGGGTCACTTGCCCCTGCAATTTGGCCAGATATTCCAGTAGTAAAGCCCGGATTAACATGCTGATCTCCAAAGGGGAATCCTCCTAAACTTCTTAAATCTTTAATATTATTGTATCATCCTCAAGGCGGCTTCACCAGCCACGGAAACCGTGCCCTTGGTTGCCTGGTTGTGGCTGCCGTGCCGGGGTAAGATAAAAATGCCCCGGGAAATTTTATTCTCAGGAAGTATAGTTTTCCCCTGTAATTTTAATATAATTTCCATTAATACCTGGTTATTGTTAGTGGGAATAAAATAGTCTATTTTGGATAAAAACGCGGTGCGATCTTTTTCATATTGTTCACATAAATCAACTATTATATCTGGTTTATTATTATTGGATATTCCACTTATGTAGTCATCAATTTCAAGCACTATATTATTTAAGCTATTATGAAACTTATTTTCTATTCTTATTACTACTGAGACCGGATCGGTATTATTTAAAGTATATACCAATCTTTTTAGGGCTTTACGCCAATGGTCATCAATACTCTCAAAGTCAGGTGATAGTAAAATCTTAACTTTTTTTATACTATCAAGAATATATTCCAGCCTGGGCACGTTAACAGCATTTGATGACAATAAGGAATTCATCTCTTTTGACAAGCTATATGCCGAAGACCATTTATGCCAGGAAAAAGTTTTGCATTTAAAATTCTCTATAACCTCGCTATAGCATTCTAAATGTTCATGGGCGGCTTTCTTAATAGAAAAATATTTATCAACTGCATTACAGGTATCGACAAGCTCATTATATGCTTGAGCAAAGTTATTAAATACATGTAAAATGTCTTCAAGAAGTGATCTAACAGAGAAATCCTTATTTGTATTTCTGTCTGTAAAATTAACTTTAGAAATGGTTCTTAGGTTTTTATTAGTTATTAAGCCGGTATAGTAGTGATTCCCAATACAAAAAGTAAATTTTCCTGAGGCAAGCCCCTCTAACACCACTCTCCCCACCCCAAGAACAATATCTGATTTATGAATATACTCTTCGGTATCAGTGGTCTCTCCAGTTAGTGTTATTATTTCTTTGCATAAAGTAGTATTAATGATTTCTGCTAAGTCTTTAATATATGTGTACTGTGTTCCACCACCAATAATAGTAAGCCGAACCTCATAATGCTCATTGATAACAGGGATAGATACTAATAATTTCATAAGTGAACTAATTTTATCCTTATCTAATCTGCTAATATAAACCATTTGAACGACATTGTCTTTAAAAAAATCATTTTTATTTGGCAAGGATTTAATATATACAGAATTAGGTATAACTTTAATACTTGATTCTTTAACCCCAAATTCCAATTGGCTTTTCTTAACCTCTTCGCTCACACAGATAATTTTATCTATTAATGGCTTTATAGACTCTTCCAGAACTGGTGTTTTATAGTTTCCATGGATAGTTGTTACCACTGGTTTTTCAGTAACGAGTCCAGCTATTGCACCTATTATTTGTGAGTTTCCGGGATGGATATGAATTATATCTATATTCTTTTTCCTAATGATCTTGATTAAGTCAATAAGACAGTTAATTTGGCTATTAACATTATTCAATGCTAAGTCAATAAAACCCAATCCGTATTCTTTCACCCAATTAACTGCCGGTCCATAAGATGCCCCCACCCAGACGCTATGGCCTGATTCCTGCATTGCCCTGGATAGGGAAAGCATATGGGTTTCAGCCCCGCCAATCTTCATATAATCATATAGCTGTAGAATATTTAATTTCTTATTCATAAGATCACCTAGTTCTATTAATCTCTTTGCAATACACTTAAATATATTGTACTAAATATTTTTTTGCTTCGTAATGCAAATTAAGGTAACATTGTTTTAAATCTTTAGCCTCTAGCAAAAAGTTCTTACCGTGTTCATTATTTTGAAGCATATTAATGAAAATTTCAATAACCTGATTTACATACTTAATAATGGTTTTTATTTTAGTATTAGGTATTACATTAAAATAAGGAATCAGCCATTGGGTAATAGTATTAATTGACCCGGAAAAATTTTTCAATATCTTAATGGCATCAGCATAGTTTTTGTTTTGTAGTTCGTTTTCTAAGTAAGGAATAAGCTTTTGACAAAGTCCCAAAAGCTCTAATAAACTATTAATGCTCGAAGAGGTTTTGGCAACTAATTCCAGGTTTTCATTATATACATGTATTGGTTTTAATCTAGTATCACAAAATATTTCAAATCCCTTTTCTTTAGCCATTTGGCAAAAGGGTATATCCTCTCCTAACTCATGATAAGAATACTTAACTCCTTTTTCTATAACTCTTCGGTTGATTAGATACACCGCCCCCGTCATACCAACAGGTATTAACCCATCAGGGACATCTGTAAGGTGGGTCCCATTAACAAATATATTATGCGCTTTAAGGGTAGGGTGATTTTTTATTAACATGGACACAATGTCTTTATTATGATTGATAAGTTTCATTAAACTCTCATCGGGAATAATGATATCCGTATCAACTGAAAACAAAAATTTACAATCACTTTTTAAGAATTCTTTCAAAAGGATATTTCTTAATATAGCTAAATTATTTTTTGAATACTTACCTCTGGCGTGAGGCGTATCTCCTCCAAAATTTTTTACAATCACCTTAAAACCATTATTTCGCATTATACTTTCTGTATCATCCACAGAATCATTTACAATAAAGCAAGTTTCCATCTCTATATTCTGACGTTTAAGCGCATTAATATATCGATATAATACCCACGCCCTGTTGCGCACGGGCGCTCCAACAAATATCTTATACTTTCCCATATTTTACATTACCCCTAGATCATAAAATCAAAAACGTGCTATTTGAAAAGAGGCCTTAGTTTCCTAAGACCTCTTTAGGAATATTTAATTATCTGAGTAGTTGCAGTACGCTTTCCGGCTGCTGGTTAGCCTGCGCCAGCATCGCTTGAGCTGCTTGAGAAAGGATGTTGTTCTTGGTGAACTCCATCATTTCTTTGGCCATATCAACGTCACGGATACGGGATTCGGATGCCGTCAGGTTTTCAGAAGATGTTCCCAGGTTATTAATGGTATGCTCCAAGCGGTTTTGATAAGCGCCCAGCTTGGAACGTTCGGCTGATACGGCTTCAATGGCATTGTTGATATTTGTGATTGCAGTGTTTGCCGCTTTTTGTGTGGAAATATCAACTCCGCCTACGCTGAATTCAGTTACTGCAGTAGTATCTTCAAAGTCAACCAATGTATTGCCGGCTAAATCTGTAGCCGTTTTTGTACCGGCATCCCAATTACCAATCTTGGTCCCTGTAGAATCCAACAGGTCGGTACCGCTTATGGTATACTCTCCTGCTTGCAGGCCGCTGTTGGCAACATATGCTGTGGCGGTAACATCTACTCCATCAGACTTTATCGTACCTTGCGTTACTGCTTCAGTAAATACGAAAGTAGTGGCCGGAGTTGCCGCCATGTCTTCAAAGGTGAGGCCGTCAGCGCTTTGACCGATTTGGACTCCATTGCTGTCAAGTAATTTATATGCGCCCGCACTACCGGTAACAGTATAACTACCTTCAGGAGGAGCTGTTGTTACGGTAGCTTTCAGCTCCACAGCAACTTTTCCAGCCATTCCCAAAGTATAGCCTCTCATATCACCAACGGAAATAGAAAGGTTCTGACTTTCATTGGCGCCGATATGGAAAGTACCGTCGAAAGTACCGTTTAAGAGTTTTTGGGTGTTAAACTCAGTGTTGTTGCCGATACGGGAAAGCTCTTGCGAGAGCTGATTTACTTCTTTCTGGAGTTCAGCCCGGTCAGTTTCGGTATTGGTATCGTTAGATGATTGAACCGCCAGCTCGCGCATACGTTGCAGAATACTATGGGTTTCGTTCAGTGCGCCTTCAGCGGTTTGGATTAAGGAAACACCGTCCTGGGCATTGCTGGCCGCTTGATCCAGGCCACGCACCTGGGCGCGCATTTTTTCTGAGATGGCCAGACCTGCCGCATCATCTCCAGCACGGTTGATCCGCATACCCGATGATAGTTTTTCCATTGATTTTGAAGCTGCGGTATTACCGGCATTCAATTGACGATAGGTATTCAGCGCTGCAATGTTGTGGTTAATCCTCATGTTCATTCCTCCATGAATTTTTCTTTTTATACCCGCATCCATGCGGTGTGAGCAAACCGGGTCGGCCGCCCCGGTTTTGTTCTAGTATATATATCGGCGGTAAGCGCCGGAGGTTTAGTTATTTAGGTGGATTTATTTTCTTCTTTACTGTTATTCTTCAGAAAGCGTATTACTTCTTCGGTACTGGTAATGGCCTTTTTATTTTCTATTTGCAAATCCCTGTATAATTCCTCACGAAAAATCTCCATATCCGGGGGGGCTTCAATGCCAAGCCGTACTGTTTCCCCGGTAACTTCCGCCACAACAATTCTAATATTCCGGCCAATGATGATTGACTGCCCTTGTTTACGCGCCAGCACCAGCATCTTTGTGCTCCTCCTTTTTAGCCCCGCAGTTTAAAGGGGTGCGGAGGGAATACTTCCGATCATTTAAGACCACCTGTTTGGCCAGCAATCGTTCTGTATTTATGATTATTGGCGCCAGTAAATT
The DNA here is from genome assembly GCA_003489345.1 of Pelotomaculum sp. Lineage (GTDB taxonomy): Bacteria > Bacillota > Desulfotomaculia > Desulfotomaculales > Pelotomaculaceae > Pelotomaculum_C. The sequence continues at coordinate 1,995 of DNIT01000159.1, read as the reverse complement.
CACCGTAGCCGCTTCGAAACCCCGGCTGGTGTTGACAGTGCATAAGACCGCTACCTGGTTCTCGTCATCTATTTTCAGCTGGCCCGCTGTTTCTTCACTCAGATCAAAATCATAATTGTCATAAAAAACATAAGGATTAACCAGCAACAAACCGATCTCCCGCTGCCTGACGGCTTGCAGGAAACAGAAGGGGGAGCCTTCACCCAACGGGTTTAAGGTGAATTCCCGATACTCCTCCAGCCCGGGCAATCCCCAGAGAAACGATACTTTCAGCGCAGCGTCTGCCACGATCCACCCTCCTTGTGCAATAAGTGACCCTGCGGTCACTTATTTATGCATATCCGTTTAACTTTCTGCCTTTGTTTTCACATAACTCCGCCAGCCAGGCTTCGGCCTCTTCCAGGGTAAATTCCCTGCTGGCCCCGCTGCGCCGGTCGCGCGCTTTGATCTTCGGTTTATCCTTTTGCACCTTAAAGTCCAGGGGCTGGTTATAGAATTCCGCCGCCCGGCGCATCCGCTCCACTGCCTGGTTTAATTCATACCGCATGCGGCGCATGGCCAGGTCCTCACCCTGCAACAAGGCTTCTTCCATAGTTGGTTTTGGGCCGCCGGTGTTCAACGTCCGGGACACCTCCTGGGCAGCCATTGCCTGCAATCCCCCGGCCCCTATTTTCATAGCGGATCACTCTTTTTTATTTAATCTAAGTAATTCAAAAGGCTGGTCTGCAAGAGCTTCGTAGATACCAGCAGCGATGCCTGGTACACCAGGTCATTCTGGGCCGCTTCGATGGTTAATTTGGTAAAATCCGCATCCTGTATATTCGAGAGTACCTCTTGCAGCTTCGCATTCTGATCGTCTAACTGGCTCTGCACTGCTTGCAGGTGTTTGGTCCTTGCTCCCACGGCAACCCGCTGTACCAGTTCGGCGTCAATGGCCTCGTCCAGTTCCCCCAGAGACTCGTTGATACCGGTCATATCGTCGTTTTGCAGCCTTTCTTTGAGGTTTTTCAAAACCTCCAGCGGGCCGCCGGTCACTTTGGTCATCTTCTGGCCCGGATTCAGGGGATCGTCAATTTGGTTGGCCGGATCGGTCGGATCGGCCAGCGTACCGAACACTCCGGCATTGGCTGAACCAAAATCCGTAACCCCGGCGGCGTCCACTTCATAGCTGGAACCGAAAACAATCTCCCTGGAAACCCGCTGGGTGTCACCCCGGTAGTACACCTCGCCGGTAGCGGGATCCCGGTAAAACGGGGGCTGGCTGTTCTTTTTCCCGGCAAACAGATATTTCCCCCCCAGGGAACTGTTGCCGAGGTCTACCAGGGCGTCGATCTGTTTATCGATTTGCTCGGCTATCGTCCTCCTGTCTTCGTTGCCTAGGTGACTGTTGTTGCCCTGCGACGCCAGCGTTTTGGCGTCGCTCAGGGTCTCTCCGATGGTGCCGAGGGCCGAGTCAGCCTGGTTCAGGTAGGCCAGCCCGTCGTCGATATTGCGCAAATACTGCTCATTTCTTGAAATGGTAGAATTTACAGCCATCACGTGGCTGATTTGTCCGGGATTGTCACTGGGGCGAAGGATGGTTTTCTCAGCCGCGATCTGTTCCTGCAAACGGACCGACCGCTGAAGGTTATTTTGAATATATCGAATCGAGTTATTGGTTATCATCATATTAGACACGCGTCGCATTGAAAATCCCCCCTATACGATCCTGTTAATAAGATAATCCAGCATCTCATCCTGCATGCTGAGCATGCGGGCGCTGGCCTGATAGCCGTAATTGATCTGGATCACCATGGTTAATTCCTCGTCCAGGGACACGCCTGAAACCGATTGTCTAAGTGAGTCGATTTGCTGGGAAATGGCCTGCTGGTTATCGAGCATTCTGTCGGCCTTCTCTACATTCGCCCCCACCTGGGCGACCATACTCTGGTAGTAATTTTCAAATGTCGCAGTTGCTGTGCCAATCGTTACAGGGGTACTCTGCAGTTGCGCTAC
>DNIT01000141.1:15426-15561 GCA_003489345.1 Pelotomaculum sp. | reverse complement strand
GCAGGCATCTATTCCTTCTCTGGTGAATACAGCCTCGGCAAACGACACTGTCCTTCTAACTACCATAATAAAACCATCTCCGATGAAAGCGCCTGCTGTTGACGGCGAGGTTTTGAAGGCAGTATATCATTTTCT
>DNIT01000141.1:4974-15223 GCA_003489345.1 Pelotomaculum sp. | reverse complement strand
ATGTTTTGTCCGGCAAAAGAGATAACCCTTCCACAAAGAGTAGTCATGAACCCCCTCTAAAGATTACATTACCCTTGTTGCGTAATAACTACAGAGTTTTCCCTCATTGGATTTATCAACAGTTACCCCGTTTATAAAAATATATTGAATTTCTTTTAATCATTATTGACATATGTTCATTATAATCGGTATAATGATTATGAAAATATGTTCATTAAAACAATAAATTTATTCAAAAAGAAACCAGAAAGGGTGAAAATATTGAAAGTTGCCATTACGTCCCAGGGGAAAACACTTGAAAGCAAAGTCGACCCTAGGTTCGGACGCGCTGGTTGGTTTGTGGTGATTAATACAAATACTGGTGATTACCGGGCTGTCAATAACCAGAAAAGCCTCAACGCAAACCAGGGTGCGGGTATCCAGGCTGCAGAGCAAGTCAGCCGCGAGGAGGTAAGCGCCCTTATAACCGGTAACTGTGGACCGAAAGCTTTCCGGACTCTGATGGCTGCCGGTATTAAGGTTTATTACGGAACTGAGGGCACAGTTGCAGAAGTTTTGGAACAGTTTAAAAAGGGTGCATTGCGTGAGGCATCAGACGCAAGTGTAGATAGCCACTGGGCATAAGCGTTGGAGCAATAGTTTGATAAGTAAAGAATTGAAAGGGGGTGCGGGTATGCCTAGAGGAGATGGAACTGGGCCGGATGGCAGGGGACCGGTTGGCGGCAGACGCAGGGGACCATGTGGAACCGCTCAAGGACAAGGTCAGGGTCGAGGTCAGGGTCAGGGTCGAGGTCAAGCGCAAGGTCGCTATCAGGGGCAAGGACAATGGCAAGGAAAAGGCCCCGAACGCCGTCAGAGTTGATTTCCGAGACTGCACTGGAAATCTAAAAGAAGGTGTCAAAAAAATATGCCAGGATTTAACGGAACGGGCCCGCAAAGTGCAGGGCCGATGACTGGATGGGGGAGAGGATGCTGCATGGCCTACCTCAATCAAGCCCGTGAACCGGAGCAAAGGCCAGGTAAGGGTGGCTGTTGCCGGAGGAACTGTTATGCTCCCGCCGGTCTCCCCCGACAGGCCAGGTGGGCGCCCGATAGAACAATTACCGGAGCGGTCTATGCTCCGCCGTCAAGTAGTGAAGTAGCCTTGGAAGGTCTAATGGAGAAGCTTGGCACTTTTGAAAAATTCCTGGGGGAGATCATAAGGCGGCTTGAGGAACTGGAAAAAGAAGAAAACGAGCTTGCTTAAACCTACAACACATTGCAGGGAGGTAAGATCATGGCACTAAACCTGACTGTCGCTGTTGCAAGCGGTAAAGGAGGGACAGGTAAAACCACCGTTTCCGCAAACCTTGCCTGCGCAGCGGTAGAAGCAGGGTATAGAGCAGCATACCTGGACTGTGATGTGGAAGAGCCAAATGGACATCTCTTTCTGAAACCCTGTCTAAGTCACCGCTATCCGGTAAGCGTTCCCATTCCTGAAGTGAATGGGAAAAAATGTATAAAATGCGGTGCCTGTCAAGAAGTCTGCCAGTATAGTGCCATTGTTAAAATCAGCAAAACGGTACTGACCTTTGACAATATGTGCCATGGCTGTGGGGGATGTTCACTAGTCTGCCCGGCCGGCGCCATAACTGAAAAAGAGCGTCCTATAGGCATCATCGAAAAAGGTAGCGCCGGCGGGGTTTCCTTTATACACGGCAGGCTTAATATTGGGGAGGCTATGAGTCCACCACTGATTAAGGCGGTTCGCGAGGCAGATCAACACGTTAATCTGACCATAATTGATGCCCCTCCTGGAACTTCATGCCCGGTTATTGCAGCGATCAGAGGAGTTGACTATGTGCTTTTAGTTACCGAGCCGACTCCTTTCGGGCTTAATGATCTAGGCCTTGCCCTGGACATGCTCCACGAGCTTGGGATTCCTGGCGCTGTTGTTATAAATAGGGCAAACCTGGAATACAACCAATTGGCCTATGATTTCTGCAGAGAAAGAAGGGTGCGGATTTTGGCTGAAATTCCTGATGCGCGTAGAGTGGCTGAAGCTTACTCTGTTGGCGATTTGGCCTATTATGCCATACCAGGCTACCGGGAAATCATGAAGCAGCTTCTGACCTCAGTGCAGAGGGAGGCGATAGGTTGAAAGAGCTTGTTGTCATCAGCGGTAAAGGCGGTACCGGGAAGACAAGCCTGGTCGCTTCCCTTGCAGCAATGGCAGAGAAAACGGTTCTGGCGGATTGCGATGTAGACGCGGCCGACCTGCACCTGGTTCTTGAACCAGAGATAAAGCATTCGGAAAAATTTATCGGTGGCAAGACCTACTCCATTCAACCCGAAAAGTGTTCTGCTTGCGGAAAATGTTTTCAGCTCTGCCGTTTCGGGGCTGTTATGAAGGATAAAAGCAAACCACCGGTTTTCAAAATAGACCCAATAGCGTGTGAAGGTTGCGGAGTATGCGGTTACTTCTGTCCGGAGAAGGCGATTCATTTTGAGGAGTCCGTCAGTGGCAGGTGGTTTATTTCTGAAGCACGATATGGGCCTATGGTCCATGCCAGGCTCGGGGTTGCAAAGGAAAATTCCGGGAGGATGGTAAGCTTGGTGCGGAATCAGGCAAAAATGATCGCTGAAAAGGAAGAGTTGGCATATATACTTGTTGACGGGCCACCTGGTATCGGCTGCCCGGTTATTTCCTCGGTTACAGGCGCCGATGCCGTGCTGATTGTTACTGAGCCAACTGTGTCCGGACAGCACGACTTGAAGCGGGTTATAGAGTTAGTGCGTCATTTCAATATACCTGCTTACCTTTGTATTAACAAGTATGACCTTAATCTGGAAATCAGTAATAAAATTGAAATGAAGGCACTGGAGTATGATGTGCAGGTGGTAGGCAGGATTCGCTACGACCGCTCAGTTACCTCTGCTCAAGTCAGAAAACTTCCGGTAGTAGCAATCACCGGTTCACCAGCAGCTCAGGATATCCGGGCAACTTGGGATATTCTCAAAAAAGAATTAAATTAGTTACCATCGCCAATTCGGTATTGGCAGATATCATCAAGGAAATATTATAATAACGGTACTGTAGACGGACGTCAATCTTTCTGATCTTTGGGAGGGTGCTATGATGGAAACTGATACTAAATGCAGTTGTGATTCTGCTAAGGATTCGGATTGCAGCTGTGGTACGGAACCGGCTTCAAATTGCGGCTGTGAGACGGACAAGAAGGATTCCAAAACCGGCATAGAAAAACTTGCTGTTAACGAATTTAGTTCGGTTAAAAACGTAATTGCCGTCATGAGCGGTAAAGGTGGTGTCGGGAAGTCTTCCGTGGCCTCCCTGCTTGCCTGCGGTTTTAGAAGAAAAGGTTTTGAAGTGGGGATTCTTGATGCTGATATTACAGGTCCCAGCGTGCCCAGAATGTTTGGCATTAAAGGCAAGTCCGAAGGGACTCAATTTGGAATACTTCCCGCAGAAAGCAAGACTGGGATTAAAGTGATGTCAATTAACCTGCTGCTTCCTAAAGAGGAAGACCCTGTCATTTGGCGGGGACCCATCCTTTCTGGAGTTGTCAAACAGTTTTTTACGGATGTTGTTTGGACCGACCTGGAGTATCTTTTTGTCGACCTGCCACCCGGCACCGGGGATGTACCCCTGACAGTCATGCAGTCCCTGCCTCTGAACGGGCTGATAGTTGTAACCTCTCCACAGGAACTGGCTGTAATGATTGTTAACAAGGCGGTCAAAATGGCAAAACAGTTGAACATACCCCTCCTGGGTCTGATTGAGAATATGAGCAGTGTGATCTGCCCTAAGTGCGGTGAGGACTTTCAACTCTTCGGCCGCAGTCGCGGAAAGGAAATCGCAGAGCAGTTTTCGGTTCCTTTTCTTGGGAAAATGCCGATTGACCCGAACCTGGCAACACTTTGTGACACGGGCAACATTGAAGATTACGAAAGCAACCTTTTTACCGACTTACCCGATAAATTGCTGCGGCACACAGTTCATCCGGCGTGTTCGCACAATGACTTGAAACGAATTTGGTTAGAGTAGTTAAAAAAAACGGAGGTATAAGAAATAATGAAAATTGCTATGCCCTACTTAAACGGACAGGTGAACGCCCACTTTGGGACAAGCCGGGAATTCATCGTACTCGAAGCAGAGAACGGAAAGATAACTGATAAAAAAATACTAACCAACAAGCTATTGCACAATCATGGGGGTCTGGCGGGCCTGTTGAGCGCTGAAGGCGTAGGAGTGATTATTACCGGGGGGATTGGCGCGCCGATGGCTGAGGCGCTTCAAAGAACAGGCTTGCAGGTAGTTTCAGGCGCATCAGGGGAAGTGGAAAAAGTAGCTTTGGATTTTCTTAGCGGACAGCTTGTTACCGGTGGGAGCCAGTGTGACTGCGGTGGACATCACTGAAGGCATCTCTGAAGACAAAAGCGTGATCCATCCGATCACGCTTTTTTATCGACTACCTATATATTAAGAAGTAAATAATGAGGATTCAAAATTGGTTTATGTCCAATAGGGAGGATAAAATGAAAATTGCAATGCCGACCCGGGATGGAAATATTAACGATCATTTTACTAGCAATCGGGAATTTGTAGTTTTTGACACTTATGTAGGAAAGATCACAAGTAAAAAAATACTTACAAATGAAACTCTGGATTATAAAAACTTGGTAAACATGTTACAGGCCGAAGGGGTGGAAGTCATTATTGCAGGTAGAATTGGCCGGCCGGTGGTAGAAATGCTTTTTTATACAGGCCTGCAGGTCATCACCGGGGCTTCCGGTGAAGTAGAAAAGGTTGCCAATGACTTTGCCAACGGACAGCTAGTAACCGAAGCGGGCCATTGCAAATGTGGTGTACAACATACTTAAAGGGGATAAAGGAATTGACTGCAACCAAAAAATATGATATCCAAGAAAAAGATTTACCAGAAATACCGGTATACTCTATTCGTAAAAAGATTATAGAAATCCCCGACGAACTTGCCAACCTGATCAACACCGTTTTTGAAGAAATAATCTCACGGGGTGGTAATTGCTCAGGGTCCCCGATCCTGCTCTATTATAAGGATGTGGAGTTTAATACAATGGAGGTAGACCTGGAAGTCGCCTTGCCGGTAAAAGACAACGCTCTGTTCAATAAGGTTTTGCCGCCGGTTCATGCGGTTTCGGTAATAGAGCATTTGGACTCAAATAGCAACCTGGAAGGAGCTTATACTGCCTTATATGCCTGGATGAAAAGTAATGGTTATCATCCGGCTTATCCTATTCGTGAAATATATAGTACAGACCCGCAGGCAATATCACCTGAGCAACTTTTGGTGGAGATTATCATCCCTCTTAAAAGGGAACATGATTAGAGGGTAGATGGTAATTACCTTCTGACTAGTATCCTGATATTGTCCTTTATTATAGAAACTCATCATAAGCCGATTGTAGTATTTTTAACTAAAAATGCATTAGGTAAGTGCAAGGAGCGAAGGATAATGAGTGATGATTTGGTTGATTTTTTGGGGAGGAAGAAACAGTTACAGCCAGAACGAAGAGCAAAAACAAATGAAAATATGGAATCATGTCCAACTGTTATAAAATCATTTTTTGAGCGTATTGAAGATTGGTTATCAGATTTGATAGAAGAACAAATGATATCAACGTTTTATGAACCGGTAACTGTAAATATAAAAAAAATGGGTACTTGTGAAATAAAAAGATTTAAATTAAAGATAGGGGAAGATGAAATTGAGTTTATGCCAAATGGAAGGATTGATGTGGGTACAACTGGAAAAATAGAAATGAAGACAAAAAAAGGTAGCATTTTTTTTGTTAGAGATAGAGATGGAATTTGGAAACAAGTGACTTCTAGATCACCATTTAATGTTGAAACATTAACAAAAACTTACTTTATGAATTTGTTGAAATCGGTATTATCTTAAATTTTTTTACAACATGCAGCTTTCTTTTGACTTACTCTAAGTCCCTTAAAACATAATGTTAATTAAAAAAATATGCTTATACTGCTAATTATTTTACAACAATTGAAATATTACTTGTGTTCAGATGCAAAACATGTCTATTATCATATCAGGCTTTACTGATCGCTCCAACTGGGCAAGCACTAGCACATTTTCCACAATCTATACATTTATCTGTAATTATATATTGTGTCTTATTTTCGATTATTGCACCTACAGAACAAACGTAGCCGTTACCACATTGATTGCGGCATTTATGCCCGTTACAGTCCGGCACAATTGGACAGCCTCTAGCACAAATATCACACTTAATGCATTTACTGCTAATAACATACACAGTAAACTACCTCCGCTTAATTTTAATAAACTATATTATAGCTTCTGAAAGCGTCTGCATCATAGTTGTTATGCTAATTCACTTTTGAAATAATCAGCGGCAACGGCTTTTTGTTTTCCGTTGCCGCCAATTAATCTCTACAGTATGAAAATCGGTCTGGACAAAGACGGTTTTTCTCCACTGTAGATTTTTTAGAACAATTGAAAACATCTTTGATTTTTAGCCATACGCTGGCTTATCCTAAAGCCGGCGTATGGCTGGTAGATATTACAGCAACTTATTTTTTTTCTTTCTTTTCTTTTAAGGCCCGGAGTACCATTTCCGGAGTAATCGGCACTTCGTAGAACCTTACGCCGATAGCATCGTATACTGCGGTGGTAATAGCCGGGAACGTAGGCTGGACGGCGCCTTCGCCGGTTTCCTTGGCTCCGAAGGGAGCTGTCGGGTCATAGCTGTCTTTTAATGTGTTGATGGACATTTCCGGCATTTCCATCACTGTCGGCATTTTATAGTCGTGGAAGTTCGGGTTCAAGTGTTCGCCGGTTTTGCTGTCTATAACCTGGTCTTCATAGAGAGCCGACCCCATGTTATACACAATGGAACCTTCCACCTGAGCGTCCGCATGCATGGGATTGATCATTGTGCCCATGTCACCGGATTCGGTTACCTTCTTCACGCGGATGCGGCCGGTTTCCGTGTCAACTTCGACTTCGTGTACTTGACAGCTGAATCCAAAAGTGGGGGAGTGACCGATATTGGCGCCCTGGATTCTGTTGCCGGTTACGATATCAATCCCTTTGCGCCGCGGCGGGGAAAAGTGTCCGATCCCTACCAGCGCTCCAACGGTGTTGATGGCCACCTGAACTACTTTGTCCCATTCTATGCTGTATTTTCTTTCATACGTAGAAAAGATCTTATGGTCTTTTATTACTAAATGGTCAGCCCGGACACCCAGCATACCAGCTGCAATTTCTTTGAGCTTCTGGTTGATCGGCTCGGCTGCCTGCCTGATAGCGTGTCCGGTAGCGTAGGTTAACCGGCTGGCAAAGGTGCCCAGGTCGAAACACCCGATTTCCGTGTCTTGCGACTGGATGTGGATATCTTCAAAATAAACACCCAGAGCTTCGGCAGCCATCTGTGCCATGACGGTGTTAACGCCCTGGCCGATATCGGTGCACGCGCAGTGCAGGGTTACCCCGCCCTCAGTATCAATCCGAAGCAACACTGTGGTATGTGGTTTGTAAGACGGGTAGAGAGTATAAGCTGTGCCGCTGATGTAGTTACCGCCGCCAAGTCCGATACCTTTGCCGAAGGGCAGTTTGCCGTACTTTTCAAGATAGCCTGATTTCTCCACGACGGTCTCCAGGCATCTCTTGTACTCGGTGTGCGGCACGTACATATTGTTGGCTGCTGTATAGCCTGAAACACAAGCATTTCTCATCCTCAGTTCATACGGACTGATGCCCATCATCTCAGCCAGCTCGTCCAGCATGCACTCAAAGGCAAACTTGGGCTGCACCCCGCCTAGACCACGCATGGCCCCGCTACTGGGCTTGTTGGTATATACGCTTCTGACATAGGAACGGGCGTTGGGCACCTTGTAGGGCAAGTGGATCATGGACGCAGTGTAGAACATCACCACGACACCCCAGCTTGCATATGCGCCTTTGTCCAGGGTATTGTCAAATTCACACGCCAAGATATTGCCGTCCTTGTCGAGACCGATTTTCATCTTCATCTGGCATGGGTGCCGGCCCTTATTGGTGAAGAATACTTCATTGCGCTCATAGGTACATTTGACCGGACGGCCGGTCTTCCTGGACAGGAGGCAGGCTACAAACTCATTCGTGCATGCTTCGCCCTTGCCGCCGAAACCGCCGCCTACCGTGGGGATGGTAACCCGGATCTTACTCATGGGTATTTCTAGAACGTTAGATATCTGAACATGCAGATAGTGGGGGACCTGGTTGGCAGACCACAAATGCAGCCTCCCGGTTTGGGTGTCATAGTTGGCCAGGGCTGACTGTGGTTCAATAAAGCCCTGTTGCGGCATACCGGTTTTGAATTCTCTTTCTATAACATATTCACACTGGGCAAAGGCCTTGTCCACGTCGCCGTATATCTGATCGCCCTGGTGACATATATTTCCCGGTTTATCTTCATGGATCAGCACTTCATTTGACCGCTCCATGGATTCAAACGGATCGAGCAATACCGGCAGGGGCTCATATTCCACTTCAATAAGATCAAGGGCGGCCTCGGCGGTTTCTTCATCAATGGCGGCGACAGCGGCCACGCCTTCACCCCAATAGCGGACTTTATCTATAGCCAGTGCAGTCTCGTTGCAGTTATGGGGCACGATACCCCATTTGGTGGGAGCTTCGTCTCCGGTGAGGACTGCATAAACCCCCGGCAGCGCCAGCGCTTTGCTGCAATCAATCTTTTTAATTTTCGCGTGCGCGTATTCTTTGCAGCGTTTGATTTTACTGAACAGCATACCCGGCAGTGCCATATCGTCGGCATAAACCGCTTCACCTTTTGCTTTGACAGCTGCATCTACCTTCGGCACTTTTCTTCCCACCTGGGAAAACCTTCTATCATCCAGATACGAAGGTACTCCTTCCCGTACATATGATGGGTTGCCCTCAGTTACTTCAATTTCTCTTTTATCCCAGGTTTGCATTTACTTCACCCCCTGTGCGGACATGGTTTCGGAAGCCATTTGAATAGCTTCAACGATTCTCTTGTAGCCGGTGCAGCGACAAAGATTTCCTGATATGGCAACTTTGATTTCCTCCAAGGTGGGCTTGGGATTTTTGTCCAGGAGCCCTTTTGCCGACATGAGCATGCCAGGCGTGCAGTAACCGCACTGGATGGCGCCATGGTTGATAAATGCCTCCTGAATCGGATGGAGTTGGCCTCCCTGAGCAAGTCCTTCAACAGTTGTAATTTTTTTGCCGTTGCAGCTAATCGCCAGCGTGAGGCAGGATAATGTGGGTTCTCCCTCTACCAGGACCGTGCAAGCGCCACAGTCGCCGTTCCCGCAACCTTTTTTGGTGCCGGTAAGGCCTATTTTTTTCCTAATCACGTCGACAAGCAGGTCCCTGTGGCTGACAACCAGATCATACACAAGACCGTTGATTTCTAATGCAATCTGCTGTTTCATCACTTACACCTCCCGGGCGGCGGCAAACGCCTCTTTGAGCAACTTGCGAGTCAGATTTCCGACCATTTCGTTCCGGTACCACTCGGAGGCCCGAACGTCGGAAATCGGCTTGGCTTCGCCCTGAGCTGCTGTAGCCGCTTTCTCAACTAATTCATCACTGAATTTCTTTCCAATCAGAAGAGCAGGAACATCTTTGGATACCAAAGGTTTTATAAAAACCGAACCCATGACGGATTTCACATACTTTACAGTCTGCTTGTCATTTTCCAGTTCCAAATTGACAGCCATATTGACACAGTCAATTTCCAGGGCGTCCCTGGCACCAGCATAAGCATAGCGGCACACGGACTTGGGAGACGGTTCGGGCAGAATAAACTTGGTTAGAATTTCTCCTTCTTGGAGGGCGAGCCTTCTGACGCCCGTAATGAAATCCTCCAGCGGCAATTCCCTATCTCCGGCTGCGCTGCTTAAAACGACTTTAGCGCCATAAGCTACCAGCGGGGTGGGTGTCTCGCCCGACGGTGAAGCGTTACAGCTATTACCGCCGATTGTGGCCATGTGCCTTACCTGATTACTGCCAAGCTGGCTAGCTGCATAAGCAAGGGCGGGGTATTTTTCTTTCACTATTTCCGAATACTGTACTTCCGCAATCTTTGTGGTAGCGCCGATTTCCATACCTTTACCAGGCTCGTACTTGATGCCTCTAAACTCTTTAATGTTCTTGATGTCAATCACGTATTCCGGGCTTATTAGTTTGTCTTTCAT
>DNIT01000141.1:1566-4789 GCA_003489345.1 Pelotomaculum sp. | reverse complement strand
CTTCGCCAGGCGTCTTGGGAGCTAAATATTCAAGTTCGTTTACATACATCTTTTAACAGACACCTCCTTCTTATCTTTCAGCTACCCATTGAAGCAGGAACATCTTTGTTCCAAGGACATAAAGCGGGTTTCCTGCGATGCTTCTTCTTGTGCACCCCCCTTTGCCTTCAGTTTAGCGCCAGGGAAGCCTTCTAAATAAGCAGTTGACTATTCCCCGGTAGTTAGAAGATCGGAGGTTTCCAAACCAACATGGTAATACCATTTGAAATTTGGAAGGAAGCCTTTTGACGCTTCAATCAGCACAGAGCCACCAGTATCTGTAAGATTGCGCGTTTTCTTGGTCCGGGATGCCGTCCTCCCGTTTTAACAGATTTACCTAAAGGCCACTCCGACCTTGAAACCGTCGTTATTGGTTGTTTAAAAAGATGCAGTAAATTTTTTGTTGTTAATACTAGACACTTTCGTTGCGATAGTATATAATACTATCGATTATAGTAGTAATTTATGAATCCTTAGTTTAATACAGGTGACTGCTGTCTTGCTGATTTTAGAGTTTTATGTGTTTGAGTCCCTTACATTTTGACTGCGGATGAGCATGGAGGAACCTCATTACACGTTAGCTGTTTATAGAGCTCAGATTAGTTAAACAGTAGAGCTAGGTCATTTGCAATTCTAGTTGACACTATTTTACAATAGCATATAATGCTATAGGTTATAGTACAGGCTTTAAAAAAAACTCTAGCTTTCATATCGTTATACTTTTACTGCCGAATCAGAGACTGATTTATGTTTCGGGAGTTGGGTCTGTTCCATTTTGGGCAAAACAAACCCACTCCCACTGAAATAATATAGTGCGAATTAATTGTTCTAAAGTATAAAAATATTAAGCTAGTACGCTATTTAACGGTGTGTGTTTGTAACTATTTCCTAATTTATTATGTTCATAGTTTCATAATAACTATATCTTTATTATGAGTATATGTCAATAACAGAAATCCGAAGTAAATTTGTTGTAAACTTCTAAATTGGCTTAAAATCAGCCAATTCCCAAAAATATCATGGTATATAAATTTTTTATTTCTCTAGTTTTTGAATTGCGTAGAACAGATAGTAGGAACAGACATTGTTATTAAGCTTGGTTGTGTTACTGGAAAACTAGCGCTCTCATCAATTGCACTTATATAAGACATAGAATGACCGGCACCTGCGTAAGCGAGGTGCCGTTTACATATTCACCAGCTTGGAAAAGATCCAAATAAGATAGTTTAATGAAGGGCGGTTTTTGTTGGAGGATAGCGTAAACTTATAGCTGGAATTTTTCAGGGTTACTTTGATTTATAAGGACAGTCTAATAATTACATTCAGTAAAAAACATGGTGATTTTCCAAACTCTTTCGGAGCACGGAAGGCAGGTGTTTTTTCTGCTTAAAGCGAATTGTTCGTGAGACTGGTATAGCTTTTAAAGGTTTGTGTTTTAATATATTCTAGGAAATTTTTATAGCAAGAACGGAGCTGATTATTTGGTAAGACCCACTAAGTGGAGAAGGATTGAGAATACCCCTGTCGTTCCCTACTTCATTCCATCAAAAAAGGATATTGTGGAAATTCCGGAAAATATCTTAAAACTTGAAGAACTGGAAGCCGTACGTCTAAAAGACTTAGAAGGACTTGAACAGGGCGAATGCGCCGAAAAAATGGAAGTGTCCCGCCCAACATTTCAGCGTATCCTGATTTCGGCGAGAGAAAAAATCGCCGATAGTTTGGTAAACGGAAAGACTATTCATATAGAGGGCGGCAATTTCACCTTGAATATTTGTCCGGTGAGATGCGTGGACTGCGGCAAGGAATGGATGGAAAGCTTTGAAAATCTTGAATCTATCAAAAACGGTGGCTATGTTTGCCCCGCTTGCAATTCAACAAAGGTTGTTTGCGGGAAAAACTGCAAAGGTAAGTTTTGCCGAAAAAACTGCTGGTGGCATAGAGGAGATGAAGCGTAGAGACCGGAAATCCGCCCGGCTATTTTAAGAAGGAACCGGTTATCCTCCAAGAAAAAAATGCCACCGTGACTCTGACCACCGAGCAGCTCAAAGGGGATTTGGAGCGCATACCCGTGACCTGCCCCGGCTTGACCGGCGACGTTAAAAAGGGCGACGCGATCCTGCTCACCAATGGTTCCATATTTATGAGAGTACGGATCTGGTGGCTCATATCGGCCAGTAACACGTTCTTGGAACGGCTGGCGGTTTTGGCGACCGGGTAATAGCAACCCCGGTCGCTTGTACCTCAACCAGGATGACCTGTTCGTCCACAAACTACCATTTTAGAAATTGCCGAATTCCCCATCGTTTAAGGAAATAATGTCTTGCGGCTTTAATCCGATATCCATTGCTGCGGCTATCTCCAGGGCACTCGTATTAACGGGCTTATCCTTATTGTCCGGGATTTTTTTTTGAACAGGACGCGATTGCGCAGTATGCGGCTTTGCGGTGGCTACAACTGCCGGAGTGCCGGTAAAACTGAGTTTAAACTTGCCCAGCATCTGTTTGACCATTGCTGCCTGGCTGGACATCTCTTCACTAGCCGCCGCCAGTTCTTCCGAGCCGGCCGAGTTCTGCTGCGTAACCTGGTCTACCCGGTTCAAGCCCTCATTGATTTGCCCGATGCCTACAGCCTGCTCTTTGGAGGCGGAGGCTATTTCACCGATGAGGTCGGTTACCTTGGCCGTGCCCAGCACGATCTCTTCCAGCGCCTTGGAGGTTTCCTCCGCGATTTTGGCGCCTACTTCGGTCTTTTCAATCGAGCCTTCGATCATTTCGGCAGTCTCCTTGGCCGCCTTGGCACTGCGCTGAGCCAGGTTCCTCACTTCCTCGGCTACAACGGTAAAACCTTTGCCGTGCTTGCCGGCGCGGGCCGCCTCTACCGCCGCGTTTAAGGCCAGTATGTTGGTCTGGAAAGCGATTTCATCGATCGCCTTGATTATTTTAGATATATTAGCGGCGGATTCATTAATATCGCTCATGGCCTTAACCATCTGAGCCATTTGCTCATTGCCTTTCTCAGCGATACCCCTGGCCTGGGTGGCAAGTTGGTTGGCCTGCATGGCGTTATCGGCGTTTTGTCTGGTCTGGGAGTTTATTTCACCCATTGAGGAAGTGAGCTGTTCCATGGTGCTGGCCGACTCTGCCGCGCCCTGCGACAGAGACTGGCTGGAGTCGGAAACCTG
>DNIT01000141.1:1241-1413 GCA_003489345.1 Pelotomaculum sp. | reverse complement strand
AACCTGCCAGGCGCCGGTATTTACCTGTTCTATCGCGATGGTAATCTGTCCCATAGTTTCATTAATTGCTTTAAGGGTCTTGTTGAGAGCGTTTTTAATGATGGCATGATCACCCTTGTAATCACCGGTGACTTCAGAATCCAGGTTGCCCATGGCCATTTCTTTCAGGCAT
>DNIT01000141.1:727-1001 GCA_003489345.1 Pelotomaculum sp. | reverse complement strand
GGCCTTCCACTGCCGCTTGGGCCAGATCGTTAGCATCGTTTACCAGACTTTGAATGGCCTCCATCATCTTAATAAAGTCAGGTGTTAATTCATCGTTGTCACTTCTTCGCCCAATTTGCTTAAGCATATCCAAGTCGCTTAGATTACCGTTGCTAATATTTTTCGAAACCTCCTGGATACTCGTCATCATCGTAATAACGCTGTTGGTATCGTCTTTCAGGTCATTCCAAACACCATCATATTTTTTATCCATCTTTTGGGTAACGTCATTTAC
>DNIT01000141.1:369-631 GCA_003489345.1 Pelotomaculum sp. | reverse complement strand
TTTTGGGTAACGTCATTTACTGCCACCCGGCTGAGAATCGTCATCAGTTCATTAACTGGTTCGTCTACAGCTGCCATCAAACCGTTCATGTCACTCAACAGCTTGCCCCATTCGCCGGCAAAGGCTGACGCGTTGCTGCGGGTATCCAGTTTGCCATCTTTAACAGCCCGGACCATATGGTTGACTTCTTTAAGCAGGCCGTTGACAGCGTCTATACAGGCATTCAGGTTGTTCTTGAGCTCGTTGAAGTCGCCGTTGTAGC
>DNIT01000141.1:0-128 GCA_003489345.1 Pelotomaculum sp. | reverse complement strand
GGCCCGATTACCGCGTCCAGGGTATTATTAAATCCATGGATGACTTCCTGGAACTCTGAATTGACTTTTTTTACATCCCCCCGGATATCCAACTTTCCTTCTTGCGCCGCTTTCGCCACCCGGCTGCA
>DNIT01000037.1:3931-4388 GCA_003489345.1 Pelotomaculum sp. | reverse complement strand
AACGTGATTGTAAAAAATATGATCAGCAGTGGTTATACCGGTCCTATTTTTCCCGTTAACCCCAAGGAGCAGGAAATCGAGGGGCTCGCCTGTTACCCTGCGGTGGACAAGACGCCAATGCCGGCTGAACTGGCGGTCCTTTCCCTGCCGGCCTCCCGCACGCTGGATGCAGCCGAGCAGTGCGGCGTCAGCGGGGTCAAAAACCTGGTGGTGATCACCGCCGGCTTCAAGGAAACAGGCAAAGAAGGTCTGGAACTGGAACGCCGTCTGGTGGAAACCTGCCGCCAATACGAAATGCGGATGACGGGCCCCAACTGTGTCGGATTGATTGATACGCACACCCCTATTAACGCCTCTTTTGCTGCCGGCTTTCCTCTCAAAGGAGAGATCGCCTTTATCTCCCAGAGCGGCGCCATGGTCCTCTCCATTCTGGACTGGAGCTACCGGACCGGGCTTG
>DNIT01000037.1:218-3821 GCA_003489345.1 Pelotomaculum sp. | reverse complement strand
GACCGGGCTTGGCTTCAGCAAGTTTGTCAGCCTGGGCAATAAAGCCGACCTCACCGAGTCCCACTTTATTGAGGACGCCGGACAGGATCCCAACACCAAGGTAATCCTGTGCTACATTGAGGATGTGGAAAATGGCGCTCATTTTTTAGAGGCGGCCCGGACAGCCAGCCGCAAAAAGCCCGTCATCATACTAAAATCAGGAACCAGCCAGGCCGGCGCCCAGGCCGCCTCCTCCCATACGGGCGCGCTGGCCGGAAGCGACCTGGCCTATGAAACAGCTTTCCGTCAATGTGGTGTTATTCGCGTCAGAAGTATGGCGGAACTCTTTGACCTGGCCGTGGCCTTTGCCAGTCAGCCGGTACCTTCCGGGGACAGGGTGGCGGTGGTCACCAATTCCGGAGGGCCCGGGATTATCGCCGCCGACACCATTGAGCAGAAGAAACTCCAGATGGCGCGCTTTTCGCAAGAGACGATCAAGCAACTACGCGGCTACCTGCCTCCGGAAGCCAATATTTACAATCCGGTTGATGTGTTAGGGGATGCCAGGGCCGACCGTTTCCGCTTCTCCCTTGACAAAACTCTGGCGGACCCAGGGGTGGACAGCGCCCTGGTACTGGTCTGCCCGACTGCCGTGACAGAACCGGTAGAGACGGCCAGAGCCCTGGTTGAGATGAGAGCGGCTTACCCTGAAAAGCCCCTGCTTGCGGCCTACATGGGCGGAGAAAAACTGGCGGAGGGAGCCAAGGTGCTGGAAGAAGCCAAAATACCCTGTTTTACCTTCCCCGAGCCGGCAGTTTCCTCCATCAGTGGCCTGACCGGCTACGCCCGCACCAGGGAACTGCCCGCCAATGAGCAGGACTTGCGCTACAAATGCTCCAATCTAAAAAGCGTCAAGGCCATCCTTTACGATGTAAAAAAAGACAAGCGCCTGGTCCTGCTGGGCAGCGAGGCCGCCGAGGTGGTGGAGGCCTACGGCATCCCCGCCGCTCCGACAGCCCTGGCGGCCAGCCCCGAAGAGGCAGCCAAAAGTGCCGGGCGGCTCGGTTACCCTGTAGTATTGAAAATCGCCTCACCTGAGATACTGCATAAGAGCGACGTGGGCGGGGTAATCATAGGGCTTGACTCCCCTGTAAAAGTGCGTGCCGGATTTCTGGAAATCATGAATAATGTCCAGCGCTACCTGCCCAAAGCGGCCGTTTACGGCATTGAAGTACAAAAAATGATGCCCAAAGGAACCGAGCTGATTATAGGCATGAGCAAGGACATTCAGTTCGGCCCATTAATCGCCTTTGGTCTGGGAGGCATCTATGTAAACCTGCTGAAAGATGTCTCTTTCCGGTTGGCCAGAGGCCTGAACCGCAGGGAGATCGAAAACATGCTGGCCGAAACAAAGGCCTATACCCTCCTCAGGGGCTACCGCGGCGAAAAACCGGCCGACATAGAGGCCATTATAGGGATCATCGGGCGTGTGGCCAGGCTTGTTACCGACTTCCCCGAAATAACGGAAATGGACATTAACCCGGTCTTCGCCTACAACCAGGGCGCATGCGCGCTCGATGTCAAAATAACTGTATCGTGAGGTGCAAAAGGTGAAAAACCTGTTTATCATGGGGACTTCCGGAAGCGGCAAAACCAGCGTTGCGCTGGGCCTGGCCTTAAAATTCCGCCGGGAAGGATACCGCGTGGGCTATTTCAAACCGGTGGGAAATGCTGTTGGAACGGGAGCAAAGCTGGACGAAGACGGCCTGCTGATGAAGGAAGTACTCCAAATGGAGCAACCTGCTGAGACTATTGTACCCTACCTGGCAGGTCCTGCTTACCTTTCCGGCTACAGAAACCCCTGTGAATCGCTCAGGTCCATCCGGCAGGCCTATGAGGCCGTGGCAGAGGATAAGGAACTGGTTATCATCGGGGGGGCAAGCTTCCCGCATATCATGGGCTGCCTGGGCCTGGACGCCGTTAGTCTGGCCCTGGAGTTCAAGGCAGCGCCCTTGTTTACCATCAATATAACGGATGACTTCAGCATCGACCAGGCTATTTTTATTAACAGTTATTTGGCCTGTAAAGGATTAAATGTCCTGGGCAACATCTTTCACAACGTGCCGCTCCCCCTGCTGGCCAAGACAGAAGGAATCTATCGCCCTATTCTTGAGGAGCGAGGTTTTCAGACCCTGGGCGTCATCCCCCAAAACCGGGAAACGACTGCCCCCACCGTTCAAGAATACTATGATGTACTGGGCGGCGAGATCCTTGCCGCCAGAGAGAAAATGGACCGTGTGGTCGAGGACGTGGTTATCGGAGCCATGTCCATCGAAAGCGCCCTGGGCTACCTGCGCCGCGCCGCCAACAAAGCTGTCATAACCGGCGGAGACCGTTCGGACGTAGCCCTGGCGGCCTTGGAAACGGACACCTCCGCTCTCATCCTTACCGGCGGACTATATCCGGACGTGAAAGTGGCGGCCAGGGCTGAGGATAAGGGTGTTCCTGTTATCCTGGTACATTACGACACCTACGCAACCATTGAGAAGGCGTCCAGTATCACCAGGAAAATCAGGGCCAACGACGAGAAGGCCATTCAAACTGCGGTTGACAACATAGAAAAGCACGTTGACTGGCGCAACGTGCTCAAGCAACTGCAATAGGCTGCCTACTTCATTGACCTCAGCTCGGAGCGGCCCTGCTCAATCTGGCTCGAAAGCTTGTCAAGGCTTTCCATCAGATTGGTCAGGACATCGTCGGCATATACGCGTGCTCCCTCGCGCAGTTCCCTGGCCTTGTCTTCGGCTCTGGCCACAATTTCATCCGCCACGTCCTTGGCTTTGCGAGCTACCTCGCTTTCGTCGGCCTGTTTTTCCACTTGCTTCTGGGCGTCTTCCAGGAGGCGCATCGCTTCCTTCTGGGAATCATTCATAACCTTTTCCCGTTCCTGGATAATCCACTTCGCCTGTCTAATTTCCTCGGGAATGGTGGTCCTGATACGGTCTAAAAGGTCCAGTATGCGGTCCTCATTTACCATTACCTTCCTGGTCAATGGAATCTTACCACTGGTTTCAATAAGCTCTTCCAGTTCATTAAGGGCGCTCAGCAGATCCACAGCGGTTATATCCCTCCTTAGTCCTCATGGCAACGTTTAAACTTTTCTCTTAATTTCTCCTCCACCAATGGCGGAACCAAGCTCCGCAGGGAACCTCCAAATGAGGCTACCTCCTTAGCTGTAGTGGAACTGATAAAAGAGTACTCTGCCTTAGTCATCAAAAAGACCGTTTCTATGTGGCAGGCCAGTTTTTGATTGGTAAGGGCCATTCTGAATTCGTTTTCAAAATCCGAAACCACCCGCAAGCCACGTATAATAGCTTTTGCCTTGCACTCAATGGCTGCGTCAACAGTAAGGCCTGAAAACGCCTTCACTTCTATGTTGGGATAGTTAGAAAGAACACCCTGCAGTAGTTGAATCCGCTCTTCAATCGAAAACAGCGGATTTTTACCCGGGTTGTGGGAAACTGCAACAATCAGCTTGTCAAAGATCAGAGCAGCCCTACCTATAATGTCCAGGTGGCCGTAGGTCACCGGATCAAAACTTCCCGGGCAAATTGCGGTTCGCAT
>DNIT01000037.1:0-122 GCA_003489345.1 Pelotomaculum sp. | reverse complement strand
CCCGGGCAAATTGCGGTTCGCATACGTCATCACTCCGGTGTTTCATTATCTGCGTAAAAAGAGAGTATCGTATCACCGTATTTTTCAGTGCGCAGAAGGCTCAAACCGTCCACAGACTGCGG
>DNIT01000174.1:42147-47643 GCA_003489345.1 Pelotomaculum sp. | reverse complement strand
GGTCTGACGCTGGGGCGCCGTGTACGATTGAAATCGCACCTTCATCGCCAAGTATTTTTTTGATCCGTGGCGCAGTGACAGCGGCATGTTAACGGCAAATCATTGAGATATTCCGCATCCAAATGTGTCAATTGAGATTATGTGTTATGAGCTCCTTAACGGTCCGGTATCTGCTGGCATAGGTCTTCAGCAGGCGCCGGATTTCTTTTGGCTTGCCGCAAATAAAGACGCCTCCTTTTTGAACGTATAGCCGTACCCCAAAAGCCCCTTCAGACCCAATATGTTCGTCAGCATTATTTATACCTGCGCGCCTTGCCATGAATTTTTGCTCCCTTCCCAACTTGTCCTTAATACATATGAAAGACAGCAAGAAGTTATGAGCTTTTCGTTCTGTCAGGCAGGGTATCAAGAAGGAGCCTGAGCAAAATTGCTCTCAGGCTATTCATAAAGGGAATGTCCCGGCCATAAAAATAATCAGGAACAGGACGGGGGGGCTGGAAGGTGCTTAAATCGCTGCGGGGCTTCTGGGGCAACTCGCTACGCTACAGCTGGCCTGCCTATTTAATAGTGGTGGGGGTATTTGTTTTTGGAATCATCACTGGTACCATCAGTGTGAAAGGCATCCCGCTTGAACAGGCTCAGGAACTTAAAACTTACCTGGACCAGTTCCTGCAGCAGGCCGGGATGATGGAAGTGGATCAGTCCGGCGCTCTAAGGGACGTGATGTACAACGATCTCGTGCTCATTTTGGAGGTATACCTACTGGGTTTGACCGTTATCGGCATTCCGGTTATGCTGGGAATTATCTTTACCCGCGGCTTTGTTCTGGGATATTGTGTTGCGTTCTTAAGCAACTCAAAAAGCAGCCAGGGCATGGCCCTGGCTTGCGCGGCGATCCTGCCCCAGAATATGATCCTGGTACCGGCGCTGCTGCTGGGCGGTGTCGCTTCATTATGCTTTGCCCTGCTGCTGGTCAAGCGTTTTTATAACTCAAAAACAGTAATATGGCCAAGTTTTGTTATTTACAGCGGATTGATGTGCCTTGTTCTGGCTTTTTCGGCCGGGGCCGGCCTGGTAGAAGTATTCCTGACGCCGCTCCTGGTCAAGCTCTGCGCCGCCTACCTGCTGTAGCGGTTTGCTCGTAATTTATAAAAGGATTATATGGCTGGATGTGGAAATAGAGTCTTGCAAAAGACTTTATTTTTTGGGGTACTTAAATGGAAAAATTTCTCGAAGCGTTTATCTATCATCTATCAGTTGAACGGGGACTTGCAGCAAACACGCTGGTATCTTACCGGACCGATTTAAAAGCTTATATCGCCTTTTGCCGCAAGTATGGTTTGGTTACCATGGAGCAGGCCGGGAAAGACGCGATTATGTCGTATCTCTTCCAACTGCAATTGGACGGGCGCTCGCCGGCTACCATATCCCGTCATTTGGCGGCTATTAAATCCTATTACCGTTTTGCATTTAATGAAGGGGTGGTCGGCAAAGATCCCTCTCAGGAGCTGGAATCACCAAAGCCGCCCCAGCGGCTGCCCAGGGTCTTGAGCATGGAAGAAGTGGACCTCTTACTGAGTCAGCCTCATATCGGGGAGCCTGCGGGTTTGCGGGACAAAGCCATGCTGGAACTCCTTTATGCCACCGGGCTGCGGGTATCTGAACTGGTTTCCCTCGACCTCACCAACCTCAACCTTGAAAACGGCTTTATCCGTTGTTTCGGAAAGGGGTCCAAAGAGCGGGTGATCCCGCTGGGTGATGTTGCAGCACGCTTTGTCAGGGAATATCTGGGGCGCGGCAGGCGCAAACTAGAGAAATCGGGAAAGGTCTCCGCGCTTTTTGTCAACCACCGTGGTCAGAGGTTGACCAGACAGGGATTTTGGAAAATTATTAAAAAGTACGCCCTCAAGGCCAAAATTAATACGGTTATAACCCCGCACACGCTGAGGCATTCCTTTGCCACACACTTGTTGGAAAATGGCGCCGATATCCGTTCGGTCCAGGAAATGCTGGGGCATACCGATATCAGCACCACGCAGATTTATACGCATCTCACCAAAAAAAGGGTCAGGGAAATTTACAACCGCAGTCATCCCAGGGCGTGAACATCATACACATTAAAGGGGGTTGTCGCCGAATTGAAAAGAGTCGCCTTGGTTGTATTGGACAGCGTTGGGGTAGGGGAACTGCCGGATGCTTGCAAATATGGAGATGCCGGCAGCAACACGTTATGCAATATCGCCAGGTCTGTGGGAGGATTGCGCCTGCCCAATCTGGCCGGCCTGGGACTGGGCAACATTATTCCTATAGCCGGCGTTCCTCCGGCGGAAAAACCGGCAGCCTCTTTCGGCCGGATGGCCGAGTTGTCACCGGGCAAAGATACCACGACAGGCCACTGGGAACTGTCCGGTTTAATCCTGGAGCGGCCCTTTCCTGTTTACCCCGACGGGTTTCCCCCTGCGCTGATTAGGGCTTACGAGGAACGCATAGGACGTAAAGTCCTTGGCAACAAGGTTGCCTCCGGTACAGCGATCATCGAAGAGCTTGGTGAACAGCACATGGCGACAGGTTTACCCATCGTCTATACCTCAGCCGACAGCGTATTCCAGATCGCCGCACACGAGGAGATCATACCGCTGGAAGAATTGTACCGGATTTGCCGTATTGCGCGGGAGCTGCTGACCGGGGAGCATGCCGTGGGCAGGGTGATCGCCAGGCCTTTCACCGGTGGACCGGGGAATTTTAAAAGGACGATGAACCGGCATGACTTTTCGTTAAAACCACCGGGCCGAACAGTGCTGAACCTGCTTCAAGATAACGGCATCCCCGTCATTGCTATCGGTAAAATCCGTGACATTTTCGATGGAGAGGGGATTACTGATTCCATTTCGACCAAAGGAAATGCGGATGGCATGGAGCAGATCATCAATATGCTCGACTCGGTTACCGGCGGGCTGATTTTTGCCAATCTGGTTGATTTTGATATGCTTTACGGCCATCGCAATAACCCGCGGGGCTACGCTGAGGCTCTGGAAGAACTGGACCTGCGTTTACCGGGACTAATAAAACTGCTGCGGGAAGAGGACGTGCTGATTATTACGGCGGACCACGGTTGTGACCCCACCACCTCGTCCACGGACCATTCCCGGGAGTACGTACCCCTCCTTGTTTACGGCAAAACGCTGCGGGGCGGGATAGATCTGGGAGTAAGGGAAACCTTCGCGGACGTGGCAGCCACCATAGCCGACAGCTTTGGCCTGAAATATTCTGCAGGCACAAGCTTTTGGCCGCTGGTCCGGAAAACGTCAAGCAAATAAGCGCGTTGAAAAACGGCCGTCAAAGGATAGCAGCAAGATGGGGGTAATGCGATGAGGATGGTTGACCTGATCCAAAGAAAGAAGCTGGGTGGAAAATTAACCAAGGATGAAATTCACTTCATCATTGCCGGCTACACTTCCGGAGAAGTGCCTGATTATCAGATGTCGGCCTTACTCATGGCGATATACTTCAAGGGTATGGATAAAGAAGAAATCGCAAACCTGACCCTTGCTTATGTTGATTCGGGAGATAAGCTTGATTTGACGGCAATCAATGGAATAAAAGTTGACAAACATTCGACCGGCGGCGTTGGAGACAAGGTCAGCCTGATCATTATCCCACTGGTCGCAGTCGCTGGGATACCGGTTGCAAAAATGTCCGGCAGGGGTTTGGGCCACACAGGAGGTACTATTGACAAGCTGGAGGCAATTGCCGGCTTTAATACCAGCCTGCCGGGCGACAAATTTATTTCGAATGTGAATGCCTACAAAATGGCTATTGCCGGTCAAAGCGCCCACTTGACTCCCGCCGACAAGAAGATATATGCCTTGCGGGACGTTACCGCGACAGTGGACAGTATTCCTTTAATCGCAAGTTCGGTAATGAGTAAGAAGATAGCATCCGGTGCGGACGCCATTGTCCTGGACGTTAAGGTCGGGTCCGGAGCTTTTATGAAGTCAATCGATAAAGCCAAGGAACTCGCCATGACTATGGTTGAAATAGGCAAATCGCTTAACAGAAAAACAATAGCCGTTATTACGGATATGAGCCAGCCTTTAGGCAATGAGGTTGGTAACGCCAACGAAGTTAAGGAAGCGATAGAAGTGCTGGCGGGTAAAGGTGCAAAGGATTTAACGACCGTAGCGCTCACCATAGCGGCTCACATGACAGTGTTGGGGGGCGCTTATCCTGATTTCAAGCATGCTTATATTGAGCTGGAACAGTTTATTGCGTCTGGTAAGGCTATTGAAAAATTCAAACAGTTTGTTGCAATCCAAGGGGGTAATCCCGGGTTTGTGGATAATCCGGATCGTCTTCCCCAGGCGAAGAAGCATATCGAAGTGAAAGCTTTAAAAGCCGGTTATGTGGCGGCTGTCAACGCTGAGGCCATAGGAGTTGCGGCGATGCTCCTTGGAGCGGGCCGGAAGAAAAAGGATGACCGCATTGATTACGCTGCCGGATTGACCATGGTTAAAAAAACAGGTGAGCATGTCAACGCCGGCAATACGATCTGTATATTGCACTCTAACCTTGATAACCATGAAGAAGCCGAAGCGATGGTAATGAACGCATATTCATTCAGTGATAGTGAGCCGGGCCCGATTCATCTTGTATATGATGTGGTGCAATAAAATGGCCTGTTACAGCACGAGTCGCCTCGCATATGCGCGGGGTGTTTTTTTGTCTGTCGATGGGTTGCCACGCATAACTTTAAAACAAGGAAACATAATACAAACAACCCCGTACAAAGGGGAAATGATAGCGTTTCCATAGGACTATTTGGAAAAGATTTGGAAAACTGAAATATCGATGGGGGGTATACTTTTTGTCCTGGCAAAAAACCAAGTTAATCCTGCTATCTGCATTGCTTCTTGCCATGTTTACCGGTTGTCAGTTGGCTTTTGCCGCTGAAATGGCGGCAAAAGCCAATGAGCCCGCTAAAAGCGCTTTGGAAACAACAGCCGAAGCGGCCGTGCTGCTTGAGCCTTTTTCCAATAAAATTATCTATGAAAAGGAGCCGGACAAGCGGCTGCCCATGGCCAGCGTCACAAAGTTAATGACCCTGTTGCTGGCGACGGAAGCAGTGGAAGAGGGTGAGTTCAAGTTGACCGACCAGGTGGTGGCCAGTGAAAACGCCTGGGAGATGGGCGGGTCGCAGGTTTATCTCGAACCGGGTGAGGAAATGAGCCTGTGGGACATGCTCACGGCAGTAGGCCTGCAGTCGGCTAACGATGCCAGCGTGGCCGTAGCTGAACATATTGCAGGGAGCGAAGAAGCTTTCGTAGAGGCCATGAACGATAAGGCCAAGTCCCTCGGGCTGGAAAATACCCATTTCGTCAACTGCCACGGCCTTACCGCGGATGACCACTATACCAGCGCGCATGATCTGGCCGTGATCTTAAAAGCAGGGCTGGAAAACCCGCTTTTTAAGAAAATAACCGCGATGAAAGAACATGA
>DNIT01000174.1:40771-42006 GCA_003489345.1 Pelotomaculum sp. | reverse complement strand
GGTACGATGGGGCCGACGCCGGCAAGACCGGTTGGACGGAGGCGGCAAAATACTGTCTGGCTTCCTCGGCGGAAAGGGACGGCCTCAGGCTAATCTGTGTCGTCCTGGGAACGGCTGAACCAAAAAGTCATTTCAATGAATCAACCAAAATTCTTGATTATGGATTTGCCCGTTATAAAGCGGTTAATATGGCCGAAAAAGGAAGCAGCGTAGGCACTGTCAAGGTCAGCAAGGGGCAGTCCGCCAGTGTGGATGTCCTGGCCTCGGAAAAGGTTGGTGTAGTAGTGCCTAAGGGTGAAGACAAGGGGTTTGAGTCAAAGGTTGAACTGCCCGAATATATCAGCGCCCCGGTCTTGAAGGGCCAGGAAGTGGGTTCGTATGTCCTGACCAAGAATGGTCAGGAAGTCTTGCGAGTGAAACTCATAGCCAAGGATGATGTGCCCAAAGGCTCCATATTCCTGCAAATGAAAAGAGTAATCGACAGCGTTTATTAAATCGGATATGAAGATGTCATGAGCCACAGGTGATGTGTTAAATGAGCGGGCCGAACAGCCTGCTCATTTTTCTTATCATGAATCACAGCTTGCCTTTTGGTGATACATTTGGTAAGATTTAGCAGAAGGGTTCATGCAATTAACTATTGAGAAAGGATTGGCGCCCGTGCTCTTGGATATTGAGTTTACACAGGATACCCTGCTTGTCCGCCCGGGTGGCGAACTTGACCTTAGCGTAGCTGACTTTCTCCGAAACAACCTGGAAGAGTCTCTCGACCGGGAATCCGCCAGAAATATCGTTTTTAACCTATCGAAAGTATCATTTGTGGACAGTTCGGTACTGGGCGTATTGCTGGGGCGTTACAAGCGGGTTTCAAAAAACGGGGGTAGCGTTATCATTGTCTCACCTCAGCCTCAGGTTCGTAGAATCCTTGAATTGTCGGGTCTCTTCAGGATTATGGGCGAGTCTGACAGTGAAGCCGAGGCTCTGCGGAAACTAGGTTAGAGGAGGATTGAAACCATGCCGTTAAATAACCAGATGAAACTGGAATTTCTTAGCATACCGGCAAATATATCCTTTGCCAGGGCAACTGTTGCCGCTTTTGCCTCTCAGCTTGAATTTACTTTGAGCGACCTGGAGGAAGTAAAAGTTGCCGTATCAGAAGCGGTAAGCAATTCTATCATCCATGGCTACAGGAACGCCTCGGACAGGTTTATCAAGATCTATGCCGGACTGACGGG
>DNIT01000174.1:40238-40661 GCA_003489345.1 Pelotomaculum sp. | reverse complement strand
CCGGACTGACGGAAAACACGCTGGAACTAAGCATAGAAGATGATGGCAGGGGGATAGAAGACATTGACAAGGCTCTGCAGCCGGCGTTTACCACAGACCCTGAACGACTGGGACTCGGATTTGTTTTTATGCAGTCTTTCATGGAGAACTTACAGGTTGATTCACTGCCAGGGCGTGGAACCATGGTCCGTATGAGTAGAAGAGTTGGCACCGGGGCTGTCCAAAACAGCCGGGAACACTAAGCGGGAGTTGAACAAATAATGAGCAGCAGGTTGGTGGAAATGAACCTGCCACGCTTTCCCCTGTTGAAAGACAAGGAAATGAAAGAATTACTCCAGAAAGCCAAAAATGGTGACAGTTATGCCCGCGACAAGCTGGTCAACTGTAACCTCAAATTGGTGTTTAACCTGGTCAAACGGTTTC
>DNIT01000174.1:38995-40176 GCA_003489345.1 Pelotomaculum sp. | reverse complement strand
AACTGTAACCTCAAATTGGTATTTAACCTGGTCAAACGGTTTCAGAACAGGGGCTATGAACTGGAAGACCTTTTTCAAATCGGCTGCATCGGGCTGATGAAGGCTATTGATAAATTTGACCTGGGGTATGACGTCAAATTCTCAACTTATGCGGTACCTATGATAGTTGGAGAAATCCGGCGCTTCTTAAGAGATGACAACCCGGTCAAGGTTAGCCGCTCGGTCAAAGAAACAGCTTATAAAATACAGCAAACAAGGGAACTGCTTACAGCCAGGCTGGGCCGGGAGCCAACAATTGGCGAGGTCGCAGGTGAACTGGGTCTTTCCAGAGAAGAAATTGTCAATGCCCTGGAAGCTGCACAGACACCTGCTTCCATTTATGAGACCCTGCATCAGGATGACGGTGACCCGATCTATCTGCTTGACCAACTGAAGGACAGTGAAGACGGGGAAACGCCCTGGCTTGAGAGCCTTTCGGTAAGTGAGCTTTTAGATAAACTGCCGGAAAGGGACCGGCAGATCATAACCTGGCGTTTTTTTGAGGACAAAACCCAGGCTGATATTGCCAGGCGGCTAAGTCTTTCGCAGGTCCAGGTTTCAAGGCTGGAAAGACAGGCCTTGAAAAAAATTAAGGACCTGATGGATGACAGTGGTGAATAGTCTCTTACAAGCGCTAAGGCCGGCGGCGGCTCAAACAGGTTTGTAGATATTCTGAGGGCTCCGTAAAGGGCCTTTTCATTTTGCTCCTAAAAATTGTATAGATATCCGGTTGCTACACATAATACTACCGTTATAGAAAAAATTTAAGGAGGAATAAACCATGCATGTTATAGTTTCAGAGTTGGTGGGGGAATCCCCCGATAGTTGGAAAGGTGCCGTCCAGTCTGCTATCAGCGAGGCCTCACGTACAGTGAAAAATATCGTAGCTGTTGAAATTGTGAACTTCACCGCC
This sequence comes from Pelotomaculum sp., assembly GCA_003489345.1. Lineage (GTDB taxonomy): Bacteria > Bacillota > Desulfotomaculia > Desulfotomaculales > Pelotomaculaceae > Pelotomaculum_C. The sequence continues at coordinate 39,224 of DNIT01000174.1, read as the reverse complement.
AATGTCGAGAACGGCCGTCTTGTTGAATATAAAGCCAACGTAAAAATAGCGCATACCGACTAACGGGACAAGGGGACAGGTACCTTGTCCCAAAGGAGGCATGTCCCATGTTCTTCTGCTTGGTCCCGCCCGACGTTTCCTTTGTCCCAGGGAGGGGACGCAGGGACAGGTACTTTGTCCCAGCAACGCACATTATCCTTTGTCCCCTGCTCCTCCTTTGCACCAGACA
>DNIT01000174.1:38230-38902 GCA_003489345.1 Pelotomaculum sp. | reverse complement strand
ACCAGACATACCAGGATAAACACAACAACACAACAACCAGAGGGACAAGGTACCTGTCCCTCTGTCCTGTTCGGCTATCCGGCGCTGACTTTTTAAGACCGAGAGGACGGTATGGACAATTTTTCTACCCGCAAAAGAAAAGTTATTCTTGTTACCGACGGAGATCGCATCGCCAAGAGAGCGATTGAAGTGGCGGCTAAAAACATAGGCGCACGTTGCATTTCAGCTTCAGCCGGGAATCCCACCAGGTGGTCCGGTAAGGAATTGGTGGAAATGATTAAGCAGGCCACCGTTGACCCGGTCGTGGTGATGCTCGACGACCGCGGTTTCAACGGCGCGGGACGTGGCGAGGAGGCCCTGGCTTTTATCACGGCTCATCCTGAGATACAGGTGCTTGGGGTGCTGGCGGTCGCATCCAACACGGAAAACGTATCAGGCTGTACGGTTGACGCTTCTATCACCAACTCCGGAAAGGTTATCGAAGGCGCAGTCGATAAAACCGGAAAGCCTAAATATAACCCGCAGGAAGGCGATACGGTGGAAATAATCGATAAGCTGAACCTGCCCCTGGTGATCGGCATCGGCGATATAGGCAAAATGGACGGCGCTGATGAGGCAGGAAAGGGCGCTCCGCTCACAACAAGGGCTTTTCAAACTATAATCGAAAAAAGC
>DNIT01000174.1:36999-38105 GCA_003489345.1 Pelotomaculum sp. | reverse complement strand
AGCCGGACGGCGCCTTGTAATAAAACCCTGCAAATGGGGGATACTTCACACCAGGCTGGTTATTTTTTTTGCCCAAAACACACTGGACGGAGGAATATGCCGTGCCTTTAAAGGTTGGTATTCCAAGGGCTCTTCTTTATTATTACTACTACCCGATGTGGCGGGGCTTTTTTTTAGAAATGGGGGGCGGGGGAGTGCTCTCACAACCTTCCAACAAAGGACTTCTGGCAGCCGGGCTGAAAAACGCCGTTGATGAAGTATGCCTGCCGGTTAAACTGGCCTACGGTCATGTCCTGGACCTCGCCGATAAGTCGGACTTCGTTTTTTTGCCCCGGCTGGTCAGCGTTGGGAGGCGCGAGTACATTTGCCCGAAATTCCTGGGTTTTCCGGATATGATCAGGCGGATCAAGGGAATTCCCAAATTGATCGATACCAATATCAATCTATATAAAAGCAGTATGGAAATTTACCGGGCGGTACACGAGGTTGGGAAATTATTCAGCGGCAGCAGCTACAAAATATGGATGGCTTTCTTACGGTCGCTCAAGGTACATAAGCAGTACTTTAAGCTGCTGCAAATGGGGTTAATGCCAAACGAGGCCATGGCTATTCTGGAAGACCGGGTTGAAAATCTACCCCTTCCTGAACCGGAGGATTCCTTTAAAGTAGCTTTGATCGGCCATCCCTACAATATCTATGACACCTACATCAGCATGAACATTATCAAGAGACTGAAAGAAATGGGGGCAAGCATCGTAACAGCGGAGTTTCTGCCTGACCACGTTGTTCAAAACTGCGCTTCCCGCTGTCTGCCCAAAAAACTGTTCTGGACGCTGGGCCAGCGCATGGCGGGAGCAGCCTTTAGTTATATGGAAGGTCCGGATGTGGCAGGACTTGTACATATAGCGGCGTTCGGTTGCGGTCCCGATTCTATGACGGGAGAATTAATTGAACGGAGCGCTCGCTCAAATGGTGTTCCTTTTCTAAATATTACTCTGGATGAACACACCGGAGAAGCCGGCCTCTTAACCAGGCTGGAAGCATTTATGGATATGCTGCGCTGGAGGAAAGCCGGAGCAGCCTTTATGTAAAAGAATAAAAGAAAT
>DNIT01000174.1:35133-36909 GCA_003489345.1 Pelotomaculum sp. | reverse complement strand
AAAGAATAAAAGAAATTCGGGAGGCGTAGGTAGGGTATGAAGGGTTTTCTGGGTATAGACGTCGGCTCAGTCAGTACCAATATTGTCTTTTTAGACGAGGGAGGCGTGGTTGTTGCGGATATCTATTTAAGAACCCAGGGACAGCCTATCGCCACCGTTCAGGCAGGGTTAAAAAAACTTGGCGACCGGCTACCCTCCGGTACAATTGTCAGGGGGGTCGGCACAACCGGTAGTGGAAGACATCTGGCAGGCATTATTGTTGGCGCCGACGCCGTAAAGAACGAAATCACCGCTCACGCCGTGGCAGCCTCCTCACTGGTGCCCGGCGTGCAGACCATACTGGAAATCGGCGGGCAGGACTCCAAAATTATTATCCTACGCAATGGAGTTGTCAATGACTTTGCCATGAATACCGTATGTGCCGCCGGTACCGGTTCCTTTTTAGACCAGCAGGCAGCGCGTCTGAACATACCGATTGAGAAATTTGGGGAGTGTGCCCTGCTGGCCAGGGCTCCCGTGCGTATCGCTGGCAGGTGCGCGGTGTTTGCCGAATCCGACATGATTCACAAACAGCAGATGGGCTGCAGTTTGCCGGATATTTTAGCCGGTCTCTGCGAGGCGCTGGTCAGAAACTACCTTAACAACCTGGGAAAAGGCAAAGAAATCCTGGCGCCGGTAGTATTCCAGGGAGGGGTAGCCGCCAATGTCGGAATGGTAAAGGCTTTTGAAAAAGCCCTGGATCTTTCGGTCCAGGTGCCGCCTTATTTTGACGTTATGGGCGCGGTCGGCGCCGCCATACTTGCCAGGGAAGCTGTAGCCAGAAAAGGGCCCAGCCTTTTTAAAGGCTTTGGGGTGGCTGACACCAGCTTTAGCGCCGGTAGTTTTGAGTGCTCCGGTTGCGCCAACTTGTGCGAAGTGGTGGAGGTATCGGAAAATAATAATATTTTAGCGCGCTGGGGCGACCGTTGCGGCAAGTGGAGCAGTAGGACCGGCCGGGAGGAAAAAATTAGCTAGACGGCCATGTTCATTAGGCGCTGTAAAAGATGAAAGTGGATGCTCGTGGTAAAATATTCTTGCGCCGGTACAGCCCAATAGGATAAAATGATTTTGGCTGTCGCCATAAATACTTAAAGAGATGAGAGGAGAGCAAGAAGAGATGAGTGAGATCAAAGTGCTGTTAACGGAGAAAGAGATGCCCGGGGCCTGGTACAACATTCAGGCGGATATGCCCAATAAGCCCAAACCGCCTTTGAACCCGAACACAAAAGAGCCCATCGCTCCGCAGGACTTAACACCTATCTTTCCCCTTGAACTGATCAAACAGGAGGCAAGCGAGGAGCGTTGGATTGAGATTCCCGATGAGGTGATGGAGATCTACAAGCTCTGGAGGCCTTCGCCTCTCTGTCGCGCCCGTCGCCTGGAAAAAGCCCTGGATACCCCTGCCAAAATCTATTACAAATATGAAGGCGCAAGCCCGGCGGGAAGCCACAAACTCAACACAGCCGTTCCCCATGCCTATTATAATAAAAAAGAGGGGATTAAGCGGCTGGCTACTGAAACCGGCGCCGGACAGTGGGGAGTTGCTTTATCTCAGGCCTGCAACTTCTTTGGCATGGAATGCACCGTGTATATGGTAAAAGTCAGCTATCACCAGAAGCCCTATCGTCGTTCACTGATGCAAGTGTTCGGCTCGGAGGTGGTTGCCAGTCCCAGCGACCGCACCAACTCGGGCCGGGAAATTTTAAAAAAGGATCCCGCATCACTGGGCAGCCTGGG
>DNIT01000174.1:26354-35044 GCA_003489345.1 Pelotomaculum sp. | reverse complement strand
CAGTGAAGCGGTTGAGGACGCGGCCGGGCGCGGTGACACCAACTATGCGCTGGGTAGTGTTTTAAACCACGTTCTTTTACATCAAACCGTCATCGGCCTGGAGGCCAGGGAACAGCTGGCCAAGGTGGACAACTACCCGGACGTCGTCATTGCCTGTTGCGGTGGCGGCAGCAATTTCGGTGGAATGGCTTTCCCCTTTGCCTATGATAAAATTGTTAAAGGCGCCAAAGTAAAGTTGCTGGCAGTGGAACCAAGCGCCTGCCCGACTCTTACCAGGGGGCGCTTTGGCTATGATTACGGTGATGTGGCCGGTTTTACCCCCCTTCTCTCCATGTATACGCTGGGCACGGAGTTCATGCCGCCCGGTATCCACGCCGGAGGCCTGCGCTACCACGGCGAATCGCCGCTGGTAAGCCAGTTGGTGCATGACGGTATTGCCGAGGCCGTAGCTTACGGGCAAACAGCGGTATTTGATTCGGGGCTCCTCTTTGCCAGGTGCGAGGGTGTAGTGCCGGCTCCGGAATCATCACATGCCATCCATGCCGCGGTAGAAGAGGCATTAGCCGCCAGGGAGGTCGGAGAGTCCAGGACTATCCTATTAAATCTGAGCGGGCACGGCCTGCTGGACCTGCCCTCCTATGACGCGTATATGGAAGGGAATCTGGTAGATTATCCGCTTCCGGAGGAAAATCTTAAAAAGGCGCTGGAAAAGCTGCCGAAAATTTAAAATAAAAGTGAGTTGTCAGTTTTCCCGGTGCCAACTCTTGTTTTCGCATATGGAGCAATGCCCCATTAAATGTTGGCGAGAATTCATTCGCGCTTGCCCACAGAAATAAGACAACCTGGTCAGCAGAACCTGAGCGCCCATAGGGGCGCTTTCGCTTTTAAATACGTTCGACTGTATGATATAATATAAAAACGTATTATTATGGAAAAGGTTGTATAGCGGAGGCCTCCCGGCTGTGGATATCATTACGACGCATACCAATGCCGATCTCGATGCCCTGGCTTCGATGTTGGCGGCACAAAAACTGTATCCCGGCTCCATTATGGTCTTTCCCGGGGCGCTGCTGAAAAACGTTGAGGAGTTTATGGCCCTGCATAAGGATACCGTCAATGTCGGAACCATCCGGGACATTGTACCTGAACTGGTGGAAAAGCTCATCCTGGTTGATACCAAAACCCCCTCTCGCCTTGGCAAACTGGCGTATCTCCTGGATAAGCCCGGTATCGAGGTGCATATTTACGACCACCACCCCCGCAGTGCGGGGGACGCCGTGGGCAGTTTTGAGGTCGTTGAGATGGTTGGGGCGACCACAACCTTGCTGGTGGAAAAAATCAGGGAAGAGCGCCTTCAGATAACCCCGGTGGAAGCGACTGTCCTGGCCCTGGGCATTTATGAGGATACCGGGTCTCTTGTCTTTTCCAATACCACCTCCAGGGATGCGGAAGCGGTGGCTTATACCCTAGCCAACGGGGCCAATCTTGCCGTGGTCGCAAATTTCCTGTGGCGACCTTTGACGGAGGAACAAAGAGAACTGTTGAAAGCTCTGCTGGTTTCGGCTGAGAGGTATATTATCAACGGGATCAAGTTCCTGATTGCAGAGGCGGACCTTGACCAATTTGTGGGAGGCCTGGACCTGTTGACTCACAAGCTGGTCGATTTTACCAATCTTGAAGCTGTTTTCACGGTGGTCAAGATGGACGGCTGTGTCCACGTTGTGGCCCGAAGCAGCGTGCCCGAAGTAAGCGTTAAAGATATCCTTGGTATATTGGGCGGCGGGGGACATCCTGCAGCGGCGTCGGCTGTCGTCAAAAATGCGCAGGTGGCGGATGTGGTGAAACTCCTCCTGGTTGCGATCAGGCAGAAGGTAAGACCACCCGTTAGCGTGGCAGACATTATGTCCAGCCCGGTAAAGACAGTGGCGCCGGAAACCGTGATGGAAGAAGCGGGGCGGATTATGCTGCGCTACGGCCATACCGGATTGCCTGTAATAAAAGGTGAGCAAGTTGTGGGAGTGATTTCCCGGCGTGATGTGGAAAAAGCAGTCCACCACGGTCTTGGGCACGCTCCCGTCAAAGGATTCATGACCGGCAGCCTGGTGAGTGTCGGCCCGGAAGCTACGGTTGCCGCGGTTAGAGAGTTGATGATTGAGCACGACATCGGACGGCTGCCGGTACTGCATGAAGGAAAACTGGTCGGCATCGTATCGCGGACCGATGTGCTGCGAACGCTGCATGGTGATGTACAGTCAAAGCATCATAAGATATATAGTGAAAAAAGCTTTAAATACCACTATAAGAATATACGCGAGTTGATCTATCGCAGTCTCCCGGAAGCATATACAACCCTATTGGAACAAGTCGGAACAATTGCCAATGACCTGGGGTGCCGGGTCTTCGCCGCCGGAGGCATTGTCCGGGATCTGCTGCTGGGCGTGGAGAGCCTTGATCTCGACCTGGTGGTGGAAGGGGATGGGGTGGAAATGGCCCGCGCCCTCGGCCGGCGCTACGACGCCAGAGTGCGTGTCCATCCCAAATTCCGCACCGCGACGGTCCTCTTTCCGGATGGCCGGCAGGTGGATGTGGCAACGGCCAGGGTGGAGTTTTACCAATATCCTGCGGCCATGCCTCAAATTGAAGCTTCGTCTCTTCATCAGGATCTTTACAGGCGGGACTTTACCATCAATGCCATGGCGGTTTCCTTGAACCGGATTGACTTCGGTGATATCGTCGATTACTTCGGCGGCAGGGAGGACCTTGAACGCGGTCTGATCCGGGTGCTGCACAACCTCAGCTTTGTAGAGGACCCGACCAGGCTGTTGCGGGGGGTAAGGTTTGAAAAGCGCTATGCCATGAGCCTGGAACCGCAGACTTTTGCTTTGGCCAGGGAAGCTGTGCGCAGCAAGATGCTGGAAAGAGTGGCTATGGAGCGGGTATGGGAAGAATTGAAGCATATCCTTTCAGAGCCGCGGCCGGGGCTGGCCCTCTACCGGTTAAAAGAAATCGGGTTATGGGACTACCTCTTCCCGGGCGTCGACTATGCGCAAGTCCGGCAGGTAGTGGATGAGCTGCCCCGCTCATTGAGAGTAATACATACCTGGGACCTGGCAGAACAGCCGGAACCCTGGCTGGTATACCTCCTGGCGCTGCTGAGCCGCTCGGATGCCGACACGGCAGACGCTGTATGCCGCCGCTATCATCTTGGCCGGCGCTGGACCGAAAGGGTGCATGCAGGCCTTTCCGGGTGGCAGGATGTCGCCGCTTCTTTGCAGCACGCCCGGCAGGTCCAGATGAGTGATCTGGCCAGGCGGTTGATGCCGCTGCCAGAGGAAGTATACCCGCTAATCTTGACCCGCCTTACCGGAAACGCCGCGAGGACACAATTGCGTCAGGTCCTCAGCGCTATCAACTACGACCGGCCTTCCATCACCGGAAAGGACCTGAGCGGCATGGGCTTTAAGCCGGGACCGGCTTTCAAGCTGGCGCTGGATGCCGTATGGCAAGCCCGTTTGGACGGCCTGGTACGGACCAGGCAGGAAGAATTGAGCTATGCCAGGGAGTACCTGGCGGCTTACGAAGGAGTAATTAACAGTGTTTAATTTTCCCAGCCTGCATACCATTGCCTTGACTCTGCCCGCCATCATTATCGGGCTCACCTTCCATGAGTATGCTCATGGTTGGGTGGCGAAACGGCTTGGAGACAGGACGGCCGAAGCGCATGGCCGCCTGACCATCAACCCGGTAGCGCACCTGGACCCGGTTGGTTTTATTTTGCTCTTACTGGCCGGTTTCGGCTGGGCCAAACCGGTGCCGGTCAATCCCTACAATCTTAGGGGCGATATAAAACAGGGAATGCTGCTGGTTTCCCTGGCCGGACCCGCCACGAACTTTTTCCTGGCCGTGGCTTCAGCGGTGGCTCTAGGGTTGTTTGGGAGCATGCAGATCCCATATTTTAATATCATCATGCAGTACATGATCGTGATCAACGTGGTCCTGGCGATATTCAACCTCATCCCCATACCGCCTCTGGACGGCTCCAAAATCCTGGCCGGTCTCCTGCCGGGCCGCCAGGACTGGCTGGATCAGCTTGAGGCTTACGGACCAATTTTACTGATAGTCCTGGTTTTCTTCGGATTTCGCTTTATATCCGTTTTAATAAACCCCGTCGTAAATATCCTTATTTTGCTGGCCAACATTGTTGCGCAGCTGGTAAGGTAGGCCATAACAATTTTCAAAAGGAGGCTTTTTTTTGCGAATTCTATCAGGAATCCAGCCCTCGGGTTCACTGCACCTGGGGAACTATTTCGGCATGATGAAAAGGATGGTGGACTATCAGAAGCATAACGAGCTGTTTTGCTTCATTGTGAATTATCATGCTCTGACCTCAGTCTTTGACAGTGATTTTTTGCGCCGGCAAACGTTTGGAGCAGTTTGCGACTTTCTTGCTCTGGGACTTGACCCGGAGAAGTCGGTGTTCTGGGTACAGGGCGACGTCCCGGAGGTAACCGAGTTGACCTGGTTGTTGTCCAACGTAACGGGCATGGGTCTTTTGGAGAGAAGTCACTCCTATAAAGACAAAACAGCCAAAGGGATTCCCGCCAGCCACGGTCTGTTCACCTATCCTGTGCTCATGGCGGCCGATATTTTACTCTACGGTGCGGATAAGGTCCCGGTCGGCAAAGACCAGAAGCAGCATCTGGAGATTGCCAGAGATATTGCCATTCGTTTTAATAATACTTATGGAGATACTTTTGTTGTTCCGGGACCGGATATTGAAGAAGATTTTGCCACGGTACCGGGAGTCGACGGGCAGAAAATGTCTAAATCCTACGGCAACGCCATAGAAATATTTGCTGATGAAAAAAGCATCCGGGAAAAAATCATGCGCATTAAAACTGATTCGACTCCGGTCGATCAACCCAAGCCGTTGAAGGACAATATACTTTATGATTTGTACAGCCTCTTTTTAGATGAGAGAGACAGGACCGCTCTCAAAGAACGCTTCTTGAACCCCGGCCTGCGTTACGGTGATTTAAAGAAAGAGCTCGTTGGCGTCATCTGGGAATATTTCGCGCCTTACCGCAACGAGCGACAAAGACTGGAGCGGGACAGGCAGTATGTCATCGACATTATGCGTGAGGGCGCCCGCAAGGCCAGGCAGGCTGCATCTGTCTACCTGGATCGGGCGCGGCACAACGTTGGCCTGGACTACTGGTATAAATAGTAAGACGTCCGTGCAATATGGCTAGCAAATTTGATATGTAAATTCCCCCGCCGCCCAGTAAGAGGCGGCTTTGCTGTTGAATAAACATTATTTGGTATATTACAGCTCTCATAAGGGAAAATAATGCAGGGGGTGGGAGTAAGTGGACAGGGCCCAGTTTGTTATGCTCCTGGTTGGCGCGATGGCGCTGATCCTGTCCCTGACCAGTCTGAAAATGAGGCTGCAGTACCGGAGGCAGGGGCGTGACGACCATTTTGCTTTAGAGCTGTCTCTTTGGCGCGGGTTCATCTCCTATAAAATGGAGATACCTGTGGTGAAAACAGAACTGAGGCCTGGTTTCCGGCCATGGTACCGTTTGCTGCCACGGACGTTAAGGCCGGCCTTCAAAATAGAGGCGAAGGTGACGGGGAGAAACGACCCGGATCCAGTGGGGAAAATAGAGGCGGAAGAAGCCCTAGGCTTAAAGCGCATCCTTTTCATGATGCAAAAGAGTAAAGTTTTTTTTGAGAACTACAGGCCGGCAATCCGGTACTTGCTTGGAAAAGTGTACTTGCGGCGTTTGCAATGGAGCACGGAATTCGGTACGGGGGAGCCCCACGTAACCGGGTTCCTGGCAGGGCTGGCCGGGGGAGTGAAAGGACTGCTCTTAGCCAAGCTTTACCGTGTTATACGTTCCGGAGCTGCCAGGCCCGCAGTGGTTATTGCCCCGAGATTTGAAAAGCCCTGCTTTACTACCAGAATTGACTGCGAATTTGATATCAAAGTCGGCCACATCTTGTTGACCGGTCTCAAGTTTGTCTTTATGAAGTTGAAAGGTTGAAAAGCCTTTGCTTACGGTACAGGGGTTAAATGATAAAAAATGGCCGGTTAGAAGCCGGCCATCAAGTGTTTCTTTATGTGTGGATTCTTGAGCGTTAAGGTTGGTATGAACTGGGACATAACAACTTCCCGGTTGCGTTTTCCTGGTGGGTTTTCCATACCCGTCCTGGCAGCTTCCAGGGGGCAGTACCATTCATCCAGGTACAAGAGGCTTTTACCGTCTTTAATTCTACTCATGTCGATCCGGCTTGTTGCCATCAGGAACACCCCCTACCTTGAATTGTTAAATTTATATTAAGATTTTGTTAATATTATATTATGGGTATGTTAATTTGGCAATAACAGACAGGCTTTGTTTTGTATGAAAATAAAATACCCTGCCGGGGAGCCTTGCAAAAAGGCGCCCGTTCGTATAGAAATACAGCTCCCCGGAAACTCTATCACAAAATGACTGTCTAAAGGAGTGACCAAAGATGCCCGAGCATCCTATTGAGGGTTTGATGAAAACGGCAATGGAGAGCATCAAGGAAATGGTCGATGTCAATACCGTGGTTGGGGACCCGGTCGAAACCCCTGACGGCTCTGTGATTATACCCGTCTCAAGAGTTGCCTGCGGTTTTGCCGCCGGTGGAGGCGAATTTGAAGTCGGGGGTGAACACAAGGATGGGGGAGGCGGCGGCCCGGCTCCTGGTTTTGGAGGAGGCAGCGGCGGCGGGGTCTCGGTAAAGCCGATAGGCTTCCTGGTCGTCGGCAACGGGCATGTGCGGATGCTGCCGGTAGACGGCAACACTGTGGCAGACAGGTTAATTGATATCGCGCCGCAAGTTATTGACCAGATCCAAAACATTTTTAAGCGCGGAGAAATGCAGCCGCAAACGCAAGTCACATACAAGACATCGACGCCTGCTTCTCCTGTCTCTTAAACTTTGCCAAAATATTATAATAATGCGCCGCCAAGGTGTCAGCAAAGGTCCAAGATCCTTCATGAAAGGGGCTTGGGCTTTTTTTACCCGGGCAATATGCAACATCGTTTTTACTTATGCTGAATCGATAAAGGTTAGCCGGAGATAATAATCCAAAATAAGGCGAGGTGGCTAAACAATGCGGCCGTTATGGAAGGGGGCCGTGAGCTTCGGCCTGGTTTATGTGCCGGTCAAGCTCTATGCGGCAACAGAGCACAAGGACATCCGTTTCAATTACCTGCACCAGAAGTGCAAAACGCCCATACAGTACCGGCGCTACTGTCCTCATTGCCAGACGGAAGTACCCATGGAGGAAATCGTGCGCGGGTATGAATATGAAAAAGGCAGCTATGTGATCATGGCGGATGAAGATTTTGACGTGTCCGGAGGTGACGGGGGAAAGAATATCAATATCATGGACTTCGTCAACCTTGCCGATATCGATCCCGTCTATTTCGAAAAGGCTTATTATTTGGCTCCCGCGGAGGGCGGTGCAAAGGTATATGAACTGCTGAAAAGATCTATGCGTGAAACCGACAAGGTAGCGGTGGCCAGGGTTGTTATCCGCAACAGAGAGTCGCTGGCAGCTCTGCGGGTAAGCGGCAATACCCTGGTAATGAGTACGATGCATTATCCTGATGAGGTTAGGCAGGCTGCCGCCCTCCCCGAACTGAATTACCAGGTAAGCCTGCACGAGAATGAAGTAAAAATGGCGGTCAGTCTCATTAACAGCCTCTCTGCCGAATTCCAGCCGGAAAAATACAACGACACTTACAGAGAGAGATTAATGGAGATCATTCAGGCTAAAATTGCCGGGGAAGAAATTACGACTCCTGCCCGGCATGAAACAGGAAAAGTAGTCGATCTAATGGAGGCGCTCAAAGCGAGTATTGACCTGGCCAAAGAAGAGCGGGTCACGGACAGGCAGGCCAAAAACTCAAAAGGTATGAAAGAAACAAAGCAGAAAAAAGAAACCCCCCGGCGTAAAACATCATGAGGGGAATCATTAGGGATGAAAAAAATCTGCCTCTTGTCCGCCCCATGCTGGCTGTAAGTTCATTACCCTTTGACAGCGGCGAGCATCTTTTTGAAATTAAGTGGGATGGTTATCGCAGCCTGGCTTATCTCGATAACCATACCGTAATACGCTCACGCAACCTGGTTGACCTTACTGAAAAATTTCCGGAATTGGCCGGCCTGCACCGACGTGTAAAAAAACTACCAGCGATCCTTGACGGTGAAATAGTAGTGTTTGAAGATGGAAAACCCTCTTTCACCGGTTTGCAGGCCAGGGGCAGAAGGGACGGAATAAAAAGGACAGACCGTGCCTTTGCAGGACGTCCGGCTGTCTTTATTGCTTTCGACGTCCTATACACAGACAGCGGCAGCGTCATGGAAAAAAGTCTGGAAGAGAGGAAGGTTATCCTCGAAGACATGGTAGAGCAGGCGGATGAACTGGTTTTATCACGGTTCATTTATGCTGAAGGTCTGGCATATTACGATGCTTGTGTAAGAGAAGGTTTGGAGGGTGTTATCGCTAAAAGGTTGGACAGCGTGTATCTGCCGGGGCGGCGCTCTAATAGCTGGCAGAAATTCAAGGATACCCGGGAAGCAGATCTGGTCATTTGCGGCTACCAGAGAGGTGCCGGAGGCAGACTGCTGGGCTCGTTGCTCCTGGGAGG
>DNIT01000174.1:13930-26256 GCA_003489345.1 Pelotomaculum sp. | reverse complement strand
GGATGGACGGTTGGTTTACCAAGGCAAAGTCGGTACAGGGTTTAGTGAACAGGAGGCTGCTCTCCTCCTGGATAAGCTGGTGAAGCTGGAGGTGGATGAAAGATTTCTGGTTATCCCCCCCAAAGAAATTAAACAAGCCAGGTGGGTAAAGCCAGTCCTGGTGTGCGCCGTCGGGTACCTTACCTTGACTAACGAAGGCTACCTTCGCCATCCTGTATTTAAAGGGCTCCGCCCAGATAAGACCCCCGAAGAATGCATGGTTGCCACTGAATAGAGCAAAACGGCCGTAGGCCATAAGGCGTAAGGTGTAATAAACAAATCAGTACAAGCCTGCGCCCGACCGGATACAAATCAAGTATAAGCCTAATAACGAGGTGTGTCTTGTGCAAGAATCCCATGTGACAGTTGACGGTTACCAGGTCAAACTCACCAACCTTGATAAGCCGATCTGGCCGGAAGGTTTGACCAAGGCCCATCTGGTCAAATATTACCGGGAAATCGCCCCATATATTCTGCCGCATCTTTACAACCGGCCGCTGGTAATGAAACGGTACCCGCATGGTCTGGGGTATGAGCCCTTTTATCAAAAGGAGTGTCCCAGCTATGCGCCTGACTGGATCATAAGACACCCGGTCGAGCATTCCGAAAAGGTTGTGAACTACATCATCTGCAACAATACAGCAACTTTGGTCTGGTTGGCTAATCAAGGCGCTATTGAAATGCATCCCTGGCTTTCCCGCATAGAAAATATTGAATGTCCGGATATTGCTGTTATCGATCTTGACCCGGCGGCAGGAAGCACCTTTAGGGATGTTTTACAAATCGCCCTATTGGTTAAAGAAGCCCTGGCTCAGTTCAACTTGCAATCTTATCCCAAAACCTCCGGGGCTACCGGCCTGCATATTTTTGTTCCTGTAAAACCGGTATACTCCTATAAAACCGTCACGAAAGCTATGCAGTACGTGGCAGAGCTGATTGTTAAAATCAATCCCGGCATGGCGACTGTGGAACGAAAGGTTGCGCAAAGGCAGGGAAAAGTCTACCTGGATTATTTGCAAAACGGTCGCGGCAAAACTATGGCTTTCCAGTATAGCCTGCGACCTTTACCCGGAGCTCCGGTTTCCACCTCCCTGTATTGGGATGAGATGGAAGCATTGGACATTAAGCCGGCTGCTTTTTCAATACATAATATTTTTTCAAGAATCAAAGAAATAGGGGATATTTACCAGGGAGTATTAACAAATAAGCAAACGCTTGACGCCTTGCTGAAGTTAATATAAGCCATGATCATCTAAACGTTTAAAGATTGCGGCAGGCGGCGGAATAAAGAAATATGTTGCAGAGCTTTTGGAAAAAGTGTATCCTGACAGGGTACTCTCAAAGATAAATTCAGGCCAGGCAATGCAGAAAATTTTCCCAGAGGGCAGGAACATATCACACTAACCCCGAAAAGAATTGGATTAAGAGAACAGCCTTAAGAGGAGACATTTTTTTGGACGACAGATTATACTGGTTAGGGTGGCAGTATTTGATGCCCGGTGCCGGGAAAAAATTGTGGTCGCTGGTCGAGCGCTTTGGTTCACCCCGGGCGGCCTGGGAGGCAGGCATTAAAGAACTATCCGCTATTCCAGGTTTGGGAGAAGACCGGGCCAACGGACTGGCCGTACGCAGGTCAAAGCTCAATCCTCAAGAAGAGGCGGAAAAACTCGTCTCCATGGGTATAAGCTATGTATGCCACAGCGACCCTGATTATCCGGAAAATCTGTCGGCAATATATGACCCTCCTCCGGTAGTATTCTACAGAGGACGGCTTAAGGCCGCGGATAAACTCTCTGTAGCAATCGTCGGCACCAGAAAACCCTCGCCTTACGGTCTGGTGGTAGCTGAGAAGCTGGCCAAAGACCTGACTGCTTTAGGGCTTACGATCGTAAGCGGGATGGCCAGGGGCATTGACTCCGCAGCGCACCGGGGGGCTCTGGCAAGTTGCGGCAGGACTATAGCTGTACTGGGTTGCGGCCCGGATGTGGTCTATCCCCGGGAAAACAAAGAGCTTATGGACGAGATTATGAATAATGGAGCTGTTGTCAGTGAGTTTCCGCCCGGGACCCAACCCGAGGCCTGGCATTTTCCGGTGCGCAACCGCATTATCAGCGGCCTGGCACAGGCAACCCTGGTGGTCGAAGCGGCAGAGAGGAGCGGCGCATTGATTACTGCCGACTTTGCCCTCGAACAGGGACGCGATGTTATGGCTGTACCCGGCAATGTAGCAAACCCGTTAAGCAGGGGTCCGCACCGGCTCATTAAACAAGGCGCCAGACTTATAGAAGGAGCCGGGGATGTGCTGGATGAACTGGGTATGGAAAAACTTTTTCCCGCTCAAGCAAGTGACGCAGATCGTAAAATGAAAATGAGCTACGAGGAAGAAACGCTGTACGGACTGTTGTCCCTGGATCCGGTCTCTTTGGATGAACTTATTATAAGGGCCGGGCTTTTGCCGCAAAAGGTGATGGCCGCGTTAATGTACCTGGAAATCAAGGGTTTGACCCGGCAGCTTCCAGGTAAGTTTTATATCCGGACAGGCCGTGATTTGTTCTAAATTGTTTTTTGAGGGGATAAATTATAAAAAATATCGAAATAATTAATGGCAATAATAACCGTGCAATAAACGAGGTGTGCACTTTTGTCTAAAATACTCGTGGTTGTGGAATCTCCAGCCAAAGCGAAAACCATCAGCAAGTTTCTGGGGAAAAAATATTTTGTCAAAGCTTCTATGGGCCATGTCCGTGACTTGCCGAAGAGCCAGTTCGGAGTTGATGTAAAAAACGGGTTCAGCCCAAAATATATCACCATCAGAGGCAAAGGCGAAACAATTAAAGATTTGAAAACAGCTGTAAAAAAAGCCGACCGCGTGCTGATTGCTTCGGACCCTGACCGGGAAGGCGAGGCTATCGCCTGGCATATTCAAAAACTTTTAGAGATGAGCGAAGGGGAGCCGTGCCGGATTGAGTTCAACGAGATAACCAAGCCGGCCATACAAAAAGCTGTAGAGCAGCCCAGGCTGATTGATTATAACCGGGTTAACGCCCAGCAGGCACGGCGTATCCTTGACCGCCTGGTTGGTTATAACCTGAGCCCGTTACTGTGGCGTAAGGTAAAGAAAGGCTTGAGCGCCGGCCGCGTTCAATCGGTGGCGGTGCGCCTGATTTGCGACCGTGAAGAGGAAATCGCCGCTTTCGAGCCTGAAGAATACTGGACGCTCACAGGTCTTTTTGCCAAAACAGGCTATAGCCCCTTTGAAGGAAAGCTCTTTAAATACCAGGACAAAAAAATAGAGATCAAGTCCAGTGCCGAAATGCAGGAGATATTGGACAGGTTAAAAGGCGCTCACTACATTGTGAGCAAAATTACCCGCAAAGAAAAATTACGCAGGCCGGCTCCGCCTTTTATTACCAGTACCCTGCAGCAAGAGGCCTACCGCAAGCTGAATTACACCGCACGTAAAACGATGATGATAGCCCAACAGCTTTATGAAGGGCTTGACCTCGGTAAAGAGGGGACGACCGGCCTGATTACCTATATACGGACTGATTCGGTACGTGTATCAGAGGTGGCCAGAGAGGAATCACACGGCTATATCAGGGATCGTTTTGGGAGCCAGTATATTGGCAAAGAAGCCCTCAAGTCAGCGGGCAAAGGCAAAATCCAGGATGCCCACGAAGCTATCCGCCCTACCTCGATTCACCATGAACCGGAACAAATAAAAGCATACCTGAGCACTGACCAGTATAAGCTTTACAAGTTGATCTGGTCACGTTTTCTGGCAAGCCTGATGAGTCCTGCCGTCTTTGATACCACCAGTGTGGATATTGCAGCCGGGGAATATGTTTTCCGTGCTTCCGGTTCAATCATCAAATTCGCCGGGTTTATGAAGGTCTATATTGAGAGCCGGGATGACGGGGAAAGCGACGAGGAAAAACTTCTCCCGGAACTGGCGGAAGGCGAAGAAGTTGAAGCCAGGTCGCTGCAACAAAAACAGCATTTTACCCAACCGCCGCCACGTTACACCGACGCCACCCTGGTAAAAACTCTGGAAGAAAATGGGGTGGGCAGGCCCAGCACTTATGCTCCCATAGTAGAAACAATCATTAAAAGGGGTTACATAGTAAGGGAAAACAAGCAATTATACCCGACTGAACTTGGTTCAATCGTCATCGATCTTTTAAAAAAGCACTTTCGGAATATTATTGATGTCGAATTCACTGCCGGCATGGAAAAAAACCTGGACAGCATTGAAGAAGGGGACCTGGAATGGGTTAACATTTTAGCGGCATTTTACTGGCCTTTTATGGATACCTTGGAAAAGGCCGAAAAAGAGATAGGCCATGTACAGGTAACCGATGAAGTAACGGAAGAGATATGCGAGCTGTGCGGGCGGAACATGGTTAAGAAATTGGGGCGTTTCGGCAAATTTTTGGCCTGTCCCGGTTTTCCCGAATGCCGCAACACCAAGCCTTTGTTGGAACCCACCGGCGTGGCTTGTCCCCGCTGTAACGGAGAGTTGGTCATCCGCCGTTCCAAAAAAGGCAGGAAGTTCTTTGGCTGCGATCAGTACCCAAAATGTGATTTTGTTACCTGGGATCAGCCATCAAAGACTAAGTGTCCCTATTGTGGGGATCTGATGGTGGAAAAAAGATCTGCCGGCAAGAATGTATCCCTGAAGTGTATCAATGAAAACTGCAGTCAAGGAGCGGACCCAAAAGAATTCAAGTCGCCCAATGAGAGCAGTGCTTCCACGAAAAGCAATGCTTCCAAAGAATTGGAGACATCCAAGAATAAAAAGACTCCCAAAACGGGCAGACCTACAAAAGCAGCCAAGGCCCGGAAAAAAACAACGGTTGCGCCAAAACAGCTGAAAACCACAAATGTCGTTACCGAACAGTGATATTAAAACATACCCACAGCGGGTTTTTACTGTCAATCTACTACTAGTCAGGAGCACCTATGCAAGATAGAACCGTCACCATCATCGGGGCCGGTCTGGCAGGTTCGGAGGCTGCCTGGCAGGCAGTCCGGAAGGGGATTAAAGTCAAACTCTACGAAATGCGGCCGGACAAACAGACACCGGCCCACCGCAGCAGTTTATTTGCGGAATTGGTCTGCAGCAACTCGCTAAGAGCTTCCAGCCTGGAGAACGCTGTCGGCCTCTTAAAAGAAGAGATGAGACGAATGGATTCCCTGATTATGCGCTGCGCCGACAGATTCAGGGTGCCGGCGGGGGGGGCCCTAGCTGTTGACAGGGACCGGTTTTCCAGTTGTGTAACCGAGACGCTTTACCGACACCCCTTGATAGAAATTTACCGTACCGAGGTAACTTCCATACCGGAGGAAGAAAGGGTAGTCCTGGCCACAGGGCCGCTGACCTCGGAAGCCATGGCTGAGAGCATCAGGCAGTTCAGCGGAGAGGAATACCTCTATTTTTATGATGCAGTCGCCCCGATTGTAAGCGGTGATTCAATAAATATGGATCAGGTATTTCGTTCTTCCAGGTACGGGAAGGGTGAGGCCTCCTATTTAAACTGTCCCATGAACGCGGAGCAATACCAGACTTTTTGGGATGCGCTGGTCCAGGCGGAAAAGGCTCCCCGCAAAGAGTTTGAGCAATCAGCGCACTTTGAAGGATGTCTGCCTGTTGAAGTCCTAGCCGCCCGAGGAAAAGACACTCTTCTTTACGGACCCCTAAAGCCGGTGGGCCTCATTGACCCCAAAACGGGCAAGCGGCCTTTTGCCGTGGTCCAGTTGCGGCAGGAGAACGCGGACGCTACCATGTACAACCTGGTCGGGTTTCAGACCGGTTTGAAATGGAGCGAGCAAACACGGGTGTTCCGCCTTATACCAGGCCTGGAGAGGGCTGAATTTCTGCGGCTGGGAGTTATGCACAGAAATACCTATATCAATTCACCGGCGCTGTTAAATCCCACTTACGAGAGCAAAAAAAGGCCGGGGCTCTTCTTTGCCGGACAGCTTACCGGAGTTGAGGGGTACGTGGAATCATCGGCCGCGGGGCTGGTCGCCGGGATTAATGCTGCCCGGCAGGCAGCGGGTAAAGAGGCGCTGGCCTTTCCGGGAGATACCGGTCACGGTTCTCTGGCCCGTTACATAACTTCCGCCGATCCGGTTCGTTTTCAGCCGATGAATATTTCTTTTGGCCTTTTTCCACCCCTGGAGCATAAAATCCGGGATAAGAAGGAGCGATACAGGTTAATCGCCCAAAGATCACTTGAATCACTTTCAGCATTTATTAATAATATTTAGATATCATTGCAACAAAAGGTTGTCCCGCATGCCGCCGGCGCTAGAACTTGTGCGGCTGTAATAATTGTGCGAATAGAGTCGTACCCTGCATTTTGGGGATGTCGCTTTCGTATGGCTGCACTCTGTTTTCATGGTAGCTTGCGTGTCATCCTGCCGGGAGTAGGTTTTCGAGTATGTACAGTCATTTTGACAACTTTTTAGTTTATCTGAAAGTGGAAAAGAACGCGTCCCCCAGGACTATAGAAAACTACCAGAAGGACTTCTTCCGGGGGCTGGATTTTTTTGCCTCTTATTTGAAGAAAAAAGACCATGCTGTTGAACCAAAGGACCTCGACCACAATATTTTCAGACTCTACCTAGGCCAGATGCAGGAACAAGGGCTGGCCAGGACCACCATGGCCAGGCACCTTGCGGCATGGCGTTCCCTCTACCGCTACCTGAAGCGGGAGAATATCGTTGACGACAACCCCGCAGCCAGGGTCGTCAGCCCTAAACTTAAGAAAGGGCTGCCTTCTTTCTTATACGAGAATGAGATTGCCCACCTGATCGAGGCGCCTGATTTAACCCATCCGCTTGGTGTCAGGGACCGGGCGCTGCTGGAAACGCTTTATGCCGCCGGTCTAAGGATTCATGAACTGGTATCCCTTGACTTGGCCGACCTTGATCTTGGCTCCGGCTATGTGCGGGTAATGGGAAAAAGGGCAAAAGAGAGGCTGTCGCCCATCGGCACGGAAGCCGTTACAGCTTTGCGCAGGTATCTGGCCGGATCGCGCCAGAGGCTTTTGGCCAACGCTAAACCCGCCAAAAACAAGAGCCAGGCCAACCATACGTCAGGCAGCGCGGTAATGCCCGGGCCGCAAAAAATCAGCGGCGCGGTATTTCTTAACCGGTGGGGGGAAAGGCTGACGGAGCGAGGCGTGCGGAAGATTTTGAACAAATATGTGGAGGCGGTCAGCCTTGAAAGAAAGGTCAGCCCGCACACACTAAGACACTCTTTTGCCACACACCTGCTTAACGCGGGGGCTGATCTTCGCGCCGTACAGGAACTGCTCGGACATACCTGCCTTTCCAGCACCCAGGTCTATACCCATGTTACAGGCGAAAGGTTGAAAAAAGTATACCGGAGCGCTCACCCCAGGGCAAAAGAGTGAGTTTAGCATAAATATGCCAATAAAGTTGAGAGATGAAAGGGAGAAACCATATGTTTCATGCCACCACTATCGTTGCGGTTAAAAAAAATGGTAGAACTGCTGTTGCCGGAGACGGTCAGGTTACCTTTGGCGAAAACACCATTATCAAAAAAGGAGCCAAAAAGATCAGGCGGCTCTATAAGGATAAGGTTATAGCCGGATTTGCCGGCTCAGTGGCCGACGCATTTACTCTTTTCGAAAAGTTCGAAGGAAAGCTTGAAGAGTTCCACGGCAACCTGCCGCGGGCTGCGGTTGAATTGGCCAAGGAGTGGCGGACGGATAAAGTGCTGCGCAGGCTTGAAGCTCTTCTGATTGTGGCCTCCAGTGAAGACCTCCTGATGATATCCGGAGGCGGTGAAGTCATCGAGCCTGACGACGGGGTGGCGGCTATCGGCTCCGGGGGCCCTTACGCCCTGGCGGCAGCCCGCGCCTTGAACAGGCACACTGCTATGCCGGCCGGTGAGGTGGCCAGGCAAGCCCTGTCGATTGCTGCTGAAATCTGTGTTTACACCAATGACAATATAATCGTGGAAGAGGCCTAAAAAAGTCCTAAATTTTTCACCTTGGAGGATTAATACATGGAAGAATTAACACCACGGCGCATTGTTGAAGAACTTGATAAGTATATCGTCGGCCAGAAAAACGCCAAGAAGGCGGTAGCCATCGCTTTGCGCAACCGGTTCCGCCGCAAAAAACTGGCAGCTGATTTCAGGGATGAAGTGATCCCGAAAAATATCCTGATGATCGGACCAACTGGTGTAGGCAAAACTGAGATAGCCCGGCGCCTGGCCAAGCTTGTCAAAGCTCCGTTTGTGAAGGTTGAGGCTACCAAATTTACAGAAGTGGGCTATGTAGGCAGGGACGTCGAGAGCATGGTTCGCGATCTGGTCGAGACCTCCATTCGCATGGTCAAACAGGAAAAATTATCAACCGTCGAGGAGAGGGCTAAAAAACAGGCGGATGAAAAGATTATCGAACTGCTGGCTCCTTACCCGGTCCGGGAAACGACGTCACGCAATCCACTGGAAATGATTTTTGGAGCTCCCAAACCGGTTGAGCAAATAGATAAGGCACAGGAGTCCCGGATCAAGAGGATCGAATTCGAACGGGAAATATTAAAGGAGAAACTGGAAAAAGGGGAACTGGAAAACGAAACCCTTGAGATCGAGATCGAGGACAATAAACCTCCCATGCTGGAGGTGTTTACAGGGTCCGGCATGGAAGAAATGGGCGTTAACCTGCAGGATATGCTGGGCGGGTTGATTCCCAAGAAAAAACGCACCCGCAAAGTAACGGTACGGGAAGCTCGCGTGATTTTGACGCAATTGGAGGCCCAGAAACTGATTGATATGGATGAGGTTACTTCCAAGGCAATCAAACGCGCAGAAGAAGACGGCATCATCTTCCTTGATGAGATCGATAAAATTGCCGGCCGTGAAGGGTATGGACCTGATGTTTCCAGAGGCGGGGTGCAGCGCGATATCCTGCCTATTGTCGAAGGCTGCACTGTTGTCACCAAATACGGCCCGGTCAAAACCGACCATATTTTATTTATCGCTGCCGGCGCCTTCCACACCACCAAGCCCTCCGACCTGATTCCAGAACTGCAGGGGCGTTTCCCGATACGTGTCGAATTAGAGAGCCTTACCCGTCCCGATTTTCAACAGATTTTGACAGAACCGAGAAACGCAATAATCAAGCAATACACGGAGTTATTGGCCACTGAGGGGGTTATGGTTAAATTTTCGCAAGATTCTCTTGTGGAAATAGCTGATATAGCTTATACTGTTAATGAACAGACAGAAAACATAGGAGCAAGGCGGCTTTACACCATAATGGAGAAGCTTTTAGAAGATATTTCGTTCGAGGCCCCGGAGCTTTCCGGTAAAAATATTAACCTTGAACCTAAAGATATTGTCGAAAAATTGGGCAATCTAGTAAAAAATCAGGATTTAAGTCGTTATATTTTGTGACGTAGAAAGAGGGACAGAATGAGAGCGCTACTTGAAAGAACAAGGGCAATCAATAAGCTTCTGCAGAAATCAGCCGGCAATACTGATTTTAACGAAGTGGCAAGTGTTTTGAGCGACAACATTGAATCCAGCATCTACATTTTGGATCGAAACGGAAAAGTCGTTGGTTATGCCTATCTGAAGGGCTTGACCTGCGATATTATGACAGACATCGTCGAAGGCAAGGGCGGTTTTCCGGAAGACTATAACGAATACTTGATGAGAATCAATGAAACTTACGCCAACTATTGCCAGACCGCAAACGCCTGTGTCTTTGCAGAAAAACGTTGTCTCTTCAATAATAAAGTCACCACCATGGTACCCATCATAGGCGCCGGATCCAGGCTGGGCACGTTATTACTGGCAAAGTTTGACAAGCATTTTACGGATGAGGACATTATTTTGGCTGAATACGGCGCTACTGTTGTCGGAATGGAGATGTTGCGGGTCAGGACCGAAAGAATGGAAGAAGATGCTCGCAAAAGAGCAGCAGTCCAAATTGCCCTGGGCACTCTATCGTATTCCGAAATGGATGCCGTACAGCATATTTTTGAGCAGTTGGAAGGCGAGGAGGGACTCCTCGTTGCCAGTAAGATTGCCGACAGAGTGGGCATCACTCGCTCGGTGATTGTCAATGCGTTGCGCAAATTTGAAAGCGCCGGGGTCATTGAATCAAAATCATTGGGTATGAAGGGCACCTATATACGTGTCCTGAACGAAAGGCTCCTGGAGGAGTTGGAAAAAATCAGACAACATTAGACAGCCTCGATCCAATAGCATGATTTTGGATTTTACAACAAAAGCATTCCTAAAAGGTAGATCCACAAAGGGATCTACCCTTTTTTACAAGAAAGAAGCTTGCGCTGGAAAAACAACTATGGTAAAATACAACCTGGTGTAAATTACGCACGTTGTTGGATTTTTGCAGAGGTGCCCTTTGTGGATCTGCGGAAGATGAAGGCAGCGGAGGTTGCAACCAGGGGAAGGAGGTGTGATCAATGGCTGTAATATCTATGAAGCAACTATTGGAAGCAGGGGTGCATTTCGGCCATCAGACCCGTCGCTGGAATCCCAAAATGGCCTCTTATATATTTACAGATCGCAACGGCATCTATATTATTGACTTGCAGAAGACAGTCAGAAAGGTTGAGGAAGCTTATAACTTTGTAAAACAGCTTTCCGCCGAGGGTGACAACATCCTGTTCGTCGGCACCAAGAAGCAGGCGCAGGAAGCGGTGCGTGAAGAAGCGGAGCGTTGCGGCATGTTTTATGTAAATCAGCGTTGGCTGGGCGGCATGCTAACCAATTTCCAGACCATCAGGAAGCGCATCGACAGGTTGCATGAGTTGGAAAAGATGGAGGCTAACGGCACTCTTGAGGTTTTACCTAAAAAAGAGGTTGCCGAGTTGATGCATGAAAAGGAAAAACTGCAGAAATTCCTAGGCGGCATCAAAGACATGAGGCGCCTGCCCGCAGCGCTTTTTATTATTGACCCGCGTAAAGAGCGCATTGCTGTAGCCGAGGCGCGCAAGTTGGGCATTCCTATTGTAGCGATTGTGGATACCAACTGCGATCCGGACGAAGTAGACTACGTCATACCTGGCAACGACGACGCCATCAGGGCAGTCCGGCTGCTTACCGGTAAAATGGCGGAGGCTATTCTGGAAGGAAAACAGGGCGAACAGCTTGCAGAATAAAAGTGTGTAGCGAGGCGGGGGTTAGTCTTAACAGGTTACCCCTGCCTTTTTCTGTCCCGAGGGGTTAGTAATATATGGATAATAAAGGTTAATCATGGACATACTTAAAATTACAATAATTAACACTCAATTAGACTAATTTAATTTAAGGAGGGGTCATAATGTCTATCCCAGCAAGTTTTGTGAAAGAACTTCGTGAGCGCACCGGAGCGGGTATGATGGATTGTAAAAAAGCCCTTGCCGAAAGCGGTGGCGATATTGATAAAGCCGCCGACTATTTAAGGGAAAAAGGGTTGGCGGCTGCAGCTAAAAAAGCCGGCAGGATAGCCGCCGAAGGCCTCGTTGAATCTTACATACACGGCGGGGGGCGTATTGGGGTTCTGGTAGAGGTGAATTGTGAAACTGATTTTGTAGCCAAAACTGATGAGTTTCGGGCTTTGGTTAAAGATATAGCTATGCAGATCGCGGCTGCCAAGCCTGAGTTTGTGAAAAGGGAAGAAGTTCCTGCGGAAGCTCTGGAACATGAGAAGGCTATACTGCGGGCACAGGCTCTGAATGAAGGCAAGCCTGCCAATATCGTTGAAAAAATGGTTGAAGGACGTGTGGAAAAGTACTTCAAAGAAGTCTGTCTGCTGGAACAGCCTTTCATCAAGGAACCGGAGATGTCCGTTAAACAGCTTCTGACAGAAAAGATTTCTAAAATTGGCGAAAATATCAGCATCAGGCGTTTTACACGATATGAACTGGGTGAGGGTATTGAGAAGAAACAGTCGGACCTGGCGGCAGAAGTGGCAGAAGCCACACGAAATGTCTGCAAGTAAAAATTTTATAAAAGGATTTAATCTGATATTGTAGAATAACTCTGGTAAGACTGGAGGGCTCGTATCTAATATGGTTGCTCCGAAATACTGGCGTGTTGTTCTGAAATTAAGCGGTGAGGCATTAGCCGGCTCTTTTGGCTATGGCATTGATCCGGATGTGGTTAACGCTATTGCCAGGCAGATTAAAGAAGTAGTGGAGCACCGGGTTCAGTTGGCTATTGTGGTCGGTGGAGGCAACATCTGGCGCGGCGTGGCAGGCAGTGCCAAGGGCATGGACCGTGCCACAGCGGACTA
>DNIT01000174.1:13266-13797 GCA_003489345.1 Pelotomaculum sp. | reverse complement strand
GACTATATGGGCATGCTGGCCACTGTCATGAATGCGTTAGCCCTGCAGGATGCATTGCAAACCCACGGTGTTGACACCCGCACCCAAACGGCCATAGAAATGAAAGAGATAGCCGAACCATATATCATGCGGCGGGCAATTCGGCATATGGAAAAGGGCCGGGTGGTAATCTTTGCAGCCGGTACCGGCAACCCTTACTTTTCTACTGATACCACTGCGGCTCTCAGGGCTGCTGAAATCGAGGCTCAAGTAATTTTAATGGCCAAACGGGTTGACGGAGTGTATGACTGCGACCCCTTAATACATCCCGGGGCGATAAAGTTTGAAGAGCTTTCCTTTATTGAGATGATTAACCGGGGACTGGGTGTTATGGACGCAACTGCCGCATCCCTGTGCATGGATAATAAAATCCCGGTTATCGTTTTTGATTTAAACCAGCATGGCAACATCAAGAAGGTTGTTTTTGGCGAAAAAATAGGAACCTACATCGGGGGTGAGTTTAATGGTCAAGGAGATAGTTAAAGAAGCAGA
>DNIT01000174.1:7179-13214 GCA_003489345.1 Pelotomaculum sp. | reverse complement strand
TAAAGGGGGATTTTTTTATGGGAATGAAGGAGATAGTTAAAGAAGCAGAAGGCAATATGAAAAAAACCATTGAGGTGGTTAAAAAAGAATTTGCCTCGCTTCGAGCCGGGCGGGCGACTCCTGCTTTGCTGGACAAAATAATGGTAAACTATTATGGAACTCCGACACCTGTTAATCAACTTGCCAATATTTCTGTTCCCGAAGCCAGGTTATTAGTCGTCCAGCCCTGGGATAAAAGCTCTCTGCAAGAAATTGAGCGGGCTATCATGAAATCCGACCTGGGCATCACTCCGGCCAGCGACGGCGTGGTGATCAGGTTGGCCATACCGCAGCTGACCCAGGAAAGACGGGTAGATTTAATGAAAGTAATAAAGAAAAAAGCTGAAGAGGGACGGGTGGCGATCCGAAATATCCGCCGTGATGTCAATGAACACTTGAAAGCCTACCAGAAGGAAGGAAAAATTTCCGAAGACGAGTTGAAGCGCAGCCAGGACGATGTGCAGAAAATGACGGACCGTTTGATTAAGGAAATCGACGGGCTGCTGACCGTTAAAGAGCAGGAAATTATGCAGGTATAATGGATAGCATTCCTGACATTACAGGTTTTTATTTGGATGAAGCGCTCCAGATATGCAAGGATAACGGGTATCAGGTAAGTGTTGTGTTCACCCGGCCTGATAAGCTGTCGCCGGAGGGAAAACCAAGGGTGGTGCGCTTTCAAAAGGTCTCAATATATACAGGGGTGATTACTGTGGTTCTAGAGGAAGGGATGAAAGGAGGTGGATAAGGTGGCATACAATATTACAGATGAATGCCTTGCTTGCGGCGCCTGCATGGATTCCTGCCCGGTTGAAGCTATTAGCGAAGGTGATATCTATAAGATTGACCCAGATAAATGTGAGAGCTGTGGAGCTTGTGCTGATGCCTGTCCGACAGGCGCGATTGTTGAAGAGTAGAGGACGGACCCCCTCACAAGCGAGGGGGTCGTTTATATATGATGTTTTGTAAGGGTGGTCCCGAAGTTGGACAATATTTTCATGTTCAAGCGGTACTTCGGTTTCTGGCATAAAAAAACCACTGGTGCAATGAAAGAGGCCGATGGACTGCTCAACAAGGTTGACAGGAAAAAACTGCCCAGGCATATTGCCATTATTATGGACGGCAATGGCCGGTGGGCTTTACGTCGTGGCATGTCTCGCTCCTACGGACACCGTGCCGGTGTGGAGTCACTCAGGGACATAGTCAAAGTCTGCTCAGAATTAAAAGTGAAAATATTAACGGTTTATGCATTTTCAACAGAGAACTGGAAGAGACCCCGTGAAGAAGTCGATATCTTAATGAGCCTCCTGGTGGAGTATTTCAACCGGGAAATTGAGGACCTTAATAAAAACAGGGTGAGGGTAAACCCTATCGGCAGGCTGCAGGAACTACCGCCCGCAACGCTTGAAGCGCTTAAAATGGGGGCTGAGCGGACGCGTGGCAATGACGGATTGATTTTGAACGTAGCCTTTAACTACGGTGGACGGCAGGAGATAGTAGATACAGTCAGAGCGGTAGTCGCCGATGTTTTAAGCGGCAAATTAAGCGCGGCCGATATTGAAGAGAAGACTATTGCCGAACGGCTTTATACGGCCGGGCAGCCGGATCCGGATTTGTTGATTCGCCCGGCCGGGGATTTCAGGATTAGCAACTTTTTATTATGGCAGCTTGCCTACACAGAGTTTTGGGTTTCCCCTGTTATGTGGCCTGATTTTCGCAGGATTGACCTGATTCATGCGATTTTAGAATTTCAGCGGCGGGAACGCCGTTTTGGAGGCTTAAAGTAACATGGGGATACCCTCCGACGGGTCGGTGAAAATGTGCTCCGGCAAAGAATAATGAGTGCCCTGTTGGGCATCCCGCTGGTTGTACTTGCGGTTTGGCATGGCGGAATCCCGCTATTACTTTTGATTGGTGTCCTGATCATGCTTGGAATAAAGGAAATGATGGAAATTCTGGCCAAGCTCGGCTTGAATCCGTTGTTGTGGCTGGCAGTGGCCGGCGGTCTAATCCTGATCAGCGGAGTTTACCTGTACAGTGACGGCTATCCGGGGCCTACCATTACCATCATTCTCTTCCTGCACTTGATCGCGACGGTCACCTTTTACCCCCGTTACTCGCTGCTTGACGGCGCCGGTACCCTGATGAGTACCTTATACGTTGGTCTTTTAACTTACCTGTACCTGCTGCGGTCTCTGCCGGATGGCTGGATATGGCTGATATTTATGCTCGCTTGCACCTGGGCCTGCGATACCGCTGCCTATTTTGTGGGTACGGCCTTTGGCAAAAGGAAAATCGCTCCGGTTTTAAGCCCCAAGAAGTCATTGGAAGGCGCCATCGGCGGGCTGGCCGGAAGTGTACTAACAAGCTCCTTGTTTGCATACATATATCCATTCTTATCTGTTCCTAAGATACTGCTGCTGGGTCTCCTGGTGGGACTGGCTTCTGAAGTCGGCGACCTGCTTGAATCAGCGTTTAAAAGGCAGGCGGGAATAAAAGATTCAAGCATGCTGATACCCGGCCACGGGGGAATATTGGACCGGATCGACAGCTGGTTGTTCACAGCTCCGCTGGTATATTATTTCGTATTATTGTTTATCATACATTGAGTTGGGAGAGGTGGTAAAAGTTGCCAAAGCCAATCTTGCTGATTGTTTACGCCGCCATTGCGATATTGGTGTTGATGGCAGCCTATGTTTACGTACTTCCAATTTTTGTACCTTTTATCATCGCCCTTTTTTTCGCCGCGCTGATGGAGCCGTTCCTGCGTTTCATCCAGCGCCGGTCGCGTATACCCCGCGGTTTAGCGGTACTGCTTACTATGTTTGTTCTATTTGGCGGCATTGGTGCAGTTTTTTCGGCAATGATTCTCAAGCTGGTGGCTGAATTAATTCAGATCTCTGTTTCGCTACCTGGCGTGGCGGCGGAAATAAGCCTCTATTACCAGTCTTTTATTGATAGCATAACTGCCTTTTACATCACCCTTCCACCGGGGGTTACTTCGTCCCTGGAACAGAATATTTCCATTCTGACTGCCAACTTACAGAGTTTGCTTACCAGGTCGGCAAACTCTATTATTGCTTTTCTCTCAATTGTACCCGGTACCCTCACCATCATACTCGTCAGCTTATTGGCCACCTATTTCCTGGCCCGCGACCGGCAATTGATTATTGGACTTTTGCTTCGGTATATACCTGCGCCCTGGGGTGAAAAAACAGTTGCCATTCTGCAGGAGATAGCCGGTGCCTTCATCGGATACCTGAGGGCGCAGGCGGTGCTGGTGCTGATTACTATCGTGCTCAGCGTTACCGGACTCTATCTTATTGGAGCAGACTATGCTCTCACCATGGGGCTTTTGATCGGCGTTTTTGATATGATACCGGTCCTGGGGCCGGCCACGATTTATATTCCCTGGATCATCTGGTCGTTTGTCACGGGCGCTACCGCCTTCGGCCTCAAATTAACCATATTGTACGGGTTGGTGCTGGTAGTAAGGCAGGTTATGGAAGCTAAAATAATCTCAGCCAACCTCGGCCTGCACCCCCTGGAAACATTGCTGGCCATGTATGCCGGACTTAAAACGATTGGCCTGACCGGCCTTATTTTGGGTCCTATTATCTTGATTGGCGGTAAAGCGGTTATGAAGGCGGTAAGATCAACCCCAAGATAATTTTTTACTTATCATCATAATAGGAGCAACGTATATTGAAAAGAGTCGTCGTCCTCGGCAGTACCGGTTCAATAGGCACACAAACATTGGATGTAATCAGGAATCTGCCGGGTGAATTTAAGGTGGTTGGGCTCGCAGCAGGAAGGAACGCACGCCTTTTAGCCGAACAAATAAAAGAATTCCGGCCCCGCGCTGCTGCTTTGGCGGAGCAAGAAGGTTTGTTGCGCTTAAAAAGAGAGCTGCCGCCACAAGATAAACTTGATCTGGACTGGGGCATAGAAGGAATGAAAAACCTTGCCGCCATGCCTGAAGCAGATTTGGTTGTCGTTGCTGTTACCGGGGTGGCAGGAATTCATCCTACCTGCACCGCGCTGCGCGCCGGCAAGAATGTGGCCCTGGCCAACAAGGAGACACTGGTGGCTGCGGGGCAGTTGGTGATGGATTTGGCGGCCAGGAAAAGTAAGGCTGTTCTGCCTGTTGACAGCGAACATTCCGCCGTGTGGCAGTGCCTCTGCGGACATTCTCTTGACGAGCTTGAAAAGATAATTCTCACAGCTTCGGGCGGTCCCTTCCGCAGTGCAAACGATGAAGACCTTGAAAAAGTAACGGTTGAGATGGCTTTAAGACATCCCAACTGGAACATGGGAAGTAAAATCACCATAGATTCAGCTACACTGATGAATAAGGGGCTTGAGGTTATTGAAGCAAAGTGGTTATTTGGGGTGGATTACGCCCAAATTGATGTAGTTGTCCACCCGCAGAGCATTATCCACTCAGCAGTTGAATTCAAGGACGGTTCCGTGATCGCCCAGATGGGGCTGCCGGATATGCGTCTGCCAATCCAGTATGCCTTGACCTTTCCGCAACGCGTAGCAGGGTCGATGCCCAGGCTTGACTGGACAAAGTTACCCAAACTTACCTTTGAAGCTCCGGATATATTAAAATTTCCCTCTCTGCGTCTGGCCTATGAGGCAGGGAAGACAGGGGGCACCATGCCTGCCGTATTAAATGCAGCCAACGAAACGGCAGTTTATGCCTTCCTGCAAAACAGGGTAACCTTTTTGGGTATCCCCGTGGTGGTGGAAAAGGTAATGGAAAAACACGCCAGTATAAACACCCCTGATCTGGGTGAAATAATGGAAGCAGACCTTTGGGCGAGAACAACGGCTGGAGAATTCCTTAGATTCTGATTTAAGAGAAATCCGGGGTGATAAAATGTTGACGTTTGCAGCTTCAGTTTTTGTTTTTGGGCTTTTGGTTTTCTTTCACGAGCTTGGACATTTTTTTGTCGCTAAAATGGTTGGCATCAAGGTGATTGAATTCAGCCTGGGGTTTGGCCCCAAAATAGCCGGGGCGACCGGGGGAGAAACCCAGTACAACGTGCGGTTGCTGCCCCTGGGGGGTTTTGTCCGCATGGCCGGCATGGAACCTAGCGAGGAAATCGAAGAAGGCGATGAACTGAGGGGGTTTAATAAGAAAACCGTCGGTCAGCGCATTGCCGTTATATTTGCCGGACCCTTTATGAATTTTCTGTTGGCTGCGGTGCTGTTGGCAACGTTTTTTGCTTTTCAGGGCGTTCCCGACGGGGTTGTAACCATAGACACCTTGCCCGACTCCCCCGCCATGCAAGGCGGGATCATGCCGGGTGATAAAATTTTGGCGATAAATGGTCAACAGATTGAGAACCAGGAGGATCTGATTGGGCAGATTAGCGCACGACCCAACCAAGATATTGAAATTACGGTACTGAGAAACAACGTGGAACAGCAGTTGAATATCCGTACGATTGCTGATGAAAGCGGTGCCGGCAAGATTGGTTTCGTTGTGGGACCGGGTACCCGTAAGCTTGGCCTAATCCAGTCGCTTGGCCAGGGATTGGCGTGGACCGGCCGGTTTACCTTTCTGATCCTTGATTTTCTTTCAAAAATGATCTTTGGTCAGGCCCCTCCCGATTTTGGGGGACCGGTCAGGGTTGTCTCCGAAATAGGCAAGGCCGCCGAGGTTGGATTCTTTTTCCTGCTCCAGCTGGCTGCCTTTCTAAGTATCAACCTGGGCCTTTTTAACCTGTTTCCCATCCCGGCCCTTGACGGCAGCAGGATCCTGTTTTTGTTCTGGGAAAAACTCAGGGGGCGGCCGGTCGATCCAGTAAAAGAAAATTTTATTCACCTGATTGGATTTGGCTTGCTGATCTTGTTGATGGTGGTAATCACCTATAATGATATCCTTAGTATTTTTGCGTTTCAAAACGTCCCAGGGCAGAATTAGCGCAGGTACGGACGAACGTGCTCCTATCGATGTGGAGCCCGCCCGGATTTCAAAGGCAAAC
>DNIT01000174.1:6768-7074 GCA_003489345.1 Pelotomaculum sp. | reverse complement strand
AGGCAAACGTTGTGGTGTTGTCTTAGGATAGGTAGGTGGGTAGGAAATGAACAGAAGAAAAAGCCGCCCGCTTATGGTTGGCGGGGTAATGGTAGGCGGCGGCGCTCCGGTGTCCGTTCAGTCCATGACCAATACCGACACCAGGGATGCCGCTGCCACCGTCGCCCAAATTAACAAGCTTGCTCTGGAGGGCTGCGAAATCATTCGCGTGGCCGTTCCCGACCGCTGGGCGGCCGCAGCTCTACCTTTAATTATCCGCGGCATTGACATCCCTCTTATAGCCGACATCCATTTTGACTACCGGCT
>DNIT01000174.1:5812-6603 GCA_003489345.1 Pelotomaculum sp. | reverse complement strand
GGGGCCGGTCCAAAGTCGCAGAAGTCGCGGCAGCTGCCAGGGAGCGGGGAGTCCCGATCAGGATTGGAGTAAATGCAGGCTCTTTGGAAAAAAGCCTGTTAACCAAATATGGCGGAGTCACACCTGCCGCCATGGTTGAAAGCGCCATGGGGCACATCCATATCCTGGAGGATTTGAACTATACGGATCTCAAGGTATCCTTAAAAGCCTCCAGCATTCCGCTGATGGTTGAAGCTTACCGCAGCCTGGCCAGGAAAGTCGACTACCCTTTTCATATCGGGGTGACTGAGGCGGGTACGCTGGCAACCGGTACAGTCAAATCAGCGGTAGGAATCGGCATCCTATTAAGCGAAGGAATTGGTGACACCGTAAGGGTCTCGCTTACCGGACACCCGCTCCATGAAGTCAGAGTGGCCTATGATATTCTGAAAGCCCTGGGGCTGCGCCGCCGTGGTGTGGATCTGATCTCTTGTCCCACCTGCGGGCGCACCCAGGTTGACCTTATTAAACTGGCAGAGGAGACTGAGGCAAGGCTCAAAGTACTGGACAAACCCGTCAAGGTTGCCGTTATGGGCTGTGTGGTCAACGGTCCCGGGGAAGCAAGAGAAGCAGACGTGGGTATAGCCTGCGGCAAAGGGGAGGGACTCATCTTTAAAAAAGGCGTGGTTGTCAGGAAGGTCCCGGAAGAGAAGCTGCTGGAAGAACTCATGAAAGAAATCGAAACCCTATGATATAAAGAAATTCATATATAAAGAAATTCATAGGTCGTTGTTAACTGGTTCTCGAAAAGC
>DNIT01000174.1:4883-5537 GCA_003489345.1 Pelotomaculum sp. | reverse complement strand
TCGAGCAATATTCTTGAGACAGGTGAGGCAAATGACATGAAATATGTCCACCATTGTAGAAAATAATGATGGTTCATTCGCACATCACCACAGAGGAATGCACTATTCTAAAATATATTGTTAAGAGACAACATGTCAATATTTGGTAATTATTCTACATACACCGGAGGTTTTTATCGTGCGAGCTACAGAGTTATATGCCCCTACTTTGCGGGAAGTCCCGGCCGAGGCCGAGGTGGTAAGCCACCAGCTGCTCTTAAGAGCCGGTTTTATCAGGCGGACGGCAGCGGGAGTCTACACCTACCTGCCCCTGGCCGTCCGCGTCCTGAAAAAAATCGAGCAAATTGTCCGGGAAGAAATGGACAGCCAGGGCGGTCAGGAAATTATGATGCCCATCATCCAGCCTGCCGAACTCTGGCAGGAATCCGGCCGGTGGGATGTTTATGGTCCTGAGCTTTTCCGGCTGCAGGACAGGCATGAACGCGATTTTGCCCTTGGTCCGACCCATGAAGAAATCATTACCGCGCTGGTGCGTGGTGAAGTGAATTCATACAAGCAGATGCCGATCTTGTTATATCAGATTCAAAATAAGTACCGTGACGAACGGCGACCACGCTTCGGCCTGCTGCGCGGCCGGGAGTTTATCATGAAAGA
>DNIT01000174.1:479-4747 GCA_003489345.1 Pelotomaculum sp. | reverse complement strand
ATAATCAGAAAAATGTACGTGGCGTATACCCGTGTTTTTGAACGTTGCGGCTTGCGTTTCAGGCCTGTGGAGGCAGACTCGGGAGCTATTGGAGGCAGTGATACCCATGAGTTTATGGTCCTGGCCGATTCGGGAGAAGCAGTTGTGCTTTACTGTGAAAATCCAGTCTGCGGTTACGCCGCCAACAATGAAAAGGCTTCCGTGCCGGTTGGTGAGCTAACGCCTGAAGAGACGCTCTTCCCGCTAACCAGGGCTGATACTCCCGGCTGCCGTACCGTCGAAGAAGTTGCACAGTTTTTGCGCATTTCTCCCCAACAAATTATCAAGACGATTCTTTACGAGACGGAAAGAGAAGTCGTGGCCGCGCTGGTACGGGGTGACCGCGAAATAAATGAAATAAAGCTTTCGAATGCGCTGGGCTGTCTGCGGTTGGAACTGGCGGGATCAAAAATTGTCCAGCAGGTGACCGGCGCGGCAGTAGGTTTTGCCGGTCCGGTGGGGTTAAAGGGCTGTACCATTGTGGCCGACCCCGAGGTGATGGCTATGGTCAACGCTGTAACAGGGAGCAATACAAATGACATACACTGCCTTAACGTCAATCCCGGACGCGATTTTGAAGTAAGTATGATAAAAGATATCCGCATGGTCCAGGCCGGCGAGCCGTGCCCTCGCTGCGGTTCTAAGCTGCTGGAGGCAAAGGGCATTGAAGTAGGGCAGATTTTCAAGCTGGGCGACAAGTACAGCAAGGTTTTAGGCGCAACCTACCTGGATGAAAGCGGCAAGAGCCTGCCAATTGTCATGGGATGCTACGGGATAGGAGTTTCCCGTACCATGGCCGCGGCAATTGAACAGAACCACGATCAGAACGGGATTATTTGGCCGGTAGCCATAGCGCCTTTCCAGGTGGTCGTGATCCCGGTCAGCATCAAGGACGAAACCCAGGTCGCGTTAGCTGAGGAACTGTACCGGCAGTTATTAGATGCCGGTGTCGACACTGTAATAGATGACCGGCCCGAGCGAGCGGGTGTCAAGTTCAAGGACGCGGACCTGATTGGTTACCCGTTGCGCATAACCATCGGGGCCAAAGCTGTTTCCGAAAACCGCGTTGAAATACGTCCGCGCAAAACGGGCGAGGTAACCCTGGCGGCAACCCGGGAACTGGAAAAAACCGTACTGAAAATGCTCGCAGAACTATAATATACTATAAAGATCCTTTGAAAATGGGTGAGCACAATCAGTAAGCTCAGGAAAGTACTTATTTTATCGGTATCGGTTGGCGCCGGCCATATGCGAACAGCCGAGGCCCTCAAAAAAGCATGCGGCTCTCTTGCTCCGGAAGCTGAAGTTGTTATTCTGGATACCTTCCGCTATGCCAATCCCTTGCTCGAAAAGGTTGTCCTGGGCACTTATATGGAAATGCTTAAGATGACACCCGAACTATATGGTTATATCTACCGCCGCTCGGAGCGGGGACAACCTTTAGCAGGCCGCGGAAAAGAGGAATTCAACAGGATCTTGAGCCTCCTGAGCGCACCCAGATTAATGGCGTATATCAGGGATTTCGAACCGCAAATTATTGTTTGCACCCATCCTTTTCCACTTGGTATTATCTCGTATATGAGGAAAAGAGGAAAGTTCAACGGGCCGACGGTTGCCACTATTACCGATTTTACCATTCACTCATTCTGGATTTTTCCGCATGTTGATACCTATATCATAGGTTCCGAAGCTCTCATACCCCAATGCGAGCAGTACGGTATAGAAAAAAAACGGATTAGGGCCACGGGCATACCAATTGATCCTGCCTTCAATAAGCCTTACGATAAGTATCGCTTGAGATTGGATCTCAATCTTGATCCTGAGCTTACAACCATCCTGCTTATGGGCGGTGGTTTAGGTATGGGACCGCTCTTGTCTGCCGTAAAATCACTCGGTAGCGGCAATAACCGGCTTCAGTTGATCGTGGTCAGTGGCGCCAACAAGGTTCTTTATGAACGTTTAGCAAGAACTATCCCCGATTTGTCCTGTGCCATTCGCCTTTACGGCTTTGTAGGTAATATTCACCAGCTGATGGCCGCATCGGATTTCATGGTTGGGAAGGCAGGCGGCTTAACATGCGCTGAAGCTCTGGCGCTGGGATTGCCGATGTTCATTGTTGATCCCCTGCCGGGACAAGAGGAAAGGAATACCGAATTTATTTGTTCCATGCAGGCAGGCGTTAAGGTTGAAGAGAA
Organism: Pelotomaculum sp.; assembly: GCA_003489345.1. GTDB lineage: Bacteria > Bacillota > Desulfotomaculia > Desulfotomaculales > Pelotomaculaceae > Pelotomaculum_C. The sequence goes on along the minus strand of DNIT01000174.1, from coordinate 2,513 downwards.
AGACCTGGCTGCAGTCATTACCAACCATTTGCAAAATCAAAGCGATATTGCCCGTATGTCCAGCGCGGCCCTTGGCTTGGGGAAGCCTGGAGCAGCCTGCGACGCGGTTGATTATATGTCGCATGTAGTCCGTGATCTAAAAGCCATTTAGCTTTCCTAAATAATATAGTTAAATTGTTTGGAGAAAGTTATATTGCGTATGTCTTTCCTTCCTTCCTTGCAGTTACTGTCTATACTCTTGTCAACAATTGTCTTTTGTGTTATAATAACTCTGGTTTGGGGCAAGGGGAGATTTTTGATTTTTCAAGGAGTGGGTACTACCCACTCTTTCGTCTTACATGGATGTGAATATAAGTTTAAAAATAAGTAACCAGAATTGCTTGCAGCAAAATATAATAGGAGGGCTCCTTTTTGGCTAAGCAGAACATAGCAGCGACAGTCGCAGAATTGATCCAGCCGCTATTTGAAGATGCTGAGTTGGAACTGGTAGATGTGACCTTCACAAAAGAAGGCAGCGGCTGGTACCTGCGCATTTTTATAGATAAACCCGGTGGAGTAGGTATTGAGGACTGTCAGGACTTTTCCAGAAAAATAGAACCAATACTAGACGAAAAGGATCCGATACCCCAGTCCTACATACTGGAAGTATCCTCGCCGGGGATCGAAAGACCTTTAAAAAAGCTTGCCGACTATGAACGTTTCAGTGGTAGTCTGGCTAATATCACTACATATGCGCCGCTTGAAGGCAAAAAGAATTTTCGTGGACGCCTTATTAGTCTTCGCGGCAACGACGTGGTGCTGGCTGTTAACGGTTCGGAAATAATCATTCCGTTTGAACAGGTTGCAGGAGCGCACCTTGAAGTGGAATTTTAAACAGCTCAGGGAGGAAGAATTATGAACACCGAATTTTTGGAGGCCCTTAAAGAACTTGAGAAAGAAAAGGGCATTTCGGTTGATATTTTGCTGGAGGCCATTGAGGCAGCGTTGCTTTCAGCTTACAAGCGTAATTTTGGTTCCCTGCAAAATGCCCGTGTGCACATCGACCGCGAAACAGGCGACTTTAAAGTGTATACCCAACGTATGGTCACCGAGCACGTTGAAGATCCGCGGCAGGAAATAACGCTTGAAGAGGCTCAACAAATAAACCCCAATTACGATCAGGGAGATATTGTTGAAACAGAGGTTACCCCCAGAAACTTCGGACGGATTGCGGCCCAAACAGCCAAACAGGTGGTTGTCCAGAGAATCCGGGAAGCCGAACGCAATATTATCTTCGAAGAATTTGCCAACCGCGAGGGGGACATTGTAACGGGAGTCGTCCAAAGGATGGAACAGAAAAACGTATTTATCGAACTGGGGAAAACTGAGGGGATCCTGGCGCCTTCAGAGCAGATGCCTGGAGAGGAGTACCGGCACGGGGAAAGGCTGAAGACATACATTATTGAAGTCAGGAAGACCACCAAGGGTCCCCAAATTCTTGTTTCCCGAACGCACCCCGGTCTTTTAAAAAGGCTTTTTGAACTGGAAGTTCCCGAGCTGCATGAGGGTGTCGTGGAACTTAAAGGCATCGCCCGCGAAGCAGGCGCCCGTTCAAAAATAGCGGTTTACTCCAAAGATGAAAATATTGATCCGGTTGGTTCCTGCGTCGGACCAAAGGGCATGAGGGTGCAGAATATTGTCAACGAACTTAACGGAGAAAAAATTGATATCATCAAATGGAATCCCGACCCGTCCAAATTTGTAGCAAGTTCGTTAAGCCCGGCCAAGGTTGTCGCTGTAGAGATATGGGAGGAGGAAAAAATTGCCAGGGTGATTGTGCCCGACTACCAGCTTTCCCTGGCCATCGGTAAAGAGGGCCAAAACGCACGTCTGGCAGCTAAGCTTACAGGTTGGAAAATAGATATCAAGAGTGAGACGCAGATGCGGGAAATTTACCCTGATGAATATGGAGAACTGTTTGAAGAGGAAGACGAATAGGGGGTTGGCCGGGTGCCCAGGGTAAAAAAGATTCCCCAGCGCATGTGTGTCGGGTGA
>DNIT01000174.1:0-342 GCA_003489345.1 Pelotomaculum sp. | reverse complement strand
AAAAAAGAACTAATCCGTATAGTGCGGACGCCCGACGATAAAATTGAGCTCGACCCGACCGGAAAACTTTCCGGCCGCGGCGCCTATATCTGTCCGCAAATAGAATGTCTGCAAAAAGCGATCAAGGGCAAACGCCTGGACAAAGCCCTGCAGCGCACCATAACGCAGGATATTTTGGAGGTACTGAAGCAGGGGCTGGTAAAATAGTGACGGTAGAAAGATTAATCAGTTTGGGACAGCGGGCTGGTAAGCTTGTTTCAGGAGCTTTTGCGGTGAAAAGCAACCTTAACAAAGGAAAAGCAAGGCTTTTATTGATCGCGAATGATACGGCGACACAGTCGT
>DNIT01000204.1 GCA_003489345.1 Pelotomaculum sp. | reverse complement strand
TATAAACTCTAGGGGAGTTTAGGATGTACACTTATTATTTCCGGCATAAGTGCTCCCTCCTTCCTGTGGTTTCCAGCATAGCATCTTTTTTTTCGTTTGTGGGCGCAATCACAAAACTGTGATTGCGTTTTTTCAGAAAGGATAGATGGATTCAATGTTGCCTGTTTTTACGCCTGCTTTTCATTCGTCGGACACTATGCTAAAATTATAGTTACAATTACGTAAAGAAGGAGGAAACTGCCATGGCAAAGGGAACAAAAGCTTTTTGTTTCTCGGATGTGATACAAAAACATAAGCTTCCATTCATTCTGCTGGCAGCGTTTCTCACCCTGGCTGCGCTGACGGCGCTGGTCAGGCTTGCGTGGGCGTGGTTTGCAGGTGCAGAATACCCAAGCATCACTGTCACGGAGCAAAATGGTGTTTACGACCTGACCGGGATAACGGATTTAGATAAAACGGTTATCCGCCTGGTTCCCGGTAAGCTTTATTACCCCGGCGCCTACCTGACGCCGGAAAATGTGGATACAGCCGCACCCGAAAGCGTTGAACGATACGCTGAACTGCCTGCCGATTACCTGTCCCAACGATTCGTTCTGACACTCCCGGAAAACAACGCGGTATATAGCCTGACCTTTACCCTTTCCGGCCGTCATGCTATGCGCATCTATGTAAATGGCAGCTTGACTGCGAAAACCGGTGAGCCGGGAACCACAAAGCAGACTACAGAGGTATGGGAAAATAACATCAGCTTCAACGCATCCGCCGTAAACGGAAAAATGGAAATCATCCTCCACAGTGCCCAATTCTATCATGCCAAACGAGGTGCATCCCTTGCGGGACTGAGCCTGAGCAAAGGAAGAACAACTTCCGATCCCTTCGCTTTTAACCGGATTAAGGGTATGGCAGTCGCAGGAGCACTTTTGTGTGCGGCGGTACTGCTGTTGGGCATTTACCTGTTGCTGTCCCACACAAGAGTGACCCTGTATTTCGCACTGGCTTGCGTTGTCATGTCACTGCGGGAATGCCTGCAAAGCCAGGCATGGACATACTTTCCCATAAGCGGTAAGCTCTCGTTCATGCTGGAATACCTGAGCGTGGTGCTGCTGACTGTTTTTCTTTCTCTGTATCTCGAGCAATACGCCAAAAGCCGGTTTCTGCGTGGCGTTCAATATACGGCAATCGCCGGTTCCTGCGTTTATGGCATATGCATACTGTTTGGGGACTCCATCTTCTATACCTCGGTACTGGTCTATTATCAGATACTGTTGGTGTTATGCATCGTTCCCGGCATTGCCGGGCTATTTTGGAACATGCGCTGTCCGGCAAAAGAGCAGGCAGCCGCTATATATGGCATCGCGGTCTTTTTTCTTGCCGCTCTGTCGGATATTTTAATGTACAGCGATATTTTCGGTGACGGACCCAATGTGCCCATATCGGAAATGGCCATGCTGATATTCGTACTGGCGCAGACGGTTTCCCTGTTTCTCATGAACAACAGGCTTCTGGCCGAAGCAAGACAAGCGGAGGAGAAGCTGGAGACGGAAAAGAATGCGCTGGAAACACTGAACCGGATGAAAACCGAGTTTTTAGGCAATGTCTCCCATGAATTGAAAACGCCGCTGACGGTGATGTCCGGTTATGCGCAGACAACAAAGCTGCTTGCACAGCAGCCGGGCATGCTCGACGACGCGGAGGTATCCCGTCGGATGACGCTCATTTCCTCCGAGGCGGAGCGGCTTTCTTTGATGGTAGGGCAGATTCTGGATGTGACCCGCATGGAGGAAGGACGTATGGTTATGGAGCCGGTGCGCTGCTATGTGGATGAAATCATCCATACCGCCGTTGAAACCCATTACCCGATACTGAATAAGAACCAAAACCGGTTGGATATCCGCATCGAAAGCGAAATTCCCGCCGTCCATGCCGATCCCGCGCGAATCTCACAGGTCATCGTCAACCTGATTTCCAACGCGGTACGGTTTACGGCAAATGGTCTGATTACCGTGTCCGCAAGGCGGGAGGGCCCTAATATTGCAGTCTGTGTGGAGGACACCGGTACAGGTATCAATCCCCAACAGCTTCCCCGAATTTTTGAGCGGTACAGCCCCAAAAAAAAATCCGGCGGTAGTCAGGATACCGGCACCGGACTTGGATTATTTATTTGTAAGCACATTGTGGAACAGCATGGTGGAGCAATATGGATCAAAAGCGAGGAAGGGCGCGGAACCTCGGTTTTCTTTACCCTGCCCTGTAATAAAGTGGGCTTCGCCCACACCCCAATATAGGAACCCACTGATGCAAAACATAAATAATCTTGTTTTTTATTTATGCTTTGCATCAGTAAGTTACTAAAGCGAGTGATGCCCGCAACCTGAATAGCGGAACCATGCAATTGTAAAAAATCAAATTCTTGTTTCTATTTGATGTTTTAGAGCAATAAGGCACTAATACCGAACCTTGCTGAAGATGTACTCGCTTCTGCCGGAGCTTACCAGCTCAAACCAGCCGTTCTCATCCAGCTTCAGCTTCTTGCGCAGATTTGCCACATGGGTCTTGATTGTCCCTGAAGCGCCGTGAGAGGTTTCGCCCCACGCACGGCGATAGATTTCCTCAAAGCTGAGCCGCCGCCCCACAAACAGGGCAAAGCAGCCGAGAAGCTGCAATTCTTTTTGCGTCAGGGGGATGTGCTCCCCGTCCAGCGTCGCTTCTCCGGCCAAAAAATCAATGGTCAGCGGGGAAAGTTCGATTTTTCCGGCAGTCATAACGCCTGTTCTGCGAAGCTGCGCCGCTACCCGCGCACTCAGTACATTTAAGTCATAGGGCTTGGTGACATAATCGTCCCCGCCCTGCAATAGACCCTTAATCACGCTCTCATTTTCATCCCTGCCGGTCAGGAAGATGATGGGGGCGTTAGTTTTTTGCCTCAGCTCGGCACAAAAGTCAAAGCCGGAGCCATCCGGCATCATCACATCCAACAGAATCAGGTCGGGAGAGTGTTCCTCTAATTGAAACCGCGCCTTTGCAAGGGTGGCTGCACAGACTGCCTCATATCCCTTGCCTTCAAAGTATTCCCGATTGTTTTGGAGCACATCGGTTTCATCTTCTACCAATAGAAGCTTTACTTTTTTCATTCCATAACCTCCCAATCATTTACCATGAATTTCAAAGAAACCATGGTATAAACGCGTATATGCGTTTTTCTGCAAGCAAAAAATTTCGCATGCAGTCAATTCAGCCGGAGGCGTATAATAACCCCGTTTACTGGGTTATTATACCATAATTTATATTAGAATAGAATACCGTAAAATTCCTTTTCTTAAAAGGTTAAGATTTCTTAACCTTTCACACAGGGAGAAATTTTTCTGCTACCCTTGGATCGTGCCGGGATATGAAAAGGAACCGGCAGAAATGAGGGGACAATGGCAATATTGCGGTATACAGCGATGACACGCAGTATACAATGACGCTGGTTGACCTGATGGACATTGAAGGTGAATAATGCTACGTATATCGGTTGGATGTGGATGAGCCGACCGGTACGATGGGCACCGCTTATGCTTGCGCTTATCAGAGCGGAAATGTCTATATGGATGGCTATGACGACCGGTTTATAGGGGTCTGTGGGTTTAGAGTTGTATATGATTTGATTTCTAAACGGTCAGGAGTATGCGGGCGAAAGGGGAGGAGCATCATGGAGTTATGGATTGCGGTTGTTTTGTTTACCACGGCATTGGCAGGGTGCATTATCTGCGCGGTTGCCGCGCGTCAGAAAAAAAGCAGGCAATTGACGGTGTTGGCTGTTCTGCTGGGGTTGCCTGTACTTGTGCTCGGAGCGTATACCGCGCTGACGCTGATTTTTATTGATGCGATAAAATAAAAATTAACCCAGGCATGGATGGGACAGGAGAGAACAAACGATGAAACTGTTACTTGTTTTAATATTTGAGGAGGTATGATGAGGAAATGAATGAAAACATCAATCCCCCA
>DNIT01000002.1:7811-9034 GCA_003489345.1 Pelotomaculum sp. | reverse complement strand
GCTGTAATAAGCGATTATCCGATAGCCACAAATTTTATCAAACAGGGTTACGACCTTAGATTAGCGGGTGAAAAATTTGCTGTTGAGGATTATGGAATAGCAGTGTCCAAAGACAATCCGGAACTCCTTCAGAAATTAAATTCCGGTTTGCAAACAATTAAGGCCAACGGTCAGTATGACATGATCTATGAGAAATGGTTCAAGGATTAAAGACTCCAGGGCGTTATATGAAAAACTCGGGGGAGCAGCTGATGTCGCTGTTCCCCCTTTAAGTCAATGGACCAGAAAGGAAATAAAACATCATATATGATCTCAAAAACAATGTAAATATAATCCAGGAAGCATGAATTACTGTCCTGAAGAGAAAATATCCTTGAGAAATTATCGTATCCTGAAACTTTTTATTTTTTCTCGTGTATTAGTATAGTAGCGGTTGGAAGGGGGCGCTCCCTTGGATATGGATGATCAGCAGCTAATCGGCTTGTGCCGGGCAGGACGGGAAGAGGGTTACCGCCAGTTGCTGGCCCGTTATGAGGGCTATATCTACAGCTTATGCTACCGTCTGGCCGGAAACCGGGAAGACGCCCTGGATTTAACCCAAGAAACCTTCATTAAAGTGATCAACGGCCTGGACGGCTTTCAAATTAACCGGGCCTTTAAACCCTGGTTGCGCCGGATAACTGTAAATGCGTGTTACAACTTCTTAAACCGGCGGTCGCCCGCCGGAGTATCCCTCGAACAACCGCTTGATGAAGGCTTGACCCTGGCTGACGTGCAGCCGGCCGTTGCGGATCCGGCCCGGGAGGTGGAATGGCGGGACACCCGCCGCCTCCTTTGGGAGATGATTGAACGGCTGCCGGCCGTGTACCGTCTGGTCCTGGTACTCCGCCACCAGGAGGGTATGAGCTATCGGGACATCGCTGAGATAACCAGGCTGCCGGAGGGGACAGTGAAAACGCATCTGTTTCGGGCCCGCCGGCGTTTGCGGCAGGATATGGCGGAGCAATACGGCTGGGAGGGATAAAATGAGCTGCAACCTGGGAAACCTGCAAGCGTATATGGATCATGAACTGAATGAATTTGACAGGCAGGAAATGGAAAAGCATTTCAGCTCCTGCCCCTCCTGTCGCCGGGAACTGGCCCGCTTGAAGCTCATCTGGCTGGAACTGGCGGAAACGGAGACAGTTGCGCCTCCCCCCGAACTGCCTTACTTGCGTCAACAG
>DNIT01000002.1:1563-7695 GCA_003489345.1 Pelotomaculum sp. | reverse complement strand
TAACTTCAATTGTCCATGGCCGGGCAGAAGGGCAAAAAGAAAGCGCCGGCATTTGGGACGTGCTGGAGATGGCCTGGCAGCCGTTTTTGGTCGGGGCCGGTTTTTTGCCCGGCGCAGGTCTGATTTCCCGGTTGAACCAGACTGTCAATCCGAAAATGCGCAAACCAGGCGGCTTTTCTTTTGGCAAAAGTCTCTGGAAGTTTGCCAGGAGAAGTTTGACCAGGGGGGATCGGCCTTGACTCCAATCCTGGTAATTGTAACAGCAGCCGCGAGCCTGTTCGTCCTCCTGCTGAGTATGCCTTTTGACTTTACAGGCCGGGGTGAATGGGGAGGCGTTAAATATATTGAGGCCAGGCTTAAGTGGGCCGGCGGGCTGGCGGCGCTGGGCTTCGCGGTACGGGAAGGTTCTTTTGATACTACATTGCGCATAGGCGGGCTGACCGTATGGCGGGGCGGAAAGAAGGAAAAAAGCTTACCACGCCCCGGAAAACAAAAAACGGTCAAAAAGAAGAATGATTTTAACCTGCGTAAAACAATTGAATTATGGGGCGACGGAGATCTGCTCAAGGCCGGTATGGCTTTTTTTCGCCGTCTGGTCAGGGCTTTCAGGCTGGATATTAATCTGTCCGGCCGGTACGGCGCAGACGATCCCGCCCTTACCGGCCTCCTTACCGGCCTGTTAGCCGGACTGTTGGCTCTGCTCAACGAGGACAAGATCAAGCTCGATATGCAGCCTGATTTTACGGAAGCCGTTTTAGAATGTAAAGGCTCCTTGCGAAGCAGGATCATCCCTGCGGAACTGCTGGGCATATGTTTAATCGTGCTCTGGCGGAAGCCGGTCAGACGCATATGGTTGTCCGTCATTAAAAACAAAATGAGGTTTAAAAAGGAGGCAGCGCAGCATGTTTAAGGAGAACGTCGAAGCTATTCTTTCCAGTCTGAACAACATGGTTTCAACCAAGACGATCATAGGGGAACCGATTATTCATGGCAACACCACCATTATTCCCATCCTCACGGCCAGCTTTGGCTTCGGCCTGGGCGACGGGGAAGGCAGCGAACCGAGCCGGGGCACCGGCAAGGGCAGCGGCGGCGGGGCCGGCGCCAAACTGGCACCGACTGCTCTGATCATCGTGCAGGGCGATGATGTAAAGATCTATTCCCTTGCGCAGAAGGGTACTTTGGAAAAGCTGGCCGAACTGGTACCTGTGATCCTGTCGAAAGTAAAAAAAACCGGCGAAGACGACTAGGATACGGGGAGCATTATCAACAGGAAAAATCGAAAGGTGTAAACTTGGGGGAGCGGCTGCCGTAAGCCGCTCCCTTTTGCCAATTCTTATATAATCCAAATTTCTAAAAAAAGCAAAAAAGAGTGAACAGATTCATCCGATGGTTCTCATTCGTATATAAAAGATTTTTTTTTTACTTTGATCTACTGTAAAATAATGTATAATCATTTGATTGCATACCGTCACCTTTTTGCCGGTAGATATGTTATTATTTAATAGGTTGAAATTATTTAATGGTTAAGGAGATGATACCTTGAGAAAGAGTTTGTTTTTTGTTGTTATGTCCGCGTTGATAACCGTGGTCCTGGCTGCCCCTGCTTTTGCCGCCGGGGAGGTCCAGCTGCAGGTTAACGGCGACACGGTACCTTCGCCCGCCCTTTACCTCGACAACGATGTAACAATGATATCTGCCGGCGCTTTTGCCCGTTTATCCGGCGCCGATTTCAGCGAAAACGGGGAGGTCTTCACCGTTACCGAAAACGGGAAGACCCTAACTCTGACCAGCGGCAAAGATGAAGCCGTGCTCGGAGACCAACCCGTAGCGCTGCCGCGTGCGGCGGTTAAAACCGACCATGTTGTTTATGTCCCGCTCCGCGCGGTCAGCAGCGCTTTTGGTTTTGAAATAGGCTGGGACGCAGAGAAATTGCTGGTGTCACTGACCAGGGAAGAGACCAGGGACGGCATGACCCCGTTCGATCTCCTGGCCAAGTCCAATGCCGCCTGTCAGGCCGTTAACACCTATTCTATGGACGGTTCCTTCGACATAGACATGGAGATTATGGCCGACGGGAAGCTCATGGAAGACGCCCCTAAAAATCTGGGCATGTCGTTAACCGGTCAGATTCAGAGCGATCCCCTGCAAGTCTATATAACGCAAAAGGTCAATGCCGACGAAGCCGGCCAAATCCCTGAGATGACTGTGGAAACGTACATGGATGAAGAAAAAATGTACATGAAAATGCCCGGTCAGGAATGGCAGGCCATGGAGCTGCCTTTCTCCCCGGAATTTTGGAAACAACAGCAGGATATCCAGTCCAATCCTCTTAAGGCTGTCGCGCAAATGAAGGAAATGGGGATGCTGGTGAACTACGGCAACGACACGACAGTGGACGGCAAAGATTACTATGTGTTGAATGCTTCTCTGGATGTTGATAAGTTCATGGAGAATTTCCAGGAAATCTTCCAACAGGCCATGCAGGCTGCGGCCAGCGGGGCGGCACAGGAAAATCCCGCCGATATGCAGCAAGAGTTGCAAAAGGTAATGGAAAACGCCAGCTTTGATTACTTCTACACAATTTTGATCGACAAGGAAACGCTGATTAGCGACATCATCAATTTCGATGCCAAGGTGGATCTGACCATGGAGAACCCGGAACCTGACACCGACCCTGACACCGACCCTGACACCGACCAAAGCGGAGAGCAGGCTCCTGAGGAAATAAGGATTAAGTATGACATGAACGGTCAGTTTACCATCAGCGGTCTGGGCGAACCATTTAAAGCCCCCGTTATTGATGACAGTGTGAAAAAACCTGTTGAGTAAACCGGACCTGTAATTTTTCGTGACCGGCGGTCAGCCGCCGGATAAAACCTAGTCAATGAACCAACAAATTGCCGGCGAAAGCCGGCGTTCATCAGGAAGTATTGTGAACAGGAGCGGTTCAGCCGGAGGGCTGCGCCGTTTCTCTGCTTTTGCGCAACATTTCATCGGTTGGTTCGGGGATGTTCAGGCCTCCCACGCCGCCCCATATTTTTTTAGAGATCAAGAAATACCCTTTCTAAGCGATCACTCAATCTGCTAAGCAGCTCATTGGTGATTGTCCCAGCGTTTACCGCCACCTGCTCTGCTGTAATTTCTTCGGAGCCATCCTTACCAATCAGCGTGACAACATCACCCCTCTTTATAGCAGGAAGCCCGGTAACATCAGCCATAAGCTGATCCATACAGATGCGGCCAATAATCGGGGCACGGCACCCGTGAATTAAAACATGGCCTTTCCCCGTGGATAGGCTGCGCGGGAAACCGTCTGCATAGCCAATGGAAATGACCGCAACTTTCGTTTCTTGCTCCGCGACAAACTCCCGGCCATAGCCAACACTCTCTCCCGATTCAATCGTTCTGGCCAGGACAACCTTCGATTTTAAGGCTAAAACGGGCCTTAAATCCAATGCGCATTTGGTCTGTGCATCAAATGTGCTTAAAACGCCGTAAAGGGCAATCCCGATTCGGGCATAGCCGCATTGTAGTTCAGGATAATGCAAAACCCCGTAACTGCTTTGTATGTGGATTTTGGGAAGCTGAATGTGTTTTGCCTTTAACCTGTCCAGAAGCTCATAGAAATGCTCAATTTGTGCTTTGGTAAAAGCAACATGGCCGGTTTTCGTGCTATCCGACACGGACATATGGGAAAAAATCCCCCTGACCTTAAGATTTTCACAGTCAAAGATAGAAGCTATTTCAGATCCATGCCGATAATTTTCTCCCAGCCTGTTCATACCTGTATCCACTTTAATGTGAATCTGTATCGGTTTGCCGAAACGATTCAACTCCCGCGCGTGCTCCGCATCCACTACGGTTTGCGATAAACGGTAGCGAAAAAGCTCGGAGGTTCTTGCCTCAGATGTATAGCCTAAGATAAGGATTTCCCCTTTCGTTCCTTTCTTGCGCAGATAGATAGCTTCATCAATCGTGGCAACGGCAACGGAATCAACACCAATGCGATGCAGATAAGCCGATATTCCGGCAGCTCCATGCCCATATGCGTTTGCTTTGATCACAGCCATGATTTCGCATCCGACAGGAAGCGCATCCCGCAGGACCTGTACGTTATGGCGCAAGTTGCGCATATTGATCTCGGCCCATACCCGATCCTGATGCCGTTGCCTAGAGTTGGACTGATGGGTACGTTTCCTATCCAAAATCATGACAAGCACGATGGCAGCGGCAAAGGAGCCTGACGCAACGGCCAGATAATGAATGACACTGTTATCTATCAGTAGCCTTTGCAGCCCTGTCGCTTTCGCAAAACCACGAACTACCACGATAACCGCCGGATGAATCAGATAAATAAGCATGGATAGGTTACGCAGATATTTAGGGTTTTTCCCTTTCCAAAAATGCAGGCTCTGAAACAGAAAAAACATGCAGGGCAAAAGCATCAAATACATGCTGTCGTGCTTTGGAAGCTTAAAACCGTGCAGCAGCAGTCCTTCTGTGAGCATGAACACAAAGGACACCGCAAGTCCAATTAAGCAGGTTTTCAGAGGTATCCTTTTCGTCTGTCTTGCCAGCAGCGCACCCAGCATGAAGAAAACAGGGGCGAAAAACAAGCCGTTTCGCGTGTAGTCGGAAAACCAAAACAAGTTCTGGTAAACTGCTTTAAGAAACGGGATTTTTTCAGAAATACCGTAATAGCTGTCACCGAATAGCCCAACGATATACAAAATCAGGCTGATGATAAATGCCTGTCTGGATGGCAGCCTTTTGAGCAATAGCCAAGCAATGCAGGCACCGAAGATGGCTGCCGGAAGATACCACAAATGATAAAACGTACCGTCAAAAACAATGTCTTTCAGGAGATTGGGCAAGTACCTCCATTCTCCCAGTGTTCCCGCATAGATATTCAGCGGCAGATAGAGCAGGATGGCGATGCCATATAGGAAAGCAGTTTTTTTCAAAAGCACCGCCAATCCATAGAAATTCAGCTTTTCTGCTTCCGTTTTTGAAAGCAGGAAAAACCCTGAAACCATAAAGAAGAAAGGAACCGCAACACGGGCAAGAACCCTGGTTAAAACAAAATCGGCTGTTTCATTTAATCCCGCCAGGGGCGATGTATGAATCGCAACTACAAGGAAGGCTGCTATCAGCCTGAAATAGTCAATGCCGGCGTATTCTTTTCTTTGAGGTATCGTCATCAGCGATCCCTCCATAAGGTCACCACAATGCCGTCCTCGTTGTTGCCTGAAACCTGATAAGGAACTCCATCGGAAATTTCTATAATCGCTTCATGATCACGCTGGACAGGAACATAGAAAATCTCAAAATCACGTCTATTGCGCTTGAAACGCAGGTGAGCGCCCCGGTAGGGGTACTGTTTCAGATAGTCCGTATATTCTTCTAGCGTCAACGCTCTTTCTTTCATCATTTGTGAATGGGGATACCCTACATAGCGGAAATGCCACGGTTCATGGGCAATGTGTGTAATCTGCTCACGCCCGGCCGGATAGCGTTCGGTAAATCCATATTGGATCGAGAGCTTCCGAAAACGCCCGCAGATGCCGGTGTATGGAAAATCAGGGCGAATAACATCAATATCATCCTTGTTCTCGGCCAGATCAATGGCAAGGCCCGTTTGGTGTTCGCTGCAGCCGGGAATGGCAACATATTTTCGGGTGAACTCCTCCCCGTGTTCATGCAGGGAAGCCGCATAGATGGTCTGCTGTTCCCGCATGGTTCGATAGCCGCTGACCGGGACGATCTGATGCTCGCAGCCTAAAAAGGCGGTGACCTCCGCCAGCATTTTTGCGGCTTGCCTTTCCAAAAGAATATGCATAGTATCGGGGCGCACGGATACAAGGCAATCCTTTGGCATATCGCCCCTAAAGGGATGCAATGGATTGACAAGGATCAAGTAACCTTTGGCAATGTCCGTCCTCCCAAATCGGAGCCTTCTCATGACTGCATCGCCAGCCTGATCAACTCATCTACAATCTGTTCAAAGGTCATCCCGATACCTTTTAGCATATTGGGGTAGCGGCTATGGGAGGTAAAGCCGGGAATGGTATTCACTTCGTTAAAGACGATTTCATTTTCAGGGGTCAGAAACAGATCCACCCGTGCAAA
>DNIT01000002.1:869-1315 GCA_003489345.1 Pelotomaculum sp. | reverse complement strand
TCATCGACTTCGCCAATCGTAAGTGTTTCGTTGCCGAGCACAGCGCAGCCGACTTCAAAACCTGCAATGGCTTCCTCAATGATAACCTTATAGTCATGCCGGAAAGCCGCTTCAACCGCACCCGATAAATCACCCGCATCGTAAATCTTGGTGATCCCCAAGGATGAGCCGGCATTGGCCGGCTTAACGAATAACGGGTATTGCAAATGAGCGGTCTGTTCTGATAACCTCTTATCCGGGATTTGAGACGGCAGGACAATGGAGTTGGGGGTTTTTATCCCTGCCAAGTGTGCCAGCCTGTGCGCAATATCTTTATCCATGCACAGAGCCGAACTAAGCGTCCCGCATCCAACACAAGGGATACCTGCCATTGCAAGCAAGCCCTGGACCGTGCCGTCTTCGCCGTTTTTACCGTGCAGAACAGGAAACGCCACGTCAATGGGAAT
>DNIT01000002.1:500-710 GCA_003489345.1 Pelotomaculum sp. | reverse complement strand
GCGGTCCGGTGAAATGACAGCCGGTACGCAGGAATCATGTTGCCGCCAGGTGTCGTTTTGAATTTGCCGGATGCCGCCACCATATTTCATCCATTCTCCTTGACGGGTAATGCCCAGCAGAATGACATGATACTTTTCAGGGTGAAGGTTTTCGATCACCGAACAAGCCGATTGCAAGGATACCTCGTATTCGGTGGAATGGCCGCCAAA
>DNIT01000002.1:0-249 GCA_003489345.1 Pelotomaculum sp. | reverse complement strand
ATCAAAACCTTAAGAAAGACTTATGAAGAACTTATGATTTCCCTAAGATAGCTGTTTGCTTTTGCTCAACTCCAAATCTCCGGTTGGGAGAACAACGGTAAACGTTGTCTTGCTCACACCGCTTTGGGCTGTAATCGTACCGCCGTGGGCGGTAACAATCTCTTTGGCGATTGCCAGGCCAAGCCCAGCGCCCCCTGTTTGTGAAGAACGTGAGGCATCCAGTCGAAAAAACCTTTCAAAGATGGTTTC
>DNIT01000212.1:5634-7697 GCA_003489345.1 Pelotomaculum sp. | reverse complement strand
AAACTGGGTGTGCGGCATGTCACTGTCACGGTTAACTGTCTGCATTCGGCTATTGGGGAAAAGATTTATCAGCATGTGCATTATCAGGGTAAAAGATACCAGGGTGCTTACGGCACCTCCATTTTAATTCAGAATCAGACAGCAGGGATAAAGGAATTAACTTCTCAAGGAGTATTGGTCAAGGTCAACATCGTGATGATCCAGGGTATCAACGACAGTCACGTGCCGGTTATCGTCAAAAATGTAAAGGATCTGGGGGCCTCGCTCACCAACATTATGCCGCTGATCCCGGCCGAGGGGAGTACTTTTGAAAACTATGCCCAGACCAGTATGAGGGATATTAAGATCATGAGGGACATTTGTGCGGTTGTGCTGCCACAAATGAGCCATTGCCGGCAATGCCGGGCCGATGCCATCGGCTTGTTGGGAGATGACCGGTCTTTGGATTTTCGCGATCCGGAAGTCACCAAAGAGACCCGCCCGGAGGTCCCGGGAAAACCTGGCCGGGAACAATATCGCATTGCCGTGGCTACCAGAGACGGCAGGTTGGTGGACCGGCACTTCGGTCACACCTCGGAGTTTGCCATCTACAGGGGAGACGGTGAGGTGTTTCAACTGGTTGAAAAGCGTAAGGTGGTCCGTTACTGCAATGGGAAGGAAGATTGCGATGAAGAAGACCGGCACAATACCGTGAACGCTTTGCAGGACTGCCATGTTGTGCTGTCTTTGCGTATTGGCTACCACGCCAGGGAAAGGCTGCTCAAAAAAGGTATCTTAAGTTTTGAGCTGTACGACACCGTCGAAAACGGGCTTAAACAAGCGGCTGAGAAATTAGAGAAGGCCGGTAAAAAGAGCGGTTGAGGTAATCATGCAACCGCAACAGTTTGCAGCATAAGTTGCTGTTTATCAATTGAATAAAATATGGCCGTACCCGTCCGGATGGGAAGGGATCCCCCTGACCATAAGGCGCCCGGTTCCGGGTGCGGCCATTATGATCATATAACAATCCTGTTTGTATTTTCAACTAGCCTTAAAAGGATAAATTCTTAAGTTAGACGCCAGTGTCGCTAAACACGGCGCACCAGCGCCGGACCTGTGTAAAGCATGTAACTTCTGTGCGAAGAATTCATTCACCTGCATTTTTTAGATTCGATCTGTGGGTGAACAGCTGCACAGTTATTTCCAGGGGTAGGATAGGAGTTGTGGTTAGCAATGTCTCTTGAGGAAAAGTGGATATTGAGCCAGCACCCCTGTTTCAATTCCGCTGTTGAACGTTGGTTTGATCGGTATCCGCTGGCGGTTGCTGCCGGTTGCAATATCAGGTGCCATTACTGCTCCAGGGTCTACGACTGTATGAACGACAATCTTCCAGGCCGCGTCAGCAAAACAATGTCAGCCCGGGAAGCCTTTAAGAAGCTGCATAACGCGCAGCGGCAGAGCGAGCGGATCCGGGTAGTCTGTTTTAATGGGCCAGGCGAGCCCCTCGCTAACAAGGAAACGCTGGATACTTTGGAACGTGTGCACAATCACTTTCCACAGTTGCTCAAGTGCGTCAGCACCAATGGCCTGCTTTTGGAAGATTATGCGGAAAAGCTTTATGCTGTTGGTGTCAGGGCGGTCACTGTGACGGTTAACGCCGTCGACCCCGCTTTGGGCCGGAAAATATACGGCTGGGTTTTTTACAACAATCAGCCTTACCGGGGAATCTCCGCTGCAGAACTTCTTCTAAACAAGCAGTTGGCCGGAATGCGGGAAGCAAGAAAAAAAGGCATATTGATCAAGGTCAACACGGTCTTAATACCCGGGTTAAACGAGGAGCATTTAAAAGAGGTGGCTCTTGTGGTTAAACAGGCCGGCGCTTATACAATGAAAGTAATCCCCTTTATCCCCCAGGCAGAGTTGGCTCAGTTGCCTGCCACCAGCGGAAAGATGTTGCACCAGGTCAAGCGGGAACTGTCGACCATTATTCGCCAGACAATATAGGTGTCTATAGGGGCGAAAGGGTAAAGGCGCAAGATACGGCACCCTTAACATCGTAGTAGAGTAAAAGGTGATATGAATAT
>DNIT01000212.1:3422-5626 GCA_003489345.1 Pelotomaculum sp. | reverse complement strand
AGACAGTATAGGTGGCTATAGGGGCGAATAAAGGGTAAAGGCGCAAGTATACGGCACCCTTAATATCGTAGTAGAGCAAAAGGTGATATGATATGGAAAAAGTTTATTTTGTGGACACCACCCTGCGTGACGGTGAGCAGGCGCCGGGAGTGGCATTTTCTGTAATCGAAAAAGTCTGCATCGCCAGGATGCTGGATCAACTGGGGGTAAGTCAGATTGAGGCCGGCGTTCCCGCCATGGGTTCTCCGGAAGTAGAGGCGGTGGCAGCCATTTCCCGTTTGGGACTTCATGCCGTCGTATCCACCTGGAACAGGATGGTTATTGGCGACATTAAGGCTTCCCTGGCCTGCGGCGTGAAAAATACGCATATAACGTTGCCTGCCTCTGACATCCACATCAAGCATAAATTGCGAAAGGACAGGTTCTGGGTAATTGAAAACATGAGAAGGGTCGTCTCTTACGCCAGGGAGCACGACTGCAATGTTACGGTGGGGTTGGAAGACGCGTCCAGGGCGGACCTGGACTTTTTAATCCAGTTGGCCGGTCAGGCCTGCCGGGAAGGAGCGTCGCGCCTGCGCTTTGCGGATACAGTGGGAATGCTGGAGCCTTTCAGGACCAGGCAGGTAATTGAGCTGCTGGCAGCAGAAACCGGAATGGATATTGAATTTCACGGCCACAATGACTTTGGCATGGTCACCGCCAACACGCTGGCAGCCTATAAGGGCGGCGCCAAATATTTAAGCACTACAATAAACGGCATCGGGGAACGTGCCGGCAACTGTTCCTTCGAGGAGGCGGTCGCCGCACTGAACCACTTTGAAAAGCTGGGCCTGGAGTTTGACAATAAACTTCTCAAGCAGCTATGTTACTATGTCGGCAAGGCGGCAGGACGCGCCACACCAGCCGGGTATGGACCGGAAATTGTGGCTGCGAATTAACACCCACACATAGCGCGGAAACGCGTGATCTCTTATCACAGGGTATCATAATCAGCAATCCCCGTATAATCCCTCAATCTTTATGAAGAACAAACTAAATTTTCCTTCTCTTCATCGTTCTCCTTTAAGTTATAATGGGTTAAAGTGATTTTTCTATGCCGGCATAGCGGTGCGGGGAACGACCCGGAAAAAGGGAGAGCCCCAGCTAAAAGCCAGGGCTTCCTTGTTTTTGGGGAAGACACGGAATCGAACCGGTAGCGGGCCCCGGACCCTGCTGTGTTCCCGACACACTTCCCAGGAATATTTTGCCATTTATAGTATGACATTCAATGTAAGATATGTCAATAAGCAGCCTTCTAAGGGACAACTTGTTCCACATATCAAGCAGCCAGAATTCATATGAACCCGGCGGCGAAAGTGTGCGTCTAAATTTATAAGCCGCTAAAAAGCGTTTAAGATAAATTGGGATGACAGGAGATAGGACTTTGTCCGAAACGAGTCTGATCAGGGCAGCTCAATCAGGTGATAGTGATGCCTTTACCCAACTGGTGCAACTGTATTCGGCCGATGCATTTCGCACCGCGTCCATGGTTTTGCGTGACCACACTGAGGTTGAGGATGTGGTCCAGGAGGCTTTTTTAACCTGTTTTCGCAAGCTGCATACCTTCCGTATGGAATCTTCTTTCAAAACATGGTTGTACAGGATTGTGGTAAACCTATGCTATGACAGGCTTCGCAAACAGAACCGGGACAGCTTGGCGATGCATAAGATATCTAATAACCCTGTAACGAGAAATGGGGATATGGCAGAAGTGGAACAGAGGTTAGATCTGAAGGAAACAATCTCTACCTTGAGCCCGGAGCACCGTCTGGTACTCACCCTCTTTTATGGAAACGATTTTGGCGTGCAGAAGGTTGCAGAAGCGCTGGGGATTCCGGTCGGGACCGTCAAATCAAGGCTGAACTCGGCTCGTAACCTGCTTAGAGAAAAATTGGAGAGAGGAAACGAGTATGCGCTGTGAGAAGATAATGCGTAAATTTAACGACCTGCTTGACCGGTCACTCTCTGCCAAGGAGGAACATGAGATACAGGCACACCTGGCTGTATGTCCGAACTGCCGGGCTGAATTCCAGCTGACCAAAAACGCGGATGACATATTAAGGGCAACCGTCATTGAAATGGTTACGGAAATAGAGGTCCCTGCCAACCTTAGCCAAAGAATCGGGCAGGCCCTGGCCGGGGAGAAAAAGCGGCAGACAGGGAAG
>DNIT01000212.1:3172-3293 GCA_003489345.1 Pelotomaculum sp. | reverse complement strand
ATGCTGGTAGCTGCGGTTGGACTCTTTGGTTACTACAAGCTCTTCGATCCGTCCCTCAAAAACCCTGCTGTGGTGATGTCCGTGCCCGAAAGCCAGTCTGCTTCTGAGAACGCGGATAAGA
>DNIT01000212.1:0-2994 GCA_003489345.1 Pelotomaculum sp. | reverse complement strand
GAAGCGCAGCCTAAGACCCGCAGTCCATTGGTGACTGAAAAGGCCCCGGCGGCTGAAGACACGACCACTGTTATGCAAGATGCAGATAACCTGAACGCGGAAGCTGCAGCCCGGAAGGAGGCGCCCCCCGGGCAAGGGGGCGGAGAGTCTTTCAACATGAAGGAAAATGGCGCCGCAGATTTGACGCAGGCTCCCGATAGGGAAGAAAATGGCGCCGCAGATCTGGCGCCCGCTCCCGACTTAGAGGAACAGATCATACCCATGGCAAGCAGCCAATCCTCCGGCGCTGCCAAATTGTTCATGTCAAGCAGGGCTGCTTTGCCCCAGGGGACCTTGCAGGAAGCCATCCGGGAAGTTGGGTTCACTCCGGCGGTACCAGGCTACCTGCCGCCTGAGACCGAACTGAAAGACGTAACCTGGGAAACCGGGACAGTTTGCCTGGGGTACCTGGTAGCGGACCAAAAATCTTTTACGCTCTCCCAAAGCCGGGCGGCTGAGGCGGGCGCGATGGGAGAAGAAGGCGGCCAATTAATTGATCTGAACGGGGTCAAAGCCCGCCTGCAAGAAACCAGCTCCGGCGGTGACCCTGCAAGGGTTTATACCTCCGTCCGATGGCAGCGTGGCGAGTGGGTGTTTACGGTTAAAGGCGACCTCCCCCGCAAAGAAATCTTAAAGATTGCGCTGTCAATAGAATAGAAATGCTGATATAAAGAGGTATGGCAAACAGGATGGGAATAAAAATTTCCAGGAGGGTGTCCATGCCCTCTTTTTTTGTTTAAAGCATAAACTTACAAAAAGAAAATATTAGAGGACAACGGAGTCCCGAAAGAGATAACCTTTCTTTCGGGACTTTCATTTTCCTATAGAGACAGGCAGTCTTCAACCGCCAAACAAGAAAAAACCGGTATCGAATGCGATATCCGACGCCGGCAGGAAAAGAAAGTGATTACTGAAAGGAAGTGTTTTGTTTTTATGTGCGGAGTAACAGGCTGGGTTGACTGGGATGGTAATTTAACTCAACAGCGGCCAATTCTGGAGGCAATGGTTAAAACGCTGTCCCGGCGCGGGCCGGATGCACAAGGAGAATGGTTGTCGGAACATGCCGCCCTGGGTCATAGACGGCTGGTCGTCGTAGACCCGGAGGGAGGCGGGCAGCCGATGACCCGGTGGTTGGGAGAGCGCATCTATACCATCGTCTACAATGGTGAGCTCTATAATACTATGGATCTCAGGAGGGAGCTGGAAGCACGGGGCCATACTTTTCTCACCCGTAATTCTGACACCGAAGTCCTCCTCATGTCCTACATGGAATGGGGAACGGCATGTGTGGAGAAGTTTAACGGCATTTACGCCTTCGCTATATGGGGGGAGGCCGAGCAGAGCCTGTTCCTGGCCCGTGATCGTTTGGGGGTAAAGCCGTTATTCTACGCTCTTAAAGGTAATCTTTTTATTTTTGGCTCGGAACTGAAGGCGCTGCTGGCCCACCCGGCGGTTAATCCTGAGGTCGATCCGCAAGGGTTGGCCGAAATCCTGGTAATGGGGCCTTCCCGCACGCCGGGCCACGGGATTTACCGCGGTGTAGCAGAAATCAGGCCGGGGCATTGCCTGCTCTACGATCGTAACGGCATACACCTGCGCCGCTACTGGGCGCTGGAAAGTAAGCCGCACGAAGACAGCCTGGAGGTAACTGCGGCCACGATCCGGAACCTTTTCTGTGACGCGGTGGAAAGGCAGCTGGTTTCCGATGTACCCGTCTGCACGTTGCTGTCCGGCGGGCTGGACTCCAGTATCATCACCGCCGTTGCCGCCGGTGCCTTCAAACGGGACGGCCTGGGAACCCTGCACACCTATTCCGTTGATTACCGGGGCAACGAACAGTTTTTCAAGCCGGACCACTTTCAGCCCAATTCCGACGCCCCCTGGGCAAGACGCGTCTCTGAATTTCTCGGCACTTGCCACCACCGGATTGAAATAGATACGCCCGAACTGACGGAGGCACTGGTGCCGGCGGTAGTGGCCAACGACCTGCCCGGCATGGCTGATATCGACTCTTCATTGTTTCTTTTCTGCCGGGAAATAAAAAAGGACGCCACCGTGGCCCTTTCCGGGGAATCTGCCGATGAAGTCTTCGGCGGCTATCCCTGGTTTCGCAGCCGTGCGGCCCTGACTGAAGCCACTTTTCCCTGGATTCAGTTTGTACGGGAGCGGGCAGGGTTCCTGTCTGCCGAACTGGTGGATCTGATCAGGCCGGAAGAATATGTCGCCGAGCGCTACCGGGACGCTCTCGGGGAAGTGCCGCGTTTAAAGGGCGAGGAGCCGCTGGAAGCCCGCATGCGCGAGATCTTCTACCTTAACATCACCAGGTTTATGCAGACTCTCCTGGATCGGAAGGACCGCATGAGCATGGGGGTGGGGCTTGAGGTGCGGGTACCCTTCTGTGATCACCGCCTGGTGGAGTATGTCTGGAACATCCCCTGGTCCATGAAAAACTGCGACCATATGTCCAAGGGCATTCTGCGCCGGGCCATGTCCGGACTGCTGCCGGATGATGTGCTGCAGCGGAGCAAAAGTCCCTACCCGAAAACCCACAACCCATCCTATCTGGCGGCGGTAAGCAGGAAGGTGCTGGAAATATTGGACGACCGGGAAGCCCCCCTGCGCCAGCTGATCAACATCGAAGCTGTCCGCGCTCTGGCTGCATCCGAAACAGCTGTCTTTGACCGGCCCTGGTTCGGCCAGTTGATGCGGGGTCCCCAGTTCCTGGCCTATCTGATCCAGGTGGACACCTGGCTTAGAAATTATCAAGTGGTTATCTGCTGATAGTTAGCCGGAAGTGGAGGAACTAAACAAACCTAAGGAATTAGCCTTTAAAAGAGCGGGTTTCTGTAGAAGCCTGCTCTTTTAAAGTTTATATGCTTGGTAATGATGGTTTAAAAGCGCCAGTTTGTTCCCGGAGTGTCAATGGCAGGAATAAACCGGTTTTTAGCTAATAAT
>DNIT01000103.1:4586-4794 GCA_003489345.1 Pelotomaculum sp. | reverse complement strand
GCTGTTGCTTCCTCTTTTGTAATAAAATTCTCTGGAAGTTTTCCAGTTTTTTGGACATGCGCCGCAACATCCTCAAAACTGGTGAGAACTTTACTCGACCCCTGGATCGCCAATGCTTCATCCTTTATAAGCGTGGTGCTCTTAGGCTTTATTCCCCCGTAGATTAAAGTAGCTGTTCCAAAACTCCTTAACCAATGCTCCTTAGAAT
>DNIT01000103.1:4046-4438 GCA_003489345.1 Pelotomaculum sp. | reverse complement strand
GCTCCTTAGAAAGGGGTTCTTTCGGAAAGAGCGCTTCTTTCACCATACCTGTCGTACCAAAAGATAGCCAGTTAACAAAATCAGAAGGGGACTCCCTCATTTTATCATACCTTTGTTTTGATCCTACAACTATTGAATCTAATAGACCAATTGTTGCATAGTTTGTAAAATCATAAGGGGAATCTAAAGCCTTGTTTGCCCTGGTCTCCAATCCCTTTAAAAAATCATTCCCAATTCCTTTGAAACTATCAAACGATTTAGTAACTGGATTCAATTGAACTACTTCCGCATTTACTCTTTTATTACCAATATAGGTCTCTACGTTATACTCAGGGTTCCCTGAAAAAATTTGTTTGCCCGAGGGATCAACCGGCGGTATTAAAGTAACGGGG
>DNIT01000103.1:543-3956 GCA_003489345.1 Pelotomaculum sp. | reverse complement strand
CATAATTTATGTAATCATCTTCATGCCAATCATTCCAAATACTTAGCCCGGATTGTTCTAATCGTTTGTTATAAAGATGTAACCTCTGGGTTGCTGCATTGAAAACACTTTGCTGTTCTGAATCAATGTCTATACCCGCTCGGATTAAACCACGATACTTTGCGAACAGAGCAAAATCCGCCATCATTTCATCGTACCCATAAGCTTTTGATTGTTCTTCTTGCGTAAGGGCACTTGCATTTGATGAATTATCACCCATTCGCCCCGGCTCGCTTTGTTTTTCTGCATCGGCGCCGTACTCAGGGTAAATTATACTCCAATATTTGTTTAGCCGAATTGACGCAGCCAAAGCCAGTTCATGAAACTCTGGATCAATCGATTGCCCTTCCTCAACAAAAGTTCTATGCAGTGTCGTAATATTATTGTCATAACTCGCCTGACCACTGTTTACGTACTCTTCAACACTAGAAAAATTACCAATAAGGCTCAATTTATTATCCCCCCTTCCATACTAGCTACAATATAGGTATATCACATTAAAAGCACGTAGCCGCCGAATAATAACGCGCCCCTCTGCTTGTCTCTACTCTGTCGGCGTGTATTCATGCCGTCGCTTCCCAAAAGAGTAGGATTTTTAAAAGCAATTTCGCCTTAAAAATCCTTACTTGTTTCCGTTCCAACTCTGTATTGTAAAGGACAGGTTATTGTGAAATTAGAAAAACTGTTCAACCTACCTCCCTTCGAATAATTTAATTACTCAAAATACCAACCCGCGTTGTAGTTGCGAAGCATAACTGTTGGTAAGCGATTCTCGAATGTGATCATCAAACTGGTTGTTACCTACCTTGACGATGATTCTCTTTGGTCCTTGGTAACCGGTACGGAAATAATAAGAGTCAGGCATGTAATATTCATCCCTTTCACCGCGATCCAGGGAAAACAACTTGTCAAAGGCCTGCTTGGCGGGTTTGAATTTGGGACGATACCATTTGTCTACTCCCGGTGAGAATAAGCCTGCAAGAAGGCCAATAGCTGCGCCGACTAATGGATCTCCAAATCCCAAGCCCTCTCCAAGCTGGTAGCCGGACATTGCTCCCCCGATTGCATCTCCGGACTGATACGCGCCAATTACTCCCCCCAAACCGCCAAGTGTCTTGGCAATGTTCGTTAGACTATCCAACTGGCTTGCTGTCTGATTAATTTGGGTTTTGAGATTTAGTTCGTTTGGGTCCATGTTCTTTTTCTTTAGTAAGCTTTCTAAATTTGCCATTTTTCCCAACTTAACCAAGTCAACCATGTCTGCCATGTTATTTAACAAACTGGCTGCATTTGTTCCTGAATTCCTGTCCCCTGTCTCATACGACCGATACAATGAATTCCGCGCGGCGTTCGCCGCCCAGGTCGTCATGCGGTCGCCGAAGGATCTATTGAGCACCTGGGAGACGATGCTTTCGATAAGTGCCGTTAATTCGGCCAATTGGGGATTGATTTGCGCCATTTATATCCCTCCTTCATGGGAAAATATTTGAGCCGGGACCGGCTTGCATTACCAGTGACCGGCTCTTTGTCTTATACATAATCAACACTTGTAACGGGCCGCGTGGATTTTCTTGCACTGCTCCACCCAATCCCGGAAAACCCGGGGAGCATCCAGGACCTCCCGGGGGGGAGCATCCGCCAGCCCGGTGGCCGTTATCTGACCGATGATTTCCTGCGCCCGGTCATAATAG
The DNA here is from genome assembly GCA_003489345.1 of Pelotomaculum sp. GTDB lineage: Bacteria > Bacillota > Desulfotomaculia > Desulfotomaculales > Pelotomaculaceae > Pelotomaculum_C. The sequence goes on along the minus strand of DNIT01000103.1, from coordinate 2,226 downwards.
GCGGCCCAGCGCGCGGCTTCCACCAGGAAGTCGTCTTCCTCCATGGCGGCCGCTAAAGTAACCCCATACCTGCGGGCGTAATTATCTATTTTTTGAAAGTATGGGGTTTGAGAAAAACCTGGGCGTCGCCGCTTTCTGAAAGAAAAGTCAGCAGTGACTCATAGAGTTTCTCAAGCAGGTCGGCCGGCACAGTTGCTTTCATTTTCTCCACGGAAGAAAACAGCGGCTGCCGGCCGGCATCGTGCAACACCCGCACCAGAGTTGCGTCCAGTACCGCGCAGGCCCAGGCGGCCTGCATCCGCCGGTCCATTTCCAACCCCGCCAGTTTCGTAACCAGTTGCTCCTTATCAAGCTGTGAGAGCTCCTTGCGCCGTTCCTGGAGCAGCTTTTCCGTCTTGGCCGTCATCTTTTCCCGGCAGTCCTGTTCATCGCCGGTTAAGGTTAAGGCTGCCTTCGCGGCAAAAACGTCCTGTTCTCCCTGCAGGATTCCCTCCACTAAGATCTCCCTGTCCTGCATTTGGCAGACGGATTTTATCGTATCCAGCACCGTGGAAAGGTCTTTTACGACGCCGGCATGGATTTTTTGCGCTTCCGCAAGCATCATTTCCTTATCCCTGGCGGAAAGTGCAATGAATACATATTCCCGGGTTGTGTCCTGGAAATGGATCTCCAGGACGCGTTCCCGGGCATACAGTGTATTATTCGCCATATTTCTCCCCCCAGGTTGCAAAATCGGCAATATTTGCTTTCTTCAGGGCGTTGTACTTATTGAGTAACACCCGCCGGAAGGTCTCGAATTTTTGCGTATCTCCTTCCGTAAGCAATACCACATAGTCCAGTACCGTCTCCAGCAAGTGCTGCAATTTGGCATTGGTACAGGCCAATAATTCCTCTTTTTGCATGGTCACATTCCTCCCCCTCATTTTTCAAGAAAAAAGAGACGTGAAACTATCTTCCCTCTCCTCCAGGTTAACTGTTGGTAATGGTTAAGGCGCCGGATCGACCGGTCCAGTTATAGCTTTCCGTCAACGTACCGTTTACCGTAGCCGGCATACCGCTGGTACCGGTTACGATATCCGCTACGGTAATCCGTTTCAAAACGGAATTATTAATGGGTGATTTAATGACAACTTCCAGCCCTAAATTGTTTTGCGCCCCATATGCGGGAAGCTGCTCAATGCCAAACTGGGTTTCATTTGCCGTGGTAGAGCCGTAAGTGAGTAGTTTCTTCAAAGCGAGGTCATTCATCAGTACACTGAAACTACCGGCAATGGCAGGAATACTGCCCGGGGTATACAATACCTGGGAGCTACCCAATTGTTTAACGCGTTCCCGTTTAAAGTCTACACCGAAACCCGCTGACTGCAGGCGGGGAATCCAGGTTTTTGTCGTAAGCCCGATGCTCAACGGTGTATAGGCACCCCGTACCGCTGCGGGCGCCGTGCTGTTGAAGGTGGGACTAAGGGTCGTGCCTATGACGGCGGAATAGAATACCAGCGTCCACACGTCTCCGGCGGTTAAGCCGCTGGCGGTAATGCGTTTGGTGGCTGAAGTATAGGTATAATCGTTCCCTTCCACCATATCCATGGTGATACCGTCCCTTGTCCGCATGGCCCGTAACAGATAGCTGCCGTTAAAATAGCTGTTGGTTTTGGTTTGCAGCGGCGCTTCCGAACCCTGGAT
>DNIT01000103.1:0-452 GCA_003489345.1 Pelotomaculum sp. | reverse complement strand
GGCAAGATAAAATAAGTATTGGTAACATCGGTGGCAGTAATTGTGTAGGTTTTCGTCAATACATAACCATCGAAGACCGTGAGGTTGTCGGCAACAAAATCATAGACCTCCGTGGCGTTGCCGTTGGTGTCATAGTTGAAGGCGATGCTGTCCACATTGGAGCCTCTGATATATACCGAGCGAAAGAAATTGCCGGCGTTGTCCCGCACTACACCCACGTAATCGACAGAACTGCCGACAAAATCGGGCAAAGTGAAGCTGGTAGCGGAGGCTTTTCCCGTGATGGCCTTGGTAAGATCAAGTCCGGTATCCAGGGCGCTTACGCGGAAGCTGATGTCCGCCGGATCGGTGACAATGCCGGCATGATTGGCATTGCCCAGTTCGTCAATGACACTGGAAGGCACATTGGCATTTACGTCAATGGCCTGAGCCCGGTTGACCAGGGTATTGTT
>DNIT01000226.1:9599-10410 GCA_003489345.1 Pelotomaculum sp. | reverse complement strand
ATTTCTTTAATAACTTCGACGCAATCGCCGTGATAAAGACTGTACATGTCTGTTATAACCTGGTTAATTACATTCAAACTACTTCACTCCTTAGCCAGTCTGGTATTACCATTTTCATTCTTGGGTTGTATTCTGCTGTTTCCCTTACAGTCTGCCGCACGTTTCGCCGCGTAATATCGCGGGTATATTTGACCATCTCTTGTATCATTCTCTCGGCATCCCGCTCCTTGCGCTCTAAATTGGCTCTTATCGCACCTTCCAGGTTGCTGGTTATCGCATAGACGTTTACGGGATTCTTCTGCCCGAACCTCAAGCATCGTCTTATGGCCTGATACCATTGCTCAAAACTATTGTTAAGCCCCACAAAAGCCATGTTGGAGCAATGTTGCCAGTTCATGCCCCACCCGCATATTGATGGCTTGCTAATCAAACGCTTATAGGTTCCATCAGAGAATCCCAGCATGGCCCGCTCTTTGTGTTCCTTGCTGTCGGATCCCTTGACCTCTATCGCATCCGGGATAGCCTTTTTTAATGCTTCCGATTCCGCATTGAGATTGCACCAGACCAGGAAGGGTTTGTCGGTATCATTCACGATCTCAGCACATCTTTTCACCCTGTCCGACAGGGTATACCTTGCAGCTGCCCGCTGTTCGTTCAGCGTTCTGGCTTCAACGGCGAACAAGCCGCCTTCAGTTCGGTTTACAGTGATCATTTCCTCGTAGATATTCAGTGGTGGAAGTACAAAATCTCCATCGTCATATCCCAAATCTGATGGCTTTGTTACCACCGCTGCCCAACTAGCCAGCCATTC
>DNIT01000226.1:8464-9488 GCA_003489345.1 Pelotomaculum sp. | reverse complement strand
GGGCATGGCCCTTAAGCCTCCATTGACTGGTTTGTCCGCCGTCATGGGTAAAGAACATGGACAGCATTTCGTTTCTGGACATAACCCCGAGAAACTCTGCCTGCGTACCAAGTTCAATATAATCATTCGGGGAGGGTGTAGCGGTAGCAGAGAGCTTGAAGGGCGTATGATAAAAAGCATCCGTCACATACTGCCTGAATTTACCGTTATAGGCTTTCAGGCAGCTTGATTCGTCAATTACAACTCCCACGAATTTATGGGGCTTAAAGTGGTGTAGCATTTCGTAATTCGTGATGTTGACGCCCGGTTTCACATCTGCTTGGGTACGGCAGGGATAGACCGTGATGCCAATGCCCGCCGCCTCCCTGACTGTTTGCATGGACACCGCCAGTGGCGCAAGAATCAGGACGTTTTCATTCGTGGCTTTGTGGACCTGCTCGGACCAGCGGCATTCCATTCTAGTTTTCCCGGTGCCGGTTGCCGTGAACAGGCCGGCCCGGCCTTTCTTCAATCCCCACCAGGTTAAATCCGTTTGAAAGGGAAATAGATAAGGGCTCAACTCATCTCTCGATACGTCAAGCCCTGTACTGGGGTGTTCTATTCGCTTTGATTCAAGGAAGTCTTTATAGTTCAACCAACCACCCTCTTTCGCGCCCGATATTCCTTCCGATACCTTCGCTCTGCCTCTCGCGCAGCTTCATCTTCGCGGCCTTGGGTTGGGATTTGATAAAGCCATGCTTTCTTAAGCCAGTAATCTTTTTGGTATTGGCGTTTCTTGTTGGTAGGGATCATGGAGTCACCTTCTTTTTGTTCATAATTACCGTGTCATAGTATGTAACACCTACCGCTATAGCCGCCCATACGTCCTTTGATACTCCGTAGAACCACCCGGGGGACTTCTTTGTGCCGACGATACCAAACCTGTCTATTAAAGCCTGCCGAATATTACCGTCTTTTGCCCTCATACTGCCGCAAAGGTTTATCTTCTCGTCCTTACGGTAGACACGTTCCATTTGCTGGTTGG
>DNIT01000226.1:0-8446 GCA_003489345.1 Pelotomaculum sp. | reverse complement strand
TTACCGTCTTTTGCCCTCATACTCCCGCAAAGGTTCATCTTTTCGTCCTTACGGTAGACAAATTGTTTGTAAGGACAATCGGCTTCCTGCCAGAATCGGCCTATCCAAACGCAGGTTTCAAAAACGGTTTTACCAACCGCCATTCCTTGGGATGCAATCATTTCAATTGCAAAGTAATTGTTTTTGCCCTTAAACTCTCCCCAATGCAGACGGTTAAGCAATTCGTCGTTCGGCAGGATTCCAAACTCGATAGGCTTTAGGTATTCATCAAGGACGGCAAATGCGCTCTGTATGGGGCCTGGGTCGATGGATAGAATCATGCTTCTTCCACCCCCAATGCTTTGGCACATTCCTTTTGAAACCTCAACGCTGCTCGGGCTATTTGCTCAATCTTGTGCATCCGATCTGAGCCCTTCGTCCAAAGCGTAGGATCAAGGATAGGCCCCATTGTATCGGCGTATGATATGTTTTCAAGGAATCCTTCAAGGTCGAAGCCCTGAACTGTAGCAGCCATGGTTATAAGCTCAGTCTGGATCATTTGGTATTCTCCTGGTGTTATTCTCGGCATAACTCACTTCCTCTCATCTATTGGCTTCATAGAAGGCTTGGGCAAAACCGGGGGGGGTTGCGCTTCTCAATCGCTTGGTTCGTTCGCTTTTACCTCCATAGCATCGCCACATCTTACTGCCTTCCGTTGGCTCTACCGGGTTCTTTGCGGGGATATTAAAGTTGCCCCACAGACAAGTTTTTTTGGTATACGGATCGCCGTAGTCACAGGGGTCAAAATACAAAACTGGCTCACCGAGATAATGAACCAGTCTACCAATAGGATTTTCTAAGCACCAAAATACAGGATTAGCGATAGATATTATTCTGTAACAGGCATCTACAATGGACAGGGCTTCAAGCAAAGCAGATTTGCCTTTAGCCTCCCACCACCTAGCACCGCTAGAAGCGAAATCGGTACACGGGGGAGCTGCCAATATTCCATAAATTCCCTGCGGGGGGGGGCACAGCCTTACATCATTGTCCGGCAAGGTGATAACTCGAACGTCATATCCGTTATCATAATAGGGTTTGGACCAGGAACCAGTGCCACCACATAAATCCAGTATGATTTTATTCCAATTGTTCATATTGTTTGGCTCCCACCTCCATTGCCTTCTTTAACTCCCGCATCTGCCTATCGCTAAGAATCAGATGCACCGCCTGCTCCCGCTCTGTCCCTTCGGCCTCAACAAAAAGCAGGGAGTTCATCCCTGCCAGAAGGTGAATATTTATTTCTTTGTCAGTGAAGTCATGATAGAAAATCAATAGCATCACTCCTCCCGGTAGTCAATTTCTTTGCCCAATTCATGCCAATTTGAAAACAACCCTTCATCCTTCTTTTCGGGTGGCGGTTCAGGTGGGAGAGGTGGAGCATCATTCCCCGAGCCTTTTACCTCTCTGATTTGCTGCTTGGCCGTATCAAAGAATAGGGGTATGTCCCGGTTGCTGGCAAAGTCGCGGGCCTTCTCAATGTGTAGGTAGTAGTTAGCTTCACGTTGAACCGTGCCATTTACAGGCTTCCTGGACTTTCTCTTCTTTTTGCCCTCTTCTTCGAGACTGGCCGGTTCCAAGGTAAACATCATGTCGCATTCGTTCTTTATCCTTTTAGCTCCCTGAAGACTACCGTCCGGGTTCAATTGAGCCAGGACCATAATTGCTATGCCCAATTCCTGGGCTAACTCTTTCATGGACTTTACAATCTGCTCAAGGACCTGCCATTCCTCTAAACCCTTTTGAAGCTTCTGCATCCGGCCAACGTAGTCAATTATGGCTATCTTGATTCCGAACTGCATTTGATACTTGCGGATCTTAATCTCGGTTCTTTGAGGTGTGAGTCTGGTCAAGGGTTTATCGTCAGTATAGAACTTTGCTTCTGATAGGGGCCTGAAGCCTTCCAGGACACGTTCCATTTGCTGGTTGGTAAGTGAGCCTGTTCTTATCTGCTGCATAGGCTCACCGGCCATAATAGGAGCCCACCTGTCCACCAATTGTTCTTTGCTCATTTCGGTGTTGAGATAGTAGAGGGATTCACCTGCTTCAACGCAAACGGCCTTTGAAGTGGCAATAGCGAAGGCTGTTTTGCCATGGCCGGTCTGAGCCCCTAAAACAATTAAATCCCCGGCTTTATAGCCTAGGGACATTTTATCTAGTGTTGCAAATCCAGTTGGCACACCTTCGAGGGGGATAACTGCTTCATCTGGAAACTTGGCATCTTCTTGAGCTTTGCGGTAGGCTTCAACTCGGCTTTTTATCCGCTGCTCCCCGTATTCAGCAAGGTCTTTACCGGTTAGAACTTTCTCATTCTCGATGTTCTGGGCAATTGAAAATAGTTCGCCACTTGCTTGCCGTATGAGTTCGCTAATATCGTTCTGATCGTTGCTCAAGCGATTGGCGTATACCTTTAGGAACCTTTGCAATGAGCGGCCCTTAGAGGCATCCTTAACCTTGCCTATCCAATAAGAGATATTTTCATCGTCAATGTAGTGCTCCGCTATGTGGGCTATCTGCTCTCTATCCTTTTGGCTTTTTATGTAGCCGTATTTCATGCCTTCTTTAAATATCTCGACTGTAGTGGGTCTTATACCCTGGATAAAGAGGCTTTGAGATAACAGGAAAATGTCTCGGGTGAAGGGGTGGGCAAAGTCTTTGTCTGAAACAGCATCCAGGATTTGTATGCGGGTAGTATCTGAGTCAGAGTGTAGCATGGCTGAAACAATTCTTCTCTCAGCCTCAATATCAGTTATATATTCTATTGGTTATCACCACCTTTAGGGGTGTTTAGATTAATGGGGGATTAAATCATCGACATCATAAAATAACCGTTCTCTTTGTCGTGGCTTTTGGGATGCTTCTGCTAACATTTTTGTGCGTATTTGTTGATAATTTTTGCGTAAACCGCTTGGACTCGAAACAACTCCTTTCCAAAAATCGTTATCATAAACCCAGTCAATAGTTTCTTTTAATTCGTCTTTGTCTATTTCGTCTATGCGAAGAATATAATCAACGTCCTTACACCACTTTTGAAAATCTTTAATCTTTTTCAAGTCCGGATTTATGTAGCGCATCTTATTGAAGATGTAAGCTGCAATTGTAAATTCAAGATCACCTTTAACAAAGGTCTTGGCCTCTTTCTTTGGAGAAGATTTTTTATCTTTTGGTTTTTCGCTTAAAGATATATTATCTATTTCTTTATCTTCTTCTATATCTATTTCTGTTGCGTTACCTTGCGTTACTGTAGCGTTACCTGTAACGTTACATTCTGTTGGTTCCGGTTCCGGTAATTCCTTTTGCCTTTCTCGATAATCAGCAACCCTTCTCCTCGTTTGCTCCCGGATTTTATCTAGCCCCTCAATGTTTTGGTGCTTGTCCCAATTGGTGATATGGAGATGATTACTTTCGTTATAATTGATCATGTTGAACCTATTAAAAGTTTCTAACGCAAGGCGTACTGTTGTAAGTGGACGGTTAAATAATCCTGCCAACATTTCATCCGTGTATGGAATGTTTTCAGTAAGAAAGATATAGCCGTTCATGTTTTTCTTCCCGGCGAGGGTGAGCAATTTAACCCAAATAACCAGGATGGAATCTGCTTCTGGCATAGTCTCAATAATTCGTATTTTATCATCGTCGAACATCGCTACATTCAACTTAATCCACTTAACTTCTGCCATCTTGTTTAGTCCCTCCAATATGCATTCACTTCCTTTCTAAAGTTTAACATAGTTTAACAACTATTGCAAGTGTTGTCCTTCTGTGGTATACTTGATGAAAACTTTAAGGAGGTTTGTATTGTGGCCGATGGGTTAAAGAACCGGCAGCACTATGGGGTAACAATTGATAAAGAAGTCTTGTTGAAATTTAGGGAATTAGCCGATAAAACCCGCATACCGCAAAGCAAGTTGATGGACGAAGCAATTGAAGACCTTTTGAAAAAATATTCAGATAAAGGTGAGGGGCGATAAGCCCCTCATTTGTTTATTTCACTACCTGCAATCTGTTCTGCTCAGGGAAAAGGCTCAATGGCCCTTGTATGTCATCCCACTTGATGATTTTGTCATCCAGAATGTCGGCGATAGTTGCCTTTGTTCCCGCCCAATTGGGTCCGAGTTTATCAACCATTTCGACCCAGTCCTCAATGTGGTGCTTCCGGAGGGAACCATCCGGGCCGATGTGCCGTAGTTCGTGATACATTAGAGCGGTAAATTGCTCCTTGCTCATCTGGTCGATGTTCTTCCTAAAGAACATGATAAAGTGGGTAAACGCCTTGCCTGTCATCTGCTGGATTACTTCACCCCATAAGCCGGGTATCTTCCCGGTTCTGGCACAGACTGTAGCCCCCTGTGATTTTGCCTTACTCTCCCGGTCCTCGATGAAAAGAATATTATTTGTAAGGGCAAAGTCCAGTTTGTCTGGGAATTTTTGAACTAACTTTTCGGCCAAGGGTCGGTACTGCTCCCTAATTACCCAATGGCCTCCCCATTCTTTAACTGCCATTAAATCCAATTCGGGCAATAGATACACTTCCTTTCTTAAAATAAATAGGGGACTCAAACCAGCAACATTAGCTTGAATCCCAATAAAAAACCCGCCCCTGGCGAGTGTGGTTGCTATTCATTTGGGGTCCTTTTTATAGCTTTTCAATTTTTACAAGGTCATAGTGTCGGTATTTCCTTGCTTTAATCCAGGCTCCCAATCTTGTATATGCGTATTCTCGCGGTGGGCCATAATGATAATCCTTTTTCATGCAGGCTTTTACTGCCCATTTCTTCTTGAACATTCGTTTTACTCCTTTCTATTCAGGCCATTCCTGTGGTCTTGGGTAAACCGCGATAGGACCTAGATTATCCTTAGCGAATACCGGAATATCTGCATTCATTGCTTGTGCCATGGCATGAGCTATCCATCTTGGTTCGGGTTTGACCACCCCGCAGTTTGCGCGGCATTTCGCTTCAAGTTCTTCTCAGTAGCCTTCAGCAGTTTTTGCATTGCCCGGAGCCCTGCCCAGCCTTTGCCTACCGACTCATCCCAGGCATCTTCCGGGGCGCACTTGGCTATACCCTTGAACTTGCGGCCATCTACGGGGATTATACAGACGGTCGCCGGGCCGTTGAGAATAAAAGTAGCGCCGAATTCGGTAAAAGTCTTGTTCTCGGGTGCGTGGTTCTTGGGTTTTTCGACGTAGGGGATGAGGTCGGATTCTCGGTACTTGCCACCGTTTAACCATATGTCGCCGTTGTCTCTGATTTCGTTGATAATAAAATATTTCTTCTTGCCGCCTACCTCCATCATGTGCTGATCAAAACTGCATCCGATACTCTTCCTCACCGGCACAACCTTGTCACCAACCTGGTATCTGGCCGGGGCAGTAGTTGGCTCTAGTCCACGTTTTTGACAACTGCTGGTGTGGTGGATTTGGCAAATAGTATTATTTTTTGAGCGAAGGGCATATATAAATCCGTAACTGGAGTCCTGATTATCACTAATGGCTATAATTTCATAGGGCTTGCCTGCAACGGGACACTCTTGCGGCAAATCTGGCGTTTTGCCATCCAACAGAGAGTGTCCGTTAGGGAAATAATATCCCGGCTCCAACACCTTCACCCAATCGCCAACCTTAAAGTCAGGCGCAGGCTCCTTTTTTTCAACCTTCTCGGGCAAGTCTCTGATAATGGCGGCCAGGCGTTTGCGTTCTTCGGGGGTTTTGGCTTCTACCCAATCCCAAAAATATGAATTACAACAAGGAAAAACACCATCTTTTTGTGTAACCGGCCATTCAACGGGGCATTCCTTGCAGTGCCTATCGGTGAATTCACATAGAAAACAATTGTCTTGAATCCCAGAATACCCATGCCTTTTTAAATAATCGTCCTTATGGTCTTTATCAACTCCTGTAATCGCCAACGAAGCCCAATGCTCTCGAAAATTCCTTATGGCTTCCTCTCTCGCCATATTCATATCGCTTGTTCCTCCTTTTCTTCGCCTGCCAATGTCGCGTCAATGCACGACACAATAACGTCAATGATAGCGCCCTGCTCTCGCAGTTTGGCGTGCAGGGCGAGTAGTTCTTCCCTGGATTTGCCCTTAAATTCGCTTAGTTCTAACTGGGGCTGGGGCTTGCGAACAGCGTTCGCCTTAACTCTTTGGATTCGCTTGTGCATGGCAGAACGACTGATGCCGTACTCATCTGCTAGCTCGTACTTGTCCCGGCCCTGCACAAGTTTTGCCTCAATGATAGGCCACATAACCTCCCAGTCTACGGTGCCTTGCTTAGTCCGGGCGCATTTAGGCGGTTCCGGCTCAACCTCAAGCCTGCTTTTCTTCCGTGGCGCGTACTCAATCGGCAGGGTAGGGGGTTCCGATGCCTTTAGAATTTCCGGTTCAATGGGAATGGGGTTGCCTTCAGCGTCAAGAATCTGGATGCGGCCATTGGCTATCTCGTTGATTTCGACGCTATCTGGGTATTTGTCTAATTGGACGGTGATAAACTTGGGCCTAATCTGTTTTATGATTCCGGTGCGAGTAACAATTTTTTGCTTCGTTGTCTGCCCGGTTTTCATTTGGTAAGTTATCGTGTCGCCTACGTGCAGGCTTTTAATTAGTTCAGTTATGGTCATGAGGGTCCTCCTTACTCAAACATTATGCTTTGGTCGTCGTCGCAGTAGCTTATGCCTTCTCGATAAGGCCCTTTACCTGCTCCGCTGATCCACCATTCATACATTTCGTCGCCGTCTTTCCATGGGTAACTGTACGCTCTACCAGAAGCTATTTTGGCGTTAAATGCCCTAATACAAGCCCTGCGGTAAGCATCTGCCAACTTAGGCCAACGCTCTGCCTGCTTCTTCTGGTTTCCATTGGGGCAACATACGCACCCTAGGCGTTTCCATCCCTCATCATATAAAGGGCAATAAGGCACATTGAAGGTTCTAATAAACCGCCAAACATCCTCATCCGTCCAGTCCATAATTGGATTGACATATGACTTAGTGGGGTCTTGTCTGCTTTTTTCAAGCATCTGGCGTTTTGAACGCTTGAAGGATTCTGCCTTGCGAATGCCGGTAAGAACAACCCTGCCTTCACCGCCACGCTCTTTTAAAACGCGGCAACAATAGCGCATCTGGCGAAGGGGGGGGCCAGTGTTTTCGACTATCAATTGCCACATTGTCTTTTCGGGATGGTGAATTTGGACTTCAGGGTGCGTTTTTATGTGCTTTACTAATTCAGGTGGGTCAACAGTAGTCAATTGGTAGTGAGCATCAAACTTTACTCCGGCCATTTTCGCGAGGGTAAGAATAGTATCGCTGTCCTTGCCCCCACTATAGGCCAAGTAATACCCTTCAGGTGGTTCATGCTGTCGCAATCTTTCGATGGTTTCCTGCACTTGTTCGTTAAACAGATCGTCGAACATATCACTCTCCAATCAGGACGCACAGCGCAAGCAGCACCAGCACAAAGCCTATGGGTAACAACCAAGACCATAGCCTGTCCCAAAGGTGGATTACAGTGCAAGTGCGTGGGCTATCCAGCGAGATATATTTTATTTTCCAGGTGGGGCGTTTAATTGTTAGGTTCATTGGGTACCTCCTCTCGAACTGGGAGATCGCGGATTTGGGCGGCATATTCACTGCGATCTTTATAGTTAGGTGCATCGCACCATAAATCAAAGAGCCCTCCCAAACATGGAGCATCGAAATCTGGATCTAGGGGGCAATAACTACAATGGGGTCCTTTGAAGTGGTAGGTGTAAAGACATAAAAAGCAATACTGCCACCCTATTGGATTCCCATATACGGTTTCAAGAACCCATCCCTTAAAACCCCGAAATCCGGGCCAATCGGGTTTTGATGCATGGGGATGTTTGCTCAACCAATCCCATAACCTCCTATGCAGCCTAAGGGCAAGATTTTTGGGTATTATTTTCACTCTGGCACCTCCAATATCTGTACTTCAACATTCTTCTTGCGTCCCCACTCTCGGCAAGTTTGAGGATCGGGTAGCCAGACGTCAATTATGTAGCCGCGAATCGCTGAACCGGTATCAACCGCCCAACCTTCACCATAGCCTTCAACGTAGAGGTGCGAACCGAGCGGTATTATGGTCGGATCAACTGCGATTGAGCCGGGGCCTGCCTGTGTGCCGGTGGCGGTTGTTCCTTGTTCACAATAAGCGGTGGCTTCACAAATTATGGTTCGGATTGGTTGGGGCTTAACTTCTTCCTTCGGGGCAATAACCGGGATAGGCTCGAGCAGGGGCGGGGGATCTGATAGTGCTTGTGGGTATATGAACCAGGCCAGCACCAGGGCCAGGATTAGCCTAATCATTCGGGGCCTCAATGATGTAGAATGTACCTTCTTTTAAGGCTGAGAAGCACACTGATTCTTTGTCTTGCGTTGGCTCAAAA
>DNIT01000175.1:1443-5988 GCA_003489345.1 Pelotomaculum sp. | reverse complement strand
CGACAGGGGCAGCATTTCCGGTTGGGCCTTGGAAGCCGTGGCCACGGCGGTGGAAAACGGGATTATGAATGGTTATCCCGACCATACCATCCAGCCCCAGGGCAATGCCACCAGGGCGGAAGCGGTGACGGTCATTGTGAAGGCATTGGGTCTTTAATCCGAGTAGCAATGTATGTTGGGTGAAAGTCCAATGTGTGTGGTACCAATGTAGAAAGTCTGCTCTTTAACACCTGCACGAATCAGCCCGCCATCTACCTTACGCGGTTATGGTGGGTTGATCGTAAAGGTATGAAAGGACCGGCAGCAGTACCTGGAACGGGCAGGCTTTACAGTTGATGCGTAAACTACCTGCAGGACTCTACCCTACGGCTTTCAGTGAAGCTTCAGTTGGATCAAATTAGAATTATTTCCATTACCAAGAGAGAGGATGAACATAACAATGTCCAGGAAAATCCCGATGATTTTAATTCTGGCTTTGCTGGCGGCCTTACTGGTTCCTTCTTTGGCGTTTGCCGTCAACGTAACTCTGACCCTCAGCAGCAACACAGCCAATCCAAGGGATTCAGTGACTGCTTCGGGCATAGCCGATCCGGATACGGATGTATCAATAAAAGTACTTGACGTTGACACAAGCATCATAGTAATAGACTTCGTAAGATCTGATGCAAACGGCAGCTACAGCTGCACCTTTAAAGTGCCGGACACTTCCGAAGGGACGCTGACGGTAGTGGCAGGATATGGCAGAAACGTTGCCAACAAGACCCTTACCGTAGGCACAGCGCCGATGGAGGAAGACACTATCGCGCCGAGTTGGAGCAGCGGCAGTCTGGAAGCCACCAATGTGAGCCAAACCGGGTTGGTCTTAAGCTGGAGCGGCGCCACGGACAATGTCGGCGTGACTGGATACAAGGTTTATCAGGACGACACCCTGCTGACCACAACGCCGGTAACCGGCAGCAGTTATAATGTCAGCGACCTGAGCGCGGGTACCCAGTACACCTTCAAGGTTGAGGCGGGCGATGCTGCCGGCAATTGGAGCAGTACCGGACCAAGAGTGACCGCCGAAACCAAAGCTGGATCGGGAACCGGCACCGGCCCCGGCAGCGGCGGCGGTGGTTCCACTTCTTCCCCGCAAGCGGTTGACACCACGACCGGCTCAGCCAGCGTAGCGCCCGGCCTTGGCGGAAAAATCAGCCTCGGCAGCGACGTTTCAATCGAGATTCCTTCCGATGCATTAAACGGTACGGCCAATGTGACCGTTACGATTAAGAAGGTGAACAGTCCCCCGGCAATACCTGCGGGTTTTTCGCTGCAGGGCAACGTCTTCGAGTTTACTGTGGGAGGTAATGCGAGCTACAGTTTCAATAAACCGGTTACTCTGACTTTTACCTATGACCCGGACTCCTTGGCAGACGGGGAAATACCAGCCATATATTACTACGATGAAGTATCTGCCCAATGGGTTAACCTGGGCGGTGACATATCCGGCGATACCATCACGGTTACGGTGGATCACTTTACCAAGTTTGCGGTGCTGACCGAGGAGGTAACGCCTCCGGCAGAGCAGCAGCCGCTAGAGCAGCCGCCGCTGTTTTCCGATGTGCCGGCATCCTACTGGGCCAGCGATGTCATCAATAAGCTGAGCGGGCAGGGTTATATCAACGGTTATCCGGATGGATCCTTCAGGCCCGACAACAGCATCAGCCGTGCTGAATTTGCCACTGTTTTGGTCAAAGCTTTCAAACTGCCGGTTGCTTCAGGCAAGGTGTTTGACGATACTGCCAATCACTGGGCGAAAGAACATATTGCCGCAGCCTATGCCGCCGGCATCGTCAGTGGTTACAGCGAGAACAGTTTCGGACCGGATGATCTGATCACCCGTGAGCAAATGGCGGTAATGATTGTCAAAGCCGCTAAAATTGAAGCGGCAACTGAAGAAATAACCTTTACCGACGGCGACGCGGCTTCCGCCTGGTCTAAAGACGCTCTGGCTGCAGCGGCGCAAGCCAAGATTATGCAGGGCTATCCCGACGGCACCTTTGCTCCCCAAAATAAAGCTACCAGAGCCGAAGCCGTCACGGTTATCGCCAACGCTCTCGAGTAAAAGCCTGCGGGCGCACAGAAGGGTATGCATTCAGGCCATATCATACAGGAAAACCCGTCCGTCAACTGCCACAGCGGATTGCCGAAGAGTTCGGCGCTGCAGTAGGAAAAAGGGGGCACAGGGGCTTCCCCAGCGCCCCCCCTTCTAAAAAAGGAAACACCCGTGTGTGAGAGTCCTCTGCAGCGGCCCCGCTGATGAATCAAAAGGATGGAGCGAACCCCGTGATGAATTCCAAAAAAATTTACAAAGCAAACAGATTGGCGCTTTTGCAAAGATCCGCACTCTTTGCTGGTTTTTCAGAAACGGAGCTTTTGGATCTCTATCCGGCGCTGCAGCCGGTACTGAGAAGGTATACCAAGGATAGCGTTGTCATAGACGAAGGGGACGCCGCCGGGCAGATCGGGTTTGTTGCAAGCGGCAGAATCGCGTCCAAAAAGCTGACCGATAGCGGCCGGTACCACATCCTGGCTGTGCATGAAGCGGGTGACGATGTCGGTTTTGACGCGGTGTTTTCTTCCTACAAAACCAGTCCGCTGACCTTTACGGCAGAAACGTACTGTAAGGTGCTGTTCGTTTCGACGGTTTGTTTCTTTGATCAGAGCAGCGATGTGAGCGCACGGATCATGTACAACGCCAATCGCATTATGGCCGACAGATGCGCCCGTCTGCTGTATAAAATAGACGTGCTCTCCAAACGATCCCTGCGCGAGAGAATTATGACCTATTTCCTGATTATGCGGAAAAAAAGCGAAAGCGATTCTTTTAGCATTAAGATGACGCGACAGCAATTCGCGGAATACCTATGCGTCAATCGCAGCGCATTATCGCGTGAATTGGGTCAAATGCAGCGTGACGGACTGATAGAAATGGCGTCGGACGGTCAATTTACCATCAAATGCAAAATTTCGTGGATTCCAAGAGCAAAAACTGTAAATCAACAGTAAAATAATCAATCCATAAAAAAGAAAGGATTGTTGCTGTGGCAATTGCCTTATTTTTTTGTGTTATCTTAATATGGTAATAAAAGGAAACCGTTTCTCATCAATGCCTTGGAAAATGAATTCTTAGCCGCTAACGTACTTTTACATGTGAATGTAGTAACAACCAAATGCTTGTGTCAAAAACAATGACCCGCTTGTTGAACCTTTGTTGAACCCATGATTTGCTGAAGTCAAATAAGTGTTTGCAAAAGGAGGCTGTTTTTAGAATCACGATGCGGATGTCAGAAATTATCATGAAAAGAAATAAGAAAATTTTGTGGGAAGGACTTTGCGGGGTCCTCCAACCGTAAGCAGCGGCGATTCAGTGTTCCCCGCTTCTGTAGGGCAACCGCCGGCGTTGACGGCGGACAGCAGGACAATATCTGGAATGCCTGCAGTTTAAATAAAAAAGAGGAGTGTAAAAAATGCGTTCCACAACATTAAGGGTTTGGTCCTCCCATGGCAAACTTTTCTGTTATATGTCTTTGCTGACCCTACTGTTCAGCCTGGCGGGGATAGCGAATCCGGCCCCTGTCTATGCCGACCGCTATACGGAGAGTGATCCGGCCACCTCGCTCACCATCAAGGTGGGGACCGCTACCACGGACAACCCAACCACGGTTTATACCGAACACAAGATTTTCACCGAATCGGAAATGACGGAAATGGCCGCCTATCAACAGATGTATTCCTATTATGACGCCATGCCCACGCCGGTCCTGGATGCCGCCACCGGGGTCTTGCTCTCCGATGTGCTGGCGGAAGCAGGGATTGAGATTGAGCAGACGGAGAAATTTTATTTCTACACGACCGATGTGGAGGAAAGGCCTTTCACCACGTTGACCAAAGACTACCTTTTCGGCGAGCCGCGTTATTATTATCCCAATAACTACAAAAGCTGGAATCCGAACACCAATAAACCGGACTTGTACGGAGAATGGGGCGGCCCAACCGACGGTAAGGTTGAGGTTTATCCGATGCTCGCAGTGTCGGACAATTGGCTGCGGGCGCTCATTTACGGCGTGCCGGATTTCGATACCCAGAACAGTTCCACCCGTTTTCGTTTGTTGAACGGACAGACCGAAGCCGACTATCGCAACAGTGTTGACGGATCTAAAAAGGCGGCCAAATGGGTCTATGAGATTGATGTCAAACTGAAATCCAGGTTCACACCACCGGCGTTGACGGCGGACAGCACCGACAACACGCCGGGACAGGGCGTGGACCTCACTTTCAACGAGGATCCGGCGTGGCAAGCGGCCATCAACGGAATCACGGTCAATGGCACAGCGTTGACGCAGGAGCAGTATGTGACCGGCGCAGGCAATATCCGGATAGCAGCCGGAGTATTCCCCACCGCCGGAGAGTATTCCATCATCGTCACAGCACCGGACTACGCAGATGCCATGGTAACCCAGACCATGCACGATACCGCAACAGGGGTTTATACCGTAACTATAG
>DNIT01000175.1:0-1321 GCA_003489345.1 Pelotomaculum sp. | reverse complement strand
ATCAGACAAGCGCGGCGGAGGGAGACCTGGTTGTCCTGACGGTGACGCCGGAGCCAGGCAAAAAACTGATGGTGAACAGCCTGAAATATACCGCTAACGGCACCACCGCCGTGATCGCGGGAAACAGCTTTGCCATGCCCGCCGGTAATGTCGAAGTGACGGCAGCTTTTATTACAACGTCAAACAATCCGGAAGCCTGGGACGGCAGCATTGACACCGGCTGGTACAATACCGCGGATACAAGTTTCCAAATCAGCACACCGGCGCAGCTGGCGGGGCTGGCGGCCGTCGTCAACGGCACGGCCGACGGGATTGCCCAGGATTATTTTGCAGATAAAACCATCACCTTGCAATCAAGTATTGACCTGGGCGGCGTCCAAAACCAGGATGGGACGTGGGATCCCGCCGGCGCCCAGTGGACAGCCATCGGCGGCGGTGAACCGGGGGAGGTGGGAGCCGCCTTCAACGGGACTTTTGACGGCGGTGGACACATTATCAGCAACCTCTATATCGAACGCCAGGCTGCCGGTCAGGATAGCAATGCAGGTAAAAATCAGGGCTTGTTCGGCATTATCAACGCCAAAGCCTGCGTAAAGAATTTGGGCGTTACAGGGTATGTGGCCGCTTTTCGGTCGGTCGGCGGTGTGGTCGGCAAAAACTGGGGCAGAGTGGAAAGCTGCTTCAACGCGGCCACCGTCGTCAGTACGGCCAATAAAGGCGTCGGCGGCATCGTCGGGGCCAACTGGACCCAAAACAGCACCCCGTCTGTTGTCAACTGCTATAATACCGGTTCGGTGCTTGCCAAATACGAGGTGGGCCTGGCCGGCGGCATAGCGGGAGACAACGAATATCTGATTGCGAACTGCTATAATGCAGGACCGGTGGCCTGTTTAAACGCCAGTCCTTATATAGGCGGAATTACCGGAAATATCAAAAATGGAAGCACCGACGGAAAGACCAGCCCCATCGTCCGAAACTGCTACTTTAACAGCGCATATAACGACAAGGGAATCGGCAACATCGACACGGGCGCCTACACCATAACCAATATGGAAGGCAGGACCGCTGAAGAGATGAAGACGGCGGCCTTTGTCGATTTGCTCAACGCCGACAGCGGCAATGCCTTTATGCTGGATACCAACAATAGCAACAGCGGCTACCCGATCCTGGCCTGGCAGGCCGCCGCAACAACGGGGGATGTCAACGGGGACGGGATGGTCAACATTCTGGACGTGGTGCAGGCGGTCAACTTCGCCATGGGCGAAACCACGCTTACAACAGAGCAGTTCAACACCGCCGACACCAATGCAGACGGCAGCAT
>DNIT01000044.1:9795-10049 GCA_003489345.1 Pelotomaculum sp. | reverse complement strand
ATGCGGGACCGGTTGACCCTGGGTATCACGTTTATGCTGCCCCTGTTCCAACTGATCCTTTTTGGCTACGCCATCCAGACCGACGTCAAGCACATACCGACAGCTGTTTTTGACCAGTCCCTGTCGGCGGAAAGCCGGGACCTGCTGGACTCCTTCAGCGCCTCCGGGTATTTCGACATACAGTACGCCGCAACGGGCTACAGTGACTTAACCAAATTGATTGACAGCGGCGCTGCCAAAGCCGGTATTATCTT
>DNIT01000044.1:3806-9711 GCA_003489345.1 Pelotomaculum sp. | reverse complement strand
TTATCTTTCCGGCAGATTTTGCGCAGAACCTAAGAAGCGGCCAGTCCGCCCAGGTGCAGGTCATTGTTGACGCCTCGGACAATATGGTGGCCAATTCCGCCCTGTCCATAGCCAACTCCATTGGCCTTTTGAAGTCGCAAAACATCCTGGTGCAAAAGGCGCATATCCAAAGCCTGCCGTACGATGTCAGGGTGCGTCCCTGGTACAATCCGGACGGCGTCACGGCCTATTACATGGTCCCCGCCATACTGGGGATTATCGTAACCATGACCATGGTGATGCTGACCTCGATGGGGATTGTCCGGGAGCGGGAGCGAGGGACTTTGGAGCAGTTGATGGTCACGCCTATGCGTTCTTATGAGCTGATGCTGGGCAAGGTCGTCCCCTACATCGCGCTAGGCTATGTGCAAATCACCGTGGCCCTGTTGGTGGGAGTGCTGTTGTTCCAGGTTCCCATCCGGGGGAGTCTCCTGCAGCTGTATCTTTTAACCCTCTTCTTCATCACCGCCTCCCTGGGGATGGGCATTTATATCTCCAATATAGCCAAAACCCAAATGCAGGCCACCCAGATGTCTTTCATGGTCCTGTTGCCCAGCATCATGCTGTCGGGCTTCATGTTCCCAAGGGAAGCCATGCCGAAGATTATTCAATATATAGGCAACCTGATCCCGCTGACTTATTACCTGACGATCATCAGGGGCATCGTCCTGAAGGGCATTGGTTTTTCCTATTTGGTTTCCCAGGTTGCCGCACTGCTTGTCTTTTCAATTGTCATGATGACCCTGGCCATCCTCAAGTTCAAGAAGAAGGTAGCGTAAAATGATCAGGAAGGTTTCCCAGACCGATAGGAGGTGTAGCTGATAGACTATCGTCAAAGGATAACGGCTGCCTTAAGGGAACTGGCTTCGGTACAGGGTTTTTCCAGAGTTACGGTGGATGACCTGGCGACCCGTACCGGGATCAGCAAGAGGACCATTTACCGTTATTTCAGGAGCAAAGAAGAAATAATCGTAGCCGTAATGGAGGATTTAATGCACGGTATCGAGAAAGATACCAGGATAGCCGTGGAAGCATCAGAGCATTCCGTTGACAAAATCACCGGGGCAATCGGGGTGGTCCTTCGAAATATCGGGCCGATTCAGCCGCTGGCGCTGCACGATGTGCAAAAACATTACCCGCAGCTTTGGGAGCGGGTTGAACAGTTCCGGGCGGAAAAAATCCAGCGTATCTTCGAAGAACTTTTGACAGGTGACGGGCAGGGCTGTTTTCGCAAGGTAAATCCCAAAATCTTTACCGCTGCTCTCCTGGCTGGCATCCGGGCCGTGGTAAACCCCAACTTCATTATGGAAAACAACCTTTCCCCGGAAGAAACCATCCGGTCCCTGTTTGATATTTTTCTGAACGGGATTGTAACAGAAGAACAAGAAATAAAACAGTTAACCGGCAGCAGCTGATAGGGCGCGGGCCGGATGCAGGAAGGGGTGGCAGACAGATGATTGCCGAAGTCATATTTAGCGGGACGGAGCTGCTGCTGGGGCAGATAGTAAATACCAACGGCCAGTATATCCAGCAAAACCTCGCTTCCATGGGAATCGATTCATACCACCAGATAACCGTGGGGGATAACCGGGGTCGTTGCGCGCAGGCCATACGCCAGGCCGCCGCCAGGGCCGACCTGATTTTTATAGGGGGCGGGTTGGGGCCGACAGAGGATGACGTAAGCCGCGAGGCCTTGAGTGAGGCCCTGCAAATACCGCTGGTCCGGGACGAAACCGCCCTGAACATAGTGCAGCGGATTTACCTGGCGCGCGGCATCACCATGCCGGAGGTTAACCTGAAGCAGGCGTTCGTACCCGTGGGCGGTAAGGCCCTGGATAACCGCGTCGGTGTCGCCCCGGGAATAGTCCTGGAACATCAGGGCAAGATCTTCTTTCTGCTGCCCGGACCGCCCTTTGAATTCAACTGTATGTTTGACGAGCAGGTGGTTCCATATCTGAAGTCCCGCTTCCCTGCGGAACTGGGCATTATCTACTCCCGTGTGCTGAAACTATGCGGCATCGGCGAATCGTTTCTGGCCCAGTCCCTGGGAGACTTGTTTAAAAGCTCATATCCGACCGTATTCACCTGTGTGAAGGGAAGTTTTATTGATCTTAGTATCAACACCAAAGCCGGGGATGAACTGAAAGCCCGGCAGGATATTGCAGCCATGGAAAACACCCTGCGGCAGCGTATCGGTCAGTATATTTTCGGCGCGGACAGGGATACCCTGCCGGGTGTGATCGGCCGGGAACTTGCCCGCAGGGGTAAGACCGTGGCGGTGGCGGAGGAGGAGTGCAGCGGCGGCCTGTTGGCCCACATGTTATCAGACGACCCATTGTCGGCCAGGGTATTTGCCGGCGGCGTGGTCCTCAGCAAGCAGGCGCCAGGTCTAAAGGGCTTGTCTGCTGAATTGTCCCGGCCGCAGGAGGCTGCAGCAGCAGAAGCTGCGGAACAGCTGGCCCGGACCATACGCCGCCTGACCGGCAGCGGTATCGGTATTGCCGTTCTGGGACCAAGCCAGCAGGAAGCCCTGGTAAACAACAAAAACATGATGACAGTGGGCATTGATTTGGGCCATGAAGTCCTGGTGAAGGAAAGCCTGCTCTGGGATAACAAGAGCGAGGTTGCCCGCCGCGGGGCTGAAACAGCTTTGGTAAGGCTGTGGCAGGTTTTGCAGGAGATCGCTTAAGAGACCGTCAAAGCCGTCGACGACAAGAATTATCGCCAAAAAAGCGAGTAGTATGGCTACTTGCTTTTTCATGGGGCTTTTAATAATTGCGGTTAATTTACAAATTTATAACGTTAATGATATAATTTTTGATGCCTTTATGGAGCGTGTCAGAAAAATTTCATACTTAATCAACAGGAGGTAAAACATGCCACAACGGAGTGACATTAACAAAATCCTCATTATTGGTTCAGGTCCCATTGTAATCGGTCAGGCTTGTGAATTTGACTACTCCGGGACCCAGGCCTGCAAAGCCCTGCGAAAACTGGGTTACCGGATTGTCCTGGTCAATTCCAATCCGGCCACAATTATGACGGACCCGGGCATCGCGGATGTAACCTATATAGAACCTCTCAATGTAAAACGCCTGACTGACATCATAGCCAAAGAACGGCCGGATGCCCTCTTGCCCAACTTAGGCGGTCAGTCAGGTTTAAATTTGTGTTCGGAACTGTATAAAAAAGGTGTTTTAGAAAAGTACGGAGTCAAAGTAATCGGTGTGCAAGTTGACGCGATTGAACGTGGCGAAGACCGTATCGCCTTTAAAGAAACGATGAACCGGCTGGGTATTGAAATGCCCCGCAGCAAACAGGCCTATAGTGTTGAGGAAGCGGAGAAAATAGCGGCTGAGCTCGGCTATCCGGTGGTGATCCGCCCCGCCTACACCATGGGGGGCACCGGCGGCGGCCTGGTTTATAATATTGAAGAGTTAAGGACCGTCGCTGCCCGCGGCATTGCCGCCAGTCTGGTGGGACAAATCCTGGTCGAAGAATCGGTGTTGGGTTGGGAAGAATTGGAGCTGGAAGTCGTCCGGGACGCCAAAAACCAGATGATTACAGTTTGTTTTATTGAAAACATTGATGCCATGGGCGTACATACCGGTGATTCCTTTTGCGCGGCCCCGATGCTGACGATCAGTCCCGAGCTGCAGCAAAGGCTGCAAAAATACTCCTATGATGTTGTGGAAGCCATAGAAGTAGTCGGCGGCACCAATATTCAGTTTGCCCACGACCCCAAAACCGGCCGGGTGGTCATTATTGAAATCAATCCCCGTACGTCCCGCTCCTCCGCTTTGGCATCCAAGGCCACCGGCTTTCCGATCGCATTGATTTCGGCCATGCTGGCAGCCGGGTTGACTCTTGACGAAATTCCCTATTGGCGGGATGGTACCCTGGATAAATACACGCCTTCGGGTGATTATGTGGTCATCAAGTTTGCCCGCTGGGCCTTTGAAAAGTTTCCCGGTTCCATAGACCGGCTGGGAACACAGATGCGGGCAGTGGGCGAAGTTATGAGCATCGGCAAAAACTATAAAGAAGCCTTTCAAAAAGCAATCAGGTCGCTGGAAACCAATCGCTACGGGCTGGGTTTCGCCAGGGATTATAACCGCCGGCCCCTGGAAGAATTGCTGTCGCTTTTGGCGGAGCCGTCCAGTGAGCGCCAGTTTATCATGTATGAGGCGCTGCGTAAAGGCGCCGGTATCGAACAGCTTTTCCGGCTGACCCACATCAAGCCATGGTTTATCCGGCAAATGAAAGAACTTGTCATGCTGGAAGAAGAAATCCTGCAATACAAACAGGGGGAATTACCGGACCAACTGCTGGTCCAGGCCAAAAAGGACGGCTTTGCCGACCGTTATTTATCGACGCTGTTAAATCTTCCGGAAACAGACATTCGCCGGCGCAGAACTGCTTTGGGGATAGTGGAAGGATGGGAGGCTGTTCCGGTAAGCGGTGTTGAAAACGCTGCCTACTATTTCTCCACTTACAACGCCCCGGATCAGACCACATCCAGCGATCGGCGGAAGGTGATGATCCTGGGCGGAGGACCGAACCGCATCGGTCAGGGAATTGAGTTTGACTACTGCTGTGTGCATACAGCCTTTGCCCTGCGCGATTTGGGCTATGAGACAGTCATTGTCAACTGCAACCCGGAAACGGTTTCCACCGACTATGACACTTCGGATAAGCTGTATTTTGAACCACTGACCGTGGAAGACGTCTTAAGCATATATGAAAAGGAAAAGCCACTAGGGGTAATCGTCCAGTTCGGAGGCCAGACGCCCTTAAATATCGCCGGAGAACTGGCTAAAGCCGGAGTAAAGATCCTCGGCACAACGCCTGAAACCATCGATCTGGCCGAAGACCGCGACCGGTTCCGCCGGATCATGGAAAAACTTGACATCCCCATGCCGGAATCCGGTATGGCGGTCAATATCGAGGAAGCTCTGGCCATCGCCAACCGGATTGGCTATCCTTTGATGGTCCGGCCGTCCTATGTTTTGGGCGGCCGCGGCATGGAAGTTGTTTACGATGAGGAAATGCTCCGCCAGTACCTGGCCGCTGCGGCCAGCGTCACTCCGGAAAGGCCGATCCTGATCGATAGATTCCTGAAGAACGCCGTTGAAGCGGAAGCAGACGCCATTGCCGACGGCGCCGACGCTTTCGTGCCGGCGGTAATGGAGCACATTGAGCTGGCTGGTATCCACTCCGGAGATTCAGCCTGTGTGATTCCGCCGATTCGTATAGAAGACAGGCATATTGAAACCATTGTGCAGTATACCAAGAAGATTGCCCGGGAACTGAACGTGGTCGGTCTGATGAATATGCAGTACGCCATCGCCGGCGACAAGGTATATGTCCTGGAAGCCAATCCGAGGGCTTCACGGACCGTGCCCCTGGTGTCAAAAGTCTGTAATGTCTCGATGGCCCGCATTGCCACAGAAATCATACTGGCGGCCGAAACCGGCCAGCAGACCGCCGTCGGCAGGCTGGTTGCAAAAAAGATCCCGCATTTTGGGGTAAAAGAAGCGGTCTTTCCGTTTAATATGTTCCAGGAAGTCGACCCGGTGCTGGGACCGGAAATGCGTTCCACAGGTGAAGTGCTGGGCATTGCCGACTCATTTGGTCTGGCCTATTACAAAGCCCAGGAAGCCACCAAGACGCCCCTTCCCGTATCCGGGACCGTTCTGATCAGCGTTCCCGATCCGGATAAACCGGCGGTGCTGGAAACAGCCAGGGAATTTATCAAACTGGGCTTCAATATTAAAGCGACACAAGGTACCCACCATTTCCTAAAGGAAAATGGGATTGTCTCCGAAGAAATTAAAAAAATATTTGAAGGGCGTCCCAATATCGT
>DNIT01000044.1:0-3653 GCA_003489345.1 Pelotomaculum sp. | reverse complement strand
ATGATGACTCCTATATCCGCAAGACAGCGATAAAATATAACGTTCCTTACATCACCACCCTGGCGGCAGCCTTAGCCAGCGCCAAAGGGATCGCGGCATATAAAGAAAGTACTCTTCAGGAAGCCAATACAAAATCACTGCAGGAATATCATGGGGATATAACCCCGTAAAAATTATGTGCGGGGTATGAGCCAAAGGAGCACGTTGAGATGACAAGCAACGTGCTCCTTCAATTTTCAACTATCATTCTACATGAATTATATACGCTCTAATGCTGTGCCCCACGCTCTATAAGAGAAGTCCATGGTTATGGTCCTTGCATACCGTCAAATACTGATGCAATCAGTTCCCGGATTTGGGGTTTAAATTGTATTTCTTAATTTTGCAATATAATGTCTTTCGGGTTATCCCCAGGTGTTCTGCAGTTTTTGTAATGTTGCCCTTCATCTGCGACAGCGTTTGTTGAATGTGTTTTTTCTCCAGGGAATCCAACTTGGAGGGTTCAAAGCGTTCATCTGTTTTACCGGTTGTGTTTTGTCCTTCCAGGAAATTACGGATCCCCCGGTAACTGAGTAAATCTTCTTCATCAATGCAGTCGCTGTTCCGGCTGAGGGCCATTACCGCGCAGCGTTCGATCACGTTCTTTAGTTCACGGGTGTTTCCCGGCCAAGAATATTGGAGTAAAATTTCTTTGGCCTTGTCGGAGACCTTAAAGTCGAAATTCAGGCGATTGGTGGTTTTTATGCAATAATAGGAAATCAGTTCGTCTATATCATCAAGCTCCCTTAAAGGAGGAATCTCTATGGAAACAACATCCAAACGATAAAAAAGGTCTGCGCGGAATTTTTTCTCCCTGACTTCACTCCAGAGGTCGGTATTGGAAGCTGCAATGATTCTTGCGTTAAACGGTATTTCCATGTTGCTGCCAATTTTGGTAAAGCTCAGGTTCTGTAAAACCCTCAGCAATTTGGGCTGCATTGATAATGGCATGGAGTTAATCTCATCCAGGAAAAGAGTACCTCCGTCCGCCCATTGAAATTTTCCTATTCGTCCTTCCTTTCTTGAACCGGTGAAAGCGCCGCCCTCATATCCGAAAAGCTCGCTTTCAATTAAATCTTCAGGAATTGCGGAACAATTGATGCCGACAAAGGGACCTTTGCTAAAGTTGCTGGCATTATGAATAGCCTGGGCGAAAAGCTCCTTGCCTGTTCCGCTTTCTCCGTAAAGCAAAATATTTGATGGGATGACGGCAGCCTTTTTAGCCAGCTGGATCGTGGCCAGGAATTTCTTACTTTTGCCTTTAATATCATCAAAGGTAAAATGGGCATTAAAACCGGTTGTGTTTTTCTTCGGTCGCGAGATATCGTCTTCCTTAAAAACGGTCAAAGACCCCCCGCCGGTACTTTCTCTGCCTTTTAACGGGAAAGAGCTGCCTTTCACAGTCCTGCGCTTATTCTGGTAGAAAAACGACATCTTTTTATCTATAATTCCTTCATGGTTATCTTGTTTCTCCATTATTGTGGAAGTTTTCTCAAACACTTCGCGAATGTTTTTTCTTAAGGCCTTTTCTATGGGTATTCCCAGGATGGTTGATGAGGCATGATTAAATATTTGAATGATCCCGTTCTGATCGGTTGCAATAACGCCTTCATGTATGGTGTCAACTACTTTTTTAAGATAACTTGCTGTTGTTTCTTTTTCGTTCAGTAAACGTTTTTGCTTTAATTCCAATTCGATACCTCTTGCCAGGGCGATACTTATGCCTAAAGTGTGGATGTGGGCTGTTTCATAATTTCCGGCTAAATTAATAAAACCTGCAAGGACACCCTTTTCGTCAAAAATCGGACTGGTTGCACAGGTCCGGTAGCAAAGATTCGCATTAAAATGTTCTGGTCCAATAAGCTGTACAGGTTGCTTGAGAACGACAGCAAGTCCGATAGCATTTGTTCCGATGCTTTCTTCACTGCAATAGGAACCTATGACGAACCTGCCTTTATTTTCAAAGTTTTTTTTGTGCCCAAATTGTTTCAGGATCACAGCGTCTTTGTCTGTAAGATCGATTCTAAATTCGGGGCCCACTGCGGTTGCTGTAAACGCTTCTAAAAAAGGTGAAGCGACCGCTATCAGATCTTCGTTTTCCCGAAGCCTTTTTTTTAAGCTGGGTTCGGGTATAAGAGCGGCATCAATTGGTTCATACGGGTTGATGTTTTTGGCAGCCGTACGCTCCCAGGAGCGCAGGACCTCGTTCCTGAGCCCATAGCATTGATCTATTTTTCCGTGCTTTATAAAGTATTCCCAGTTGCGGCGCACATCGGACAAATAAGCGTGTAAATTGGACAGGAGCATTAATTGTTGCTCCGCTGAAGAGTAATTGATTGAGGGCATATGGCAGATAAGCTCCTTCCCGGACGTTATAAGTAGTGTTGAAATACTTCTCTTATTGCCATATTTAAGTAGTTTGCCATATTTAAAGTATATGCGTTTAGTGCCAGATGGAGATACTGAGTCATATAATGAGATTCGACATAATAAGATATATTCTTCATCAAAACCAATATCCCTTTTAGATTGGATACAAACTATCCAAAACAATCTTATTGTTTGGTTCGAAAGTATCCAGTCGATAGGGCTGTTTTCTATTTACATGTCTATCCAATAACGATGGGTTTGTCTGCCCCTCCTGCAGGGACGGGCATTTTTTTATGCCTTGCCGGATGTCCGGCACGGGTTTATTGATTTTGATTAGCTGGCATACTTTTTGCGCTTCATTATAGAAAAAACACATATATAAAGGAGTTGAAGAAATGGAGACAAGAATTATCAATGTCAACGGGATCCCAAGAACAGTTCTGGTTGAACCCGACGATCTGTTGTCCGATGTTTTGCGCAGACAGCTGATGCTGCTCGGAACGAAGGTCGGGTGCGGCAGAGGCGAATGTGGGGCATGTTCGGTGATCATGGACGGCAAGGTGATCAGATCCTGTGTCTACAAAATGAAGAGGGTTCCGGCGGAAGCCAAAATCACCACCATCGAGGGAATCGGCACACCGATTAACCTCCACGCTCTGCAGGTAGCCTGGATCGCTTACGGTGGAGCCCAGTGCGGTTTTTGCAGCCCTGGTTTCATTGTTTCAGCCAAGGGACTCCTCGATACCAACCCCAACCCCACCAGGGAAGAGGTCCGGGATTGGTTCCAGCAGCACCGCAATGCCTGCCGCTGCACCGGCTATAAACCGCTGGTGGATGCAGTAATGGCTGCCGCCAAGGTGCTGCGGGGCGAGATGCGTATTGACGAACTGCAATTTAAGATGCCGGAAGACGGCAGGATAATCGGCACTGCTTACCCCCGTCCCTCTGCGGTCGACAAGGTTACCGGCAACTGCGATTACGGCGACGACCTGGGGCTCAAGCTGCCGCCGGAAACATTGCATGTGGCGCTGGCCCAGGCGAAGGTTTCGCATGCCAGAATACTCTCTATTGACACATCCGAAGCCGAGAAGATGCCCGGTGTGGTCAGGGTCCTGACGCACAAGGATGTCAAAGGCAAAAACCGGATTTTCGGTTACGTCCTTTATCCCTGGAGCAAAAACGACGGTTACGACCGCCCGATCCTATGTGATGAGAAGATATTCCAGTTCGGCGACGCCATTGCC
>DNIT01000234.1 GCA_003489345.1 Pelotomaculum sp. | reverse complement strand
CGGGGTACCATCTTCTTTTCTGGCACTGTCAATGGCGTTCATCATGGTGGGGTAAGTAGAAAAGACGATGCGGGCATTTTTGTCTTCTTTGTTGGATAGCAGGTTGCAGAGCGACATGTCCGGTAGCAGGTTCTTAAAGGCGTCTTTGGCTTGTCTCACTAAGGCGGTGCGATCGGCCAGGAACAATGTGTTGGTGACGTATCCGCCCCTGGAGAGGATGTCGGTCAGGCTGGCAGCGGTTCTGGTCTTGCCGGTGCCGGTGGCCATGACAAGCAGGGAACGCATATGGCCTTTTTCGATGTTGTCACAGACCGCTCTGACAGCCGCCTTTTGATAATACCGGTCGGTTATTTTGTCGTCGATCGTTATCCAGCTGAGTTTCTTTCGGGAGGAACGCCTGTGCGATAGTCGCTGGAGATCGTCCCGGGAGAAGATTCCGCTGACCCGCCTTTGCGGTCCGGTTTTGTCATCCCAGATGAAGTAATCATAGCCATTGGTATTAAACATGATCGGTCGGTGGCCGGTCATTTTCTCAATGCAGTTCACATAAAGCCAGGCTTGATGAGTGCCTGCCTTGGCATCCTTAAGAGTTCTCTTGGCTTCGATGATCGCCAGTGGTGTGCCGTCTTTGCCCCACAGTACATAGTCGACGAAGCCTGCGCCGGATCCAGATTCGAGTGGCATTCCGACCACGGGCATCTCTTCTTCAACGCAGTCTGTTCTGGTGCCTTGGGAGAACTGCCAACCGAGCAGTTTGAGGTCTATGTCGATATATTTCTTCCGGGTTTCATATTCGGATAAGTCTTCGGGGGTGAAGGAGCGGTCCCGGTCGTTTATGTACTCCGCTTTATGGGCGGTGATTTGTGCACTTTTTTGCTGCAGCTCGGCGATCAGTCTGGCGATTTCGCGGTCTTTTTCGTCAATGATTTTACCGGCTGATTCTTTGAGGGTGTTTAGTTCAGCTGCCAGGGCGGCCTTGATTTTGGCGGCCTGATCAGCGTTATCTGCAGCTTGCGGGATTAGTTTTTCGTCGAATTTTCTTTCCTGATAAGTCTGGCCGTAGCAATAGTCGATCCACTCGATGAACTCGAAGAGGATGGCTAAGGAGAGTACGGCATCGTTGCGAGAGATGTCTTTTCCGGTATGGACGGCGATGTTACCGATCTTGATGATGTATGATAATTTGCTCCAAGTAGAGACATTTACGGCTTGGCGGAAGGATTCTTCGTGAATGAGGGTCTGCAGGTTGTCTTTATATGGTGCCACCATTGTGGAATCGGCAGAGTATACCCATTTGACGGCCAGTTCGAATGCCTTGCGGCTGCCGACCGCGGACATGGCAGCAGATGTTGATAAAACGTTTTCAGCCTCAATACAGGCATTGGAAAACAGTTGGTATTCGGGGATGCTCTTTAGAAATGCGAAATTGGCTGCCATTTGATCACCTGCATTTCTCAGTCGAAATACCGACTCATAAGGCTGTTAAAGAGGTTTTGACTTTCGGCAAGGGATTGCTTGACGAGGGATTTTTGGTTTTCGATCTGGGTAACGATTTCGGCGAATTTGTTTTGAAGAACTATCGGTGGTTTGATTATCTTAATCTTTCGCATGTTAGTAATAGGCAACTGGGGTTGTGCTGTTCCAGATAAAAAATTGTTATAATATCTTATCATTTTGGGGGTTCTAAATAGAATACATAAGAATAGTGGGTCTAATAGACCTGTTTTCTGTCTTAACAAAACCATTCCAGAATTAATTCGCATATTACCAAATGGGATACTGGAATCGTAGTAGGCAATATTGCCTACTGTCCCCCTAGTCGTGAATACTATATCATTCCTAACCAACTTCCCTGTTCGAAGCTGGTTGTCTTTTTCCATTGAGATATACTGCAATTTATCAAAGTTAAATCCATCAATAGTAACATTTCCTGCATTCAAAAATACACAATGACCTTCATGAGAAAATTCTTCTTGTTTTGGATAATTTACTCCTCTATCACCATCTATAATGTCATAAACTTCGTCAATAAAGACTCTCTCCCATTTATGCCCAGTTGGTTCTCCAAACATCCTGTAAAAAGTAGCCTTAATCAAATTGTTAAGTTCCTCAAGCTGTTTTTTATGGGCGTCTATTATTTCTTGTGAATTATCTAGTGTTTCGGCAACACGCTTTTGTGAACTAAGCGGGAATAAGGGAATTTTCACTGATTCGATAACATCCCGAGTAATACCTTGAATTGTAGCTCCCCGCTGCCAGTACTTGAAATAACTCGCTTTTGATTTCAAAAAATAACAGAGGTATTTCTTATCTAGTCTCGACTCTTCTGGAAGAATGGCCGTGATGTCTTGACTAAAGCAAAGATCCATTCCAGCAATAGCTACTTTGCCGACTCCAGTTCGTGACACTAATAAGACAGTTCCCTTTTCTACGAAATTTGTGGCGGAGTTATTAACCGCTTCCTGAGTAATAAAGCTTCTTGCACTTGTTACCTCATTGGCCAATATATCTGCACCCGTAATCAAAGGTATAGTCCCCGAATAATACCGCTCTTCAGTTTTGCTAGGGGTTCCACCATTGAGAAAGCCACAAACATCCCCCAACCTCACCATCGGCCACTTACTCATCCCTCAACATCTCCCTCAACTCTTCCATCTTGGCTTTCAAATCAATCGCCAATTGTTCAAGCCGGGCCATGATGACCTCGGGTTGCTCATACTCGACCTTCTCATACTCAATTTCCTTGTACCGGTTAATCGACAAATCGTACCCGTTATTCTGGATCTCTTCCTTGGCGACAAGAAAACTCTGCTCAGTCCGTTTTCTATCCGCTTCATTCGCCAAATCATGAAACCTGGCAACAATATCAGGAACATCGCCATCATTGCCTAAGCCAGTACGCTTGTCATCCAGCGAGAATCCGTCCGACTTCATATCATAAAACCAAACCTTGTCCGTTCCACCGGCATTAGTCTTGGTGAACACCAAAACAGCCGTGGAAACACCGGCATAGGGCTTGAAAACACCGCTGGGCATCGAAATAACAGCCTGGAGGTTCTGATTCTCCACCATTTCCTTCCGCAGCGCTTTATGGGCATTAGAACTGCCAAATAAAACGCCATCTGGCACGATACAGGCCCCTCTGCCCCCGACCTTTAGCATCCGGAGAAACAGCGCCACAAAGAGTAACTCGGTCTTTTTGGTATTGCAGACAGCTTTCAGATTATCATTGATACTCTCCGCATCCACGGTACCGGTAAAAGGCGGATTAGCCAGTACAACATCAAATACGTCCGCATAGGCATTTTGTTTTGAAACACTGTCTCTATATTCAATATGAGGATTCGCAATAGAATGCAGCATCAGGTTCATGGCTGACAACCGCAGCATCGTGCGATCAGTATCAAATCCGGTAAAAGTATCTCCTTCAAAACGCGCCCATTGATCAGCGGTCATAGTACTTTCATACTTTCCCCTGATGTATTCGGCCGCAGAAACCAGAAAACCGGCCGTACCGCAAGCTGGATCACAGATCCGATCATCAGGAGTCGGCGCCACTAACCGCACCATCATATCGCGAATATGCTTCGGCGTCCGGAACTG
>DNIT01000021.1:2531-2998 GCA_003489345.1 Pelotomaculum sp. | reverse complement strand
TAAACGGTGTGTCGGAACAGCCTATCCTGAATCTGCTGAAGTTGTATCCGCAACTTGACCATGTGATTCTATGTCTCGATCATGATGCGGCAGGTATTGAGGCTACTGAGCGCATCTATGATATTTTAATGGAACATGGGCAGTTTGCAGTAGGTCAGGCGCAATCCAAATATAAAGACTGGAATGAGGATTTGAAAGCACAGCACGGTTTCACACCCATTCCTGCTGAGGAACATCCGCAACTGTTACTTCGTGATGAGCTATGTGAAGAAATTAGTAAATTCACATGGGAATATCAAGGTACCGACTGCTCCGTTGATGTGTTTCGGAAAACACTGCAAAACTGCCGAGGCAATCCACAGCAGAGGAAAAATGCACTGGTGGAACTGGCTGGTCTCTCTGTGCTGGCTGCTGCCAAGGAATACAAGCGCATCAGTTACTGCCGGGATTTGTCTACAGTGGAAAGC
>DNIT01000021.1:2047-2333 GCA_003489345.1 Pelotomaculum sp. | reverse complement strand
GCCGTGGGGAGAGTTTCGAGCAGCTGGCGTCCGAATGCTTAAAGGGCGCTGTCCTTGCGGAGCTTTCCATTCAGAAGGCGGCAGAAAAGAAACAAAAGCAAGGCGGCTTGTGCTTATCATAGCCGCCTATCGGAAAGGAATTCTCTATGCAGACAACACAAATTGTAACCTTAATTGTAATTGGGCTGGGGATGTTTGCTGTCATCGGCTTCATTTCCCTGCTGGCACATTACTATACCTTAAACGGTATCAAATCCAAGACCGTAGGTGACGGTCAGCATGGTAC
>DNIT01000021.1:0-1932 GCA_003489345.1 Pelotomaculum sp. | reverse complement strand
GTAGGTGACGGTCAGCATGGTACCGCCCGTTTTGCCACAGAAAGTGAAATCAAACGGACATACGCCCATGTACCCTATGAACCGGAGAAATGGCGGCGTGGGCAAAATCTGCCCGCCCTGCAGGGGCTTGTGGTGGGCTGCAAGCAGAAAGCAGGCGCTACCACTGCCTTGATTGATGACGGCGACATTCATTGCCTGATGATCGGTGCTGCCGGTGTAGGTAAAACCGCTAATTTTCTCTACCCCAACATCGAATACGCCTGTGCATCCGGCATGAGCTTCCTCTGCACCGATACCAAGGGGGATCTGTTCCGCAATTACGCAGGCATTGCAAAGGATTACTACGGCTACAAAATATCGGTGCTGGATCTGCGTAACCCCACCCGCTCGGATGGCGATAACATCCTGCAGCTGGTCAACCGCTATATGGATGCCTATATGGAAAATCCGGAGAACCTCGCTTTAAAAGCCAAGGCTGAGAAGTATGCCAAGATTACCGCCAAGACCATTATCTCCAGCAGCGGCGAGGACTCGGCAAACTACGGTCAAAATGCATTTTTCTATGATGCCGCCGAGGGTTTGTTGACCTCGGTTATTTTATTAATTGCGGAATACTGTCCTCCGGAGAAGCGACACATCATATCGGTGTTTAAAATGATACAGGATCTGCTGGCTCCCTCGCCGGTGAAGAATAAAAGCCAGTTCCAGCTTCTAATGGATAAGCTGCCGTCTGACCATAAAGCGAAATGGTTTGCGGGAGCCGCACTAAATACCGCAGACCAAGCGATGGCTTCTGTTCTTTCTACTGCCATGTCAAGACTGAATGCGTTTCTGGATTCCGAGATGGAGCAAATCCTGTGCTTTGACAGCTCTCTTGATACGGAAACCTTCTGTAAAGAAAAGTGTGCCATCTTTATCGTACTGCCAGAGGAAGATAATACGAAATATTTTATGGTGTCGCTCTTCCTGCAGCAGCTCTACCGGGAGATGCTGACAGTCGCTGATGAATACGGCGGCAAGCTCCCCAACCGAGTGATGATATTCGCAGACGAAATCGGAACCATCCCTAAAATCCAGTCGATGGAAATGATGTTCTCCGCCGGCCGTTCCCGCCGCATCAGCATGGTACCCATCATCCAATCCTTTGCCCAGCTTGAGAAAAACTACAGCAAGGAGGGTTCCGCTATCATCATCGACAACTGTCAGGATATTCTGTTCGGCGGTTTTGCCCCCAACTCGGAAAGCGCCGATATTCTCTCTAAAGCCCTTGGCAATAAGACCGTTATGTCCGGTTCCATCAGCAGAGGGAAAAACGATCCAAGTCAGAGCCTGCAGATGATCCAGCGACCGCTGATGACACCGGATGAGCTGAAAACCCTGCCCAAAGGCAATTTTATTCTGGCCAAGACTGGCTGCTATCCCATGCGCACCAAGCTACCGTTGTTTCTTAAATGGGGCATCCGCTTTGAAAAGCCCCTTGAGGTGGATGAACGAGCCGCCCGAAAGGTTCACTACGCTGACCGCTTCGAGCTGGAGCAGGAAATCCTCCAGCGAGGCTGTGCCCATGAGGAAGATGATTTTGCCGAGTTCCCAGAGCCACCCGGTGGCGACCGCAGCGGTGGATCTTTGCATACTCCAGTGCAGATGCATGAGCCGGAGCCTCCTGCCATGCCTCTGCGTACCGATTAGGGGGTGTTTGTGATTGAGCTATCTTTCCTCTCTCTACGCTGAAAATGTCCCTCACCGTGCTGTGGTGGTGTACCGCTACCTGAAAGATCGGGCAAACAAGGACGGAACCTGTTATCCTTCCATAGGTACCATTGCCAATGACCTGAAACTCTCACGCCGCACGGTGCAAAGAGCCATCGCTGACCTTGAAAAGACCGGGTATCTGCAAAAGGAGCAGCGCTGGCGGGAAAACGGCGGCAAGAG
>DNIT01000085.1:1186-5812 GCA_003489345.1 Pelotomaculum sp. | reverse complement strand
CTGGCGATCTGCTTCTTGAAAAGAGGCACCACACTGCCGCTGCTGCCAAGTACATTGCCAAAGCGTACGGCTGCAAAAATTGTTTTACCGGCCATGTTTTCCCCACTGATGATCAACTCGGCTATTCGCTTGGTTGCGCCCATCACGCTGGACGGGTTTACCGCCTTGTCGGTGGAGATCATGATAAATACTCTTGTCCCAAAGCGGTTGGCTGCTTCTGCCACGTTGCGGGTACCGAATACGTTGGTCTTTATCGCTTCGGCAGGGTGCAGTTCCATCAGAGGCACGTGCTTATGGGCCGCCGCATGGAAGACGACACCGGGGCGATGTTTTTGAAATACGTCGTTGATCCTGGGCTTGTCCCTGATGTCTGCAATCTCAATGGACAAGGGCATATCATGAAATTTCTCCTGCAGCTCAAGGCAGATGCTGTGGATGCTGTTCTCTCCGTGGCCCAGCAGCACCAGTTTTTGAGGGCCGACGGCAGCTACCTGGCGGCACAGCTCGGAGCCGATGGAGCCTCCGGCGCCTGTGATCAGGACCGTCTCTCCTGCTAAATAACCTGCTATTTCCTCCATGTTCACCTTCACGGGCTCCCGGCGAAGCAGGTCCTCCAGCTGCACTGGCCGCAGGTGATTTACGGAAACCTGGCCGTCGATGATCTGGTACACGCCCGGCAGGATTTTCAGCTTTGCGCCGGTGGTCCGGCAGATCTCTAGGATTTCTCTGACTACTGTTGAACCGGCCGAAGGCATGGCTATGATGATTAGATTAATACGATACTTGCTGACGATTTCTGCGACCTTTTGCCGGGTACCCAATACGGGCAAGCCCAGCATGGTCAGGTTTTGCTTTTCGGCGTTATCGTCAATAAAGCCGACAGGTATATAATTGCCGTGGCGGCCTCTCAACTCTTTTACCACCATCGCTCCGGCGTCGCCGGCGCCGATGATTAAAGCCCGCTGGTTCGGCCTGTGCCCGTTGACTTTCAGGCGTTCTGCGATTCGTCGCCACAGCAGCCTGGAGCCCCCCAGCAACATTATGGTGAAGGCCCAGTGCATGACCACGGTACTGCGCGGCAACTGCGTGTGAGTAAAGAAGGTTGCCGCTATGATTCCCAGACTGCCCAGGGTCACCGCCTGGATCATGACGATAAGCTCACCCGTGCTGGCATAGGCCCAAACCTTGTTGTATATTTTAAATATGTAAAATACCGCAATAAAAACGGCTGTTATAAAGGGTGCAAGCAATAGGTAGTCTTGCAAATAACGGGCGGCCTGCGCTCCGCTATCGAACCGCAGCAGGCAGCCATGACCATGGCCAGGTTCACCAACAGGGCGTCCGAACACATCATCAGGAAAATTCTCAAGAAAGGTCTCACATAGGCCACCTGTCTCCCGAAAAAACTCTTATATTACTGGCCACTCCAGCCACGGGGCTGTTTCTTGGTGCCATAATAATACGCTGTTTAGAATAATTATAAAATATAGTGCTTAACAAAACCCTTAACAAAATCACAATTTATGAGTTTTTTATCAAAAATATGCCGCGGATTTACTGATTTTTGGAAACACACGGGGACGGTTCTCATGTGCTTCGAGGAAACACGGGGACGGGGGAGTGTTAACAATTGTTGAACAAATGCAAATAAAACATAGGTGTTTTTATTCCACTTCTTTGCCTTCAAAAAAGCATCATGTTTTTCAAATTTATGATAAAAAGAGCATGGTTGAAAAGGGCTTCAAATACTATGGCGTGGGTGTTTAATGAAGAAGCTGAAATCAGTTGATGCCAAAAAGATATATTTGGTGACGGGCAGTAAGTCCGGCGCTGGGGCGCCGTGTACGATTGAAATGTACCTGCTGTTGATCATTTATTTATTGCTGTAGAGGTTCCGCCGCAAATACGCTCTTTAGGAATGGGGTCAGGCTATACTTTTTTAAAGCCTGACCCCTTAGACTTAGATGATTACAGTGGTGCCGTCAAACTTGGTGAAGGAGAAGCCGCTAAAATTCTCATTGAAGGTCCTTCTGTAATCCTGCAGGATCCCGATAGCCACCGCTTCACCTAGTTTGAGGCCTTCACTCGCGTCAGAACGCCAGTGGATGCCTGCGGTATCACGGCCAATGGCGATATTGGCGGCCAGTTTGTTCAATTCCCCGCCTACCGTCAAAGGCGGACCTGCGTAAGGCAACAGTGTGAGACCATCATCACTGGCCACAACCGGGTTGGGGATAATAAAGGATTCTTTAAAGAACGCCTTCAACATCGTGACCCCGGCTCCGGCAAAGCAGGCGTGACCGGCGGGATGCATCTCATCGCAGCATATATAAAAAAGGTTGCCCAGTGTCCTGGGGTCCTGATTATTCCGTGACTCCAAAGAGAGCATCATATACCGGCTGCGTTCCTGATTTTTTTAAAGATAAGTTTTATATTGACAACTACTTAGAAAATATTGTAAAATAAATATGCACAAAAAAACAGAAAATAAATCTTAATGCCTATTGATTTGGTGATAATCATGACTGAGACAAGGCGTAAAAAAATTAAAAAGATATTTGATGATAACGGTCCTATTGTCAAGGCGTCCATTCTCCGAGAAAACAAGCTTTGCAGCAGAGATATCACAGAACTTATAGAAGCAGGTTTTGTTAAAAAACACAGGACTGGTTTTTATTCATGGGCTAGCTCTGACTATAATATGTCGGATATTGAACTGGCATCAAGTCTGGTTCCAAACGGAGTGATTTGCCTTTACTCTGCGGCAGTTCATTATGAGCTTACTACGATAAATCCTATGATGGTAAGCGTTGCAATTCCATCCAGCACTGTTAAACCTCCTTTGCCAGAATATCCGCCAATTGAGCTGTATGTTTTCAGCAGTACCTTTTTTTCACTGGGACGGACCTCGGAACAGCTCTCCAGTTCAAAAATTAAAATTTATAACATTGAAAGAACAGTCTGTGATTTTTTTAGATTGAGGTATCAACTGGGTGAGGATGTAGCTCTCGAGGTATTAAAAAGCTATATGGCACGAAAGAGTAAAAACTTGCAAAAGTTGATGGAATATGCCGCAACGCTTCGCATAAAAACAAAAATCAAACCCTATGTGGAGGCAATGATATGAGTAAAGCCGATAGTATAAAAGCAAGACTAAAGAATCTTGCCATCACAGAAAAAAAGCAATTTGACTACCTTTTGATGC
The DNA here is from genome assembly GCA_003489345.1 of Pelotomaculum sp. Classification (GTDB taxonomy): domain Bacteria; phylum Bacillota; class Desulfotomaculia; order Desulfotomaculales; family Pelotomaculaceae; genus Pelotomaculum_C. The sequence continues at coordinate 2,607 of DNIT01000085.1, read as the reverse complement.
TATATTTTATTGAACGGATTTTATATCGTATATCCGTCTCGAAATATAGAGATGTTTTTGTTTTAAAGGGAGGCTTGCTTCTTTATACCATCCTGGATGACAAGGCAAGGGCTACAAAGGATATTGATTTGCTTGCAAAAGAATTGGCGAGTACATTGGATGGTCTTCAAAAAATTTTTAAAGAGGTATGCAGTATTGAGGCCGATGATGCGGTTCGCTTTGACACAGAAACAATCAGGGCGGAACGCATTAAAGAGGATGCTGATTATGAAGGTGTCAGAATAAAGGTTATCGCTTTTTTAGACAAGTCAAAAAAGACCTTGCAGTTTGACATCGGCTTCGGAGACGTGATCGTCCCTAAAGCGATTGAAATGGAGTATCCCTCCCTTCTTGATATGGACACGCCCAAGATCAAAGCATATTCCATAGAATCGGTCATCGCAGAAAAATTTGAAGCCATGCTTTATTTAGCTGAAACCAACAGCCGTATGAAGGATTTCTATGATATTTATGTCCTTAGTAAAACTTTTTGTTTTGATGGCCGGGTGTTATATGAAGCAGTAAGTCAGACGCTCCAAAGGCGCGGAACGCCTCTTTCAAAAACGCCGACGGTATTTTCTGAGGAGCTTTGTGGGCTTAAAGACAAACAAATTCAATGGAATGCTTTTATACAAAGGATTGGAGCCAAAATTGATGCTGGTTTTGACGATGTAGTTCTATTGGTTAAAGTATTCCTTTTACCTATTTATGAATGTATATTGAATGAAAAAGAATTTTTCGGTCAGTGGGACAAGAATGTACTTGGATGGTTGCATAATGCAAAGGTTGATTTAATATGATAAAAAATTTGGGTAGAAAAACTTTAGCTGAAAGAAAATATGGGCTCAGCACAACACTATTTACGGAAATAAACTTACAAATATGGGGCATTGAGGTATGCTTTATAAAGGAGTTTAAATTATGTGGGTTTCACCAGAAATTCTAAATTGGTTTTCTAGGAACACTGGATCATATTACAATACCGAAGATGAATGCATAAAAGCTTATGAAATATGGAAGCATACAGAAAATATTTTATTAACCCAAAATAGTAAACTACATTTAATTGATGCTGTATGTGCATTAAAAAGAGCCATGAGCCATAGATTAGGTATTCTTAATAATTTATATCATTTCAACAATATTCCACTTCCCCAAAAACCAAAACGGATAATTGAGCAATTAGCTTTTTTAGGGATAGTAAGACCCCTAATGTTAAAAAAATTAGTAGACATAAGAAATTTAGTCGAACATGCCAATGCTGAACCCCCAGATATTGGTACCTGTTTCGAATTCTTAGATATAATCTGGTACTTTTTACGAACCACAGACCGATTAGTACATCTAGTTGCTAATTCAATTGAATTATGTGATGCATATAA
>DNIT01000085.1:437-1062 GCA_003489345.1 Pelotomaculum sp. | reverse complement strand
ATATAAACTATTCAATAAGTTTGGATATTGATGTCCTATCCAACTGGTGTATTTCAGGTGGCGGATGGTTACCATTCAATTTCGTTTCATTTGACAAGATAGATAATTGGATTGAAGTACAGACGACTAGGGTTAGTAGATGGAAAGATTCAAAATTGGAGATAGGAGAGTAACGAAACCATAAAAAGAAATGATGAAGATTTGTACTTTACTTCAGACATGATAATTGTTTCAGATGATCATAAAAAGAAGCTATACGAATTATACTTTTTGTCTATTTAATTAGGACTTCCATAACGACTATAGCTGGCCTGTAACTAAATTCCATATATAACACAATCAATATAAAAATCAACTTCAATAAATTATACTTTCATGGTATCCTTTCTATTTTTGGGGTAGACTAAAGCTATAGTAATAAAAATTCTTTGAAAGCGAAAGAAGGTGATAAAATGCCTGACGCTAAAAACAGAGTACCCAATAGATTAATTAATGAAAAATCCCCTTATCTGCTCCAGCACGCCTATAACCCGGTGGACTGGTTCCCATGGTGTGACGAAGCCTTTGCGAAAGCAAAGAGTGAAGATAAGCCTATCTTCCTATCTATTGGGTACTCATAGCGTTG
>DNIT01000085.1:0-292 GCA_003489345.1 Pelotomaculum sp. | reverse complement strand
TGGTGCCACGTGATGGAGAGGGAAAGCTTTGAAGACGTTGAAGTCGCGCGGCTGCTTAATAAAGATTTTATAGCAATTAAGGTGGACCGGGAAGAACGGCCCGATATCGACAGCATTTATATGACTGTCTGTCAGGCGCTAACAGGACAGGGAGGCTGGCCGATGACAATCATTATGGCGCCTGATGCAAAGCCTTTTTTCGCCGGAACATACTTCCCGCGGCATAACCGCATGGGTTTGCCGGGTATCGTAACTGTTCTGGAAAGGGCTTCCCGCGCATGGAGAGAAAACC
>DNIT01000140.1:14080-19232 GCA_003489345.1 Pelotomaculum sp. | reverse complement strand
CAGGCTTGAATTTGTGAATTATTTAATACTTAAAAGACTTTACAGGATGGTAATGAGATTAACTTCGCAGAAATTACGACGGATTGGACAAATCCAGGATCCAATTAACCCATTTTATAACTGTTTGTGCACGTCGTTCAAACGTACTATTCGAGCGAACTTCGTAAAGCCCAATGTCCTTTAGAATCGTTACTACTTCAGATTTTGTAGGAGGTACGCCATTTGAGAAATAGGCTTTAAGAACCTCATAGAATGGTCGGTGCTGAATAATTGCGCTTGCCAATGTCAAGTATTTACGTTTATATGGCATAGACAATATTTTCCGGCCAGCTTTTGTCAGTGTATACGAAATATCATCGGTACCTGAGTCAACATATTTTTCAACTAATCCCAGATAAATCGCGGCATTTGTATAATAACTAGTCTGACGCGAAGTAAATGCATAATTCAGAGTGATATCCTCTTTGGTTAAATCTCTTTCAGCCAATAACCCTATTAAATCCACTACACGTAATAATTCGTCGGCTTGTGGGAAAGGAATTTTCGGCTCTGGCACACACTTTGTTTGGATGAAAAGAGTGTGAATGTCATCTAATCCAATTGGTTCATGTCCTATAACATAATTTCGCTGTCCAACAAGAGAAAGAGAATTATAGCTATGTAGAACTTTAAAATTATATATAAAGAAGGAAAACACATCGTTAGAGTATGTAAAGAATACAGGGAGAACGGTCTTGTTTAGCTTTTCCTTCCATAGTCTAAAAGGATAATAAAGTTGCCGAATTATGAAGTCCTCGACTCGTTCTCTTTTTGCCTCAATAACCATAAAGTAGTTTTTGCTTTCAAATCCCGCATCAATTTCAATTTGGGCATTTTTAATATGTAAAGGCATAGTCTTCCCATCAATTGTGTCAATATCAAAATTTATATCTTTTGACGACATTCTTCCTGATACCGTAAAGTATGCAGGTTCACCCAAAATGTCATCAATCATTCCACATACAAATGCACAGTGCAAAGCTGAACTCTCAGAATAAAGGTTCTGGTAATCAATGGATTGAAGTACATCTGATGGGAAATTAACTTCCACATGTTCTTGATTATGGGTGTAGTCAACCCCTTTATAACAGTTAAAACGGCCTATTACATATCGTGACCGAGTTACAGGCAGAATCGTTAGTTTATTTTTACGGAACACCTTTGGTAAATTGACGGCGTGGTCAAACTTTGTCATTAAACGAGGTTCTCTAATTTTCTTTATGGAACTTGCATCAATATCAAAATAGTCCTGGTACTCAATTATATCGAGGATCTTATGTTGCTCGAACAAATATTCCCATGCCCTGTCATTTAAGGAATCTCCACTACCGGGCATAGTTCATCACCAGAATTTCATCGACTTTTCCTCGCTTCATAGCATCGGAGTTGATTGCTCTATTAGCAGCAATGGTTACAATCGTATACTCATTGTATAACTCACGAACAAATGGTGTTGCCGAATTACTAAGAAGCACTTTGCAACCTCGATTGCTTAATTCATCAAATACTTGCTTCAACCGAACTTGGTTGTCCCTATTGAATCCATCTAGATTATAGCCCGTAAATGACGAAGTGTCGGACACAGGATCATAAGGTGGATCGAAGTAAACAAAGTCATTTTTTGTTGCCTGCCTTACAGCCGTTTCAAAGTCGTCATTAAGAACTGTAATATGGTTATTCGTTAGATATTGATGAACAGCCAGCAAAACGATATCGTCAACGATTTTAGGATTACTATAATCACCAAACGGAACATTAAATTGGCCTTGGCTGTTAACCCTGAAAAGCCCATTGAAGCATGTTTTATTTAAAAAAATCATTCTAGATGCCCGTTCAATTGGCGAAAGGGAGGAGAACTTGTCTGACCTGTCAAGATCTCTGAGTTGATAATAATACTCCTTTTCGTTTACGTGTTTATTTAAATCTTTTATAAGTGAAACAACGTCAGTCTTAATTACGTTGTATACATTGATAAGTTCATAATTTATATCATTGACAATAGCTCTTTTGGGTTGCAGATCAAATAGCACTGCTCCGGCACCTACAAAAGGTTCAAAATAGATATTGAATTTTTTAGGAACATAGCGCCTTATCTCAGGAAGAAGTTGTCTCTTCCCTCCAGCCCATTTAAGAAACGGGCGCAAAAGTTTGTTTTTAGCGACCATTCATATCCCTCACACAATAATCATTTTCTTAATTATTATACAGCAAAACAAACATTTGTTCTAGTCCCGAAGTGCGATCCACGCAAACCTCTTACATTGTTTATATGTATTCCATCCTCAATCACTGATACAATAGGACGAATAGATGCCTATCTTTTAGATATAGTTCAATGAGGCGGTTTCCCCCGGGCAAAACAGCCTTGATGTGTTCCAGGATCTGGTACTTGTTGCCGGCCCATTTCAAAAAAGGCCTTGTCTTTAACATCTGCTATCCCTCTTTTTTAGGCAACCAAGTACTTCGGAATCATAAAGATAAATTCCTGCAGACTTGCGCATCTTACCCACCTCCCGGCAACAATAGATAACTCATACAATAAAGGGATGCTGATTCACCATCATAGATTTCTTTGCAAAAGCAGCCTCTCCCTTTTTATGTTATAAATTATAAGAATAAAAACAACTATTGATATATTTTGTATCATTACGATTAATAGTATTATTATGATTCCATCTATCTGAAAAGTGATTGTAGTAGGGTTTGCCACATAATGAAGGATTTCCGGTAAATATTTTTGTACTGTACTGGCCTCTCCATATCCTGATGTTATAATAAACAATATGACTACTTAAAGGTGGCTGGATATGACTCAACTAACAGATGCAGGTCAAAAAGTTTTTAATGCGCGTTACGCGTCGAGGGACGAGCAAGGGCATATCTGCGAAACCTTTGACCAGGCAGTTTCCCGTCTGGCCCGGGTGGCGGCAAGCGCCGAAAAAGAAGCCCAACCCCATTGGGAAGACAAATTTGCCTCTATCATCGGAGACCTTTTATTTGTCCCTTCTACTCCTATTTGGGCCAACATGGGTAAACCTGACCGGCCCTGGCAGCCATCCGCCTGCTTTGTTCTGGCAGTGGAAGATACCCTGTATTCCATGTATGAAACCTTGCTGTCGACCGCCCTTGTTTTCAAATCCGGTGGCGGCGTGGGATACAACTTCAGCACGATCAGGCCCCGGGGCTCTCTGGTGCAATCGACCAAAGGCAAGGCTTCCGGCGTGGTTGAACTGATCAAGCTTTACAACGCCTCTTCCAATATGGTCATGCAGGGCGGCGTGCGCCGGGGCGCGTCGATGGGCATCTTAAACATCGACCACCCGGAAATCTTGAATTTTATCCGCGCCAAACTCGATGGCGGCCTGACCAACTTCAACTTATCGGTCGGCGTAACGGACGCTTTTATGCAAGCTCTCGAACAGGGAGAAGACTGGCCGCTCATTTTCAACGGTGAAACGCATGACGTGCTGCCGGCCGCCGTACTGTGGCAATCAATCGTCCAATCCGCGCACGCCTGCGGCGACCCGGGGATTATTTTTCTGGATACCATCCAAAAAGCAAATCCCCTGCCGCACAAACAGTTAAACTGCACCAACCCTTGTGTTACAGGAGAAACCTGGGTCTTAACAGGTGAAGGACCGCGGATGGTGAAGGAACTTCTTGACAGGCAGTTTCATGCCATGATCAACGGAAAACCTTACAAAACCGGATCCACTGGTTTTTTTAAGACCGCGACCAAGCCGGTTGTAGATCTGAACACGCTTGAAGGTCATAACTTGAGACTTACTTCTGATCACAGAATCCTTCGCATAGTGGACAAAACCCGCTATAGTATAAAGAGCGAATGGATACCGGTCTCTGACCTGGCACCAGGCGACAGGATTGTCCTGCATAACCACCGCTCGCTTCGAAAGTGGCCCGGAGCTTTAACAGAAGGAGAGGGATACCTGCTGGGCCTTCTGGTTGGAGATGGGGTCCTGAAGAGAGATTCCGCCGTTCTGAGCGTTTGGCGGAGGGAACCTGCCGTTAATGACACCGGGATGAACGGGAGTTCCTCCGTGATGCAGGCAGCTTTAGATTTTGCTATGGAATTGCCCCATCGACGTGACTTCACCGGCTGGTGTTTTCTCAAGGAGCGAAACGAGTACAGGTTAAAACTGGGATACCTGAAAGACCTGGCTCAAAGAATGGGTTTGAAGCCGGGAAACAAAAAGATTACCCCTGCAATAGAAAAAGCCTCTTCCGATGGGTACGCCGGCTTTTTGCGCGGGTTTTTCGATGCAGACGGTACAGTTGCCGGAGACCAGGATAAGGGAGTCAGTATTCGCTTATCACAGAGCAATTTAGAAATCCTGTACGCTGTACAGAGGATGCTTTTGCGGTTCGGTATTAACAGCACCGTTTATAAAAACAGGCGCCAGGCCGGTGTGAAACTTCTGCCGGATGGAAAAGGCGGACTAAAAGAATATCACATCAAGACGCAGCATGAACTGGTCATCAGCAATGACAACATTCTGGTTTTTGCTGAGTGTGTTCGCTTTGGAGATTGTGAAAAAAACCGGAAACTGCTACGTTTAATTGAGAATTACCGGCGCAGAGTCAATCGCGAGCGCTTTTTGGCAACCGTATCATCTGTTACCGCAGCCGGCACAGAAGATGTCTACGACGTACAGGTGCCGGGCGCCAATGCCTTTGACGCCAACGGCATATTTGCCCACAATTGCGGTGAACAGCCTCTGTCTCCAGGTGAATCCTGTTTACTGGGAAGCGTCAACCTGGCGCGCCTGATCGCGGAAGACGGCCGCCTCAACCGCGCTTTGTTTCAAGATACTGTCTCTATCGCCGTGCGTTTTTTGGACAACCTGATCGATGTCGCCGCATACCCGTTCCCTTTGATTGCCGAAGCGACCAGGGCCACCCGGAAAATCGGCCTGGGCTTCACCGGTCTTGCCGACGCTCTGATCAAAGCGGGACTTCCCTATGATTCGGCGGAGGGCAGGAAGTACGCGGGTGAAATTATCGAACTGATGCAGCAAGCAGCCGGCGATACCTCCCGGGCCCTGGCAGAGGAAAAGGGGTGTTTCCCGGAATGGGAAAACAGTAAATATCACCC
>DNIT01000140.1:13702-13994 GCA_003489345.1 Pelotomaculum sp. | reverse complement strand
ACAGTAAATATCACCCCGCCGAGAAAATTAGAAACGCCACCTGTGTAACCATTGCGCCCACCGGTTCGGTGACGACGATGGCCGGCTGCGAGGGATACGGCGTAGAACCGATATTTGCAGTGGCCTACAAAAAATCCACCAATGTAGCGGGGGATTTCGAAGTATTCAGCCCGTTATTCCTGGAAGCGTGCCGGATATACGGCGTTTCCAACGGCATCCTGGAGGAGGTCGCCCGGCGGGGCACCTGCCAGGGAATCGAGGAGATCCCCGTGGAAATCGCACGAATTTTCAA
>DNIT01000140.1:10579-13576 GCA_003489345.1 Pelotomaculum sp. | reverse complement strand
AAAGGCGCCCAGGATATAGCCCCTGGGGATCACATCTTGATGCAGGCCGAAATTCAAAAACATGTGGACAATGCCGTCAGCAAGACCATCAACCTGCCCGGCGCCGCAACTACGGAGGATATTGAAACATGTTATAGAATGGCCTATCGTCTCGGACTCAAGGGGATCACCGTTTTCCGGGACGGTTGTAAAGAAGGTACGGTTACCGTCGGCCGGCGGGAAGACGCGCTGGAAAAATTTGTTCTCCGGCGCGGTGAAATACTGCCCCGGCCGGTCAGCGCCCACGGCATGACCCACCGGCTGGATACAGGCTGCGGCAAGCTATATCTCACCGTCAACTATCAACCGGACAGCGGGGAGATTCTGGAGACCTTCATTACCACCGGTTCAGACGGCGGGTGCCTAGTTTACACGGAAGCCACCTCCAGGCTGATCAGCCTGGCGATCCGCGGCGGTATCTCCCTTGAAGAAATCGTTGAGCAGCTGCAGGGTACACACTCCTGCCCCTCTTACATGCTGGCCAAAGGCAAAGGAAAAAACCTTTCACAGGGTAGGTCCTGCGCCTCGGCCATCGCATACAAGATCGCCGCGATCAAAGCGGAGTTAAAAAAACAGTTCAGCGATTACAACAACGTTGCCGGAGAAATCCTTGTCGACGATAGTCTGTTATGCGAATGCGGAGAAAAACTGGAAAGAGCCGAAGGCTGTTTGATCTGCAGAAGCTGTGGTCTCTCGAAATGCTAGCAGTACCGGACGCACGGCGCAGGCGACTAAACGCCCGCGCCGTCAAGCTCGTTTATAATATCAAGCACAATCGCTTCAGAGGCATCCTTCCGCTGAAGCGCACGAATAGCCTTTTTCATCTGGCCCACCTGCTGTCTTTTATACAAAATCTGCTCAACATGCTCAACCAGTTCTTCTATTTTACAGGCAATCCTTGCAGCCCCTTTATTTTCCAGAAAAGTAGCGTTTTCCTTTTCCTGTCCCGGCAAGGGACGAAACACAATTACCGGCAACTGCAACGACAGCGCCTCTGAGAGTGTAATACCCCCTGCTTTTGTGATCATACAAGAAGATATAGACATCAGTTCTTGAATATGTTCAACAAAGCCAAAAATACAGATATTAGGCTTCTGGGCAAAACTGGCTTCAATTCTATCTTTCAATGCCTGGTTTTTTCCGCAAACCAACAAAATCTGAATATCTTCCAAATCCAACAGTGCCCGGCATATTTTTTTCAAGTTCCGCATTACACCGTATGCGCCGGCCATAATTAAAACGATCTTTTTTGCAGGCTCCAGTCCGTAGCGCAGGAATAACTGATTTTTGTTGTACGTCTGACAAAACGCCTTTCTTAAGGGAATTCCACTGACTTTGACGCGTTCGGCCGGTATTCCTTTGTTAATAATGGCTGTTTTTAATTCTTCATTTGCCACAAAATACTGATCGATCTCCTGATGAATCCACCGGTCATGGAGGACAAAATCTGTCAACACAGTAAATATGGGAATTTGGAGCCCGGCTTGCTTGCGCAGCTCCGCCATGACCGCCATGGGAAATGTATTGATAACAGCGTCAGGCCTTTCTGCCTGGATGAACTCCCTTAAGGCGCCGATGCCAAAGGTGTTTAAGAATTTTACCGGTGTCCGGTTATGCTGCATGTTTTGTGTAAGGTAATAACTCCAACCATAAAGACTGGGGCAAAAAGAACAACTCGTCAGATAAGCAAAACGCGTAATCGCATCCATCAGGGGATGCGCACTAGCGTACAAATCCAACATCAGCACATTGTGGAGCCCTCTCTCCCAAAAACACTGCTGCAATGCTTTGGAAACCTGCATATGCCCGTCCCCATAACTGGCGTATAAAATAAGAATTTTGCGTTCCCGCTTCGTGTTCATACCGGATCCCCCAATGGCTGTAACAGGTATTAAACATAAGATTTTGGAGCTTTAATTATTATAGCTGTTAAACCTTTAAATAACATTAGAAAAGCAACTTTTTTTATATTGCCCCGGGTAGAATTTTACTTGTTTGGAATATTTGGCGCTTTTACCAGAGGCGGAGCAGGAGAATAAAGCTGTTTTGAAGGTTCTGGCGGTCCAGTTTGCTGCGCGCCATGTTTATGTAGATGGTATGACTATGCTCTACAACACGTGTACTGCCAGTAAAAATGATAAGTGCTATAATGTATTGCAGAGTTAGAGGTTTTCCAAAGGAGATACTATGAGAATCCTCCATATAATCGCACAAAAACCTGGACAAACAGGAAGCGGTATTTTCCTTTTAAACCTGGTCCGGGTGGCAGCACAAAAGGGCCATGAGCAGTACCTGGTGGCGGGTATTTCCGCCGGGGACAGCGGATATGCTCAAGACTTGCCGGTGAGCCTTCTTTTTTCGCCGGTGCTTTTTGAAACAGAGGAACTGCCTTTTCCGGTGCCGGGTATGAGCGATGAGATGCCCTACCCCAGCACCCGCTACAGGCAGATGACTGATGAGATGCTTTACCTCTGGAAAAAAGCGTTTACCCGTGCCCTGAATAAAGCAGCCTTCTTTCAGCCGGAATTGATTATCGTCCATCACCTGTGGCTCTTAGCCGCCCTGGTCAAGGAGCTTTTTCCACTATGCCCGGTAATCGGCATCTGCCATGGCACCGAATTAAGGCAGTTGGTCAGGGCCGACCAATTCAGCGCCGAGGTGATCGAGGGATGCCGGAAGATGGACCGGGTTGCAGCCCTGTCGTCTTTTCAGAAGGAACAGATCAAAACCGCCTACGGGATTGACGGGGAGAGGATTATCGTCACCGGCTCCGGCTTTAACAGGGATATTTTTTATCCGCCGGAAAACAGGGAAAGCGCCGGCAAAATGAAAGCCCTATACGCAGGAAAACTCAGTGCTGCCAAAGGTGTTCCTTCCCTGCTCCGGGCTGTTTCCAGGTTGCCCGTGGCACGGGCTGATTTCCAGCTAATTTTGGCAGGCTCGGGAAGCGGTCGTGAA
>DNIT01000140.1:0-10498 GCA_003489345.1 Pelotomaculum sp. | reverse complement strand
GGAAGCGGTCGTGAATATGAAGAGATCCTGTCCTTAGCTGGCGATTGTCCTTTTGAAACCCTATTTACCGGCTCCCTGCCTCAGACCGGGTTGGGACAGCTGATGCGGGAATGTCACCTTTTTATCTTTCCTTCCTTTTACGAAGGGGTCTCACTGGTCACGATGGAAGTCCTGGCTTCGGGGCTTTGGGTGGTCTCCAACGAACTGCCGGGAATGCGGGAATGGGTCGGTCCCGGGCTGGAGGAGGCCGGCATTGTTGAATATGTGTCTTTGCCCGGGCTTCGCTCGTTAGACGTTCCCCTTGAGGAGGAGCTGCCCGCCTACGAAAAAAGGCTGGCAAATGGTATTGTCAGGCAGCTGGAAAGGGCCAAGCTGTTTCCCGGTGTGCCGGCGGCGGGATGGAAGGAAATGATTGTCAAGTACTCTTGGGAGGCGGTTTTCTCAAGGATAGAAAATATTTACGATGACCTCCGTACGGATAAAATTTATTGATTTTCTCTTTTAAAAAAGATCACTTATAATGGGTATAAGATCATTCTTTCAAGGAGCCGCTCGATGCTGATCGATACCCATCTGCATGAAAAGAAATTCTCCGAAGACAGTTTTATTTCCCTGGAGGAAATTGTCGAAAAAGCCTGGGAATTGGGTCTGGACGGAATCTGCATTACCGACCATGAAAGCAATGCGATCCGGGCGGAGGCCATGTCTCTCAGCCGAAAAACCGGATTACTGATCATCACCGGCGCTGAAGTGCTGACTCTGGAAGGCGATATGACCGTTTTCGGCCTGGATCGCCTGCCTGAGAAGATGGTTCATGCCCGGGAGCTGATCCGGATGACCGAAGCCGTCGGGGGGGTAGCCGTTTGTTCTCATCCTTACCGGCAAAATAACCGCGGCATGGGAGATTTCATCCGGGATCTGCCGTTGGTCCGGGGGATTGAGGCATTCAACGGCAGCACTCCGAAGCGCCATAACCTGCAGGCATATGACCTCTCCCTGGAATTGCATGTGGCAGCCTTGGGAGCGAGCGATGCCCACGTGATTGAGCAGGTGGGAAAATTCGCCACCTGGATGCCGGACTGGGTGAAGGATGAAGCCGGTTTTATTCAGGCGGTGAAACAAGGTCTCACTTTACCTGCCGCTTATGAAAACGGCGCCTATAAAATTTTCCGCAATACCCTTTGTGACAAGGCAGCATCTTTTTAGCACTCTTCAAAATAAAACATGGGGGCATTCGATTTAAGACTTGCCGCTGCTAAAACCGTCAGACTTCCCTGGCCCTGACCTACTTGTCCGGGGATATGGATTGTTTGACCAGGGAAAATCATATTTGGATCTTTTATTTGCGGGTTGGCCGCCACTAGGGTATTCACAGCAATACCATTTTTTTGGGCGATGGCATACATGGTATCCCCCGGCTGAACGGTGTATGTCCCTTGCCCTGACGTAGCCGGTACAGGTACTGTAGACCTCAACAACGGTATTGGCGCACCGGAATCAGGTACCGTTATCGTCTGGCCTTCAAAAATGAGAAACTGATCCTCTATCTGGGGATTTGCATTCATGATCGCTGATACAGAGGTCCCAAATTTCCGGGCTATCGATGCCAACGTATCCTTCCGTTTGATAATATATTCCATTTTTTTCACTCCTTAATGCCCACCATTTGTATTAAACAGGCCATTCCGCTTTAAAATATCTGCAATATATAGTATGGCTGTTCCGATCCACATGCTACCAAAGATGTCAATTAAATAAATGTCATCCTTTTCTTTGTAGCTATAGATACAAAAAACACCCCTTTTTGTACCTAACAAAAGGAGTGTTCATTTAATTTCTGCATATGATTCCAACTCTGTCATACCCTCCAATAAAATCCGGACGGCATCAAAGGGCGGCAATACGTTACGCATCAGTTTCAAACACATGGGTATTATGAACAAAGTTTAAGACCACAGCCTCCTCCATAGTATAGATACCTTTGTCTTTCCCCATCAGCCATTTGGCAGCATAAATAGCTCCTTGTCCAAAAGCTGCCCTGTTTAATGATTCATGCACGATCCGTATGGTCTGATTGGGAAGACCAAAAATCACTTCATGTTTGCCGACTATCCCGCCAACGCGGATGGAATTCACATGTTGCCTTTGATCAAGACCCAAGTCTTCCGCTATTCTCAAAGCTGTTCCGGAAACATCCCTTTTATCGCGGAAATGTTCTTCGATAATCTCGATATCAGCATGGGGAGCAATCCTTTGCAGTACTTTAGAAGCCTCGATTAAAAAATTTATGCCCAGGGTGATGTTGGGAGAATATAACACCGCCGTCTGCTTGCCTAGCGCCTTTAACTGCTCCAGATGAACTCTATCGTATTTTGAGATGGCCGACACGATGCGGGTTCCATACTGGGCCGCTTTTTCATAATTTTCAATTGCACTGGCAGATGAAAAGTCAATAATTACATTCACATGATTATCTTTATAAAAAGCTTCCGGATCTATATCTTCAATAGAATAGATCATCCCTTCATTGTGATCAAAGCCTAACAAGCGGCTTGCATATTTGCCTTCCATAGCCGTTGATTTTCTCAATACCCAGCTTAACTCGCAGATTTCATCTTTTATGATCTCTTTAGCCACCACTGACCCCGTCCTGCCAAAGCCGAACATCCCAATCGTAATTTTCAAGCGGCATACCTCCTGACTCTTATTTTGATTACCGGGATTTTCATGCAGCCAATTATTTAGCCACTCCATTCCGGAAGTAAAGACACAAAGCCCCCGGCATATATCTTCCGGGGGTAAAAGAGGTCAAGCAAGCCCCAAGCTGGTTATGGACCGCCTGTTTCCTCCCTTTCAACGCCTACGAAGTTAGCTGACGGATTCGGGCCGAAAGAGTAGCCCTACGATGCCGGCAACCGGTTAAAATCCGGCCGACTATCGATTCACCCCTAGAAATTGGTTCCCCCGCTTCTCCTAAAGAAGAATTAAGCGAATATAGAGTAATATCAAGTTTCATACATACTAACAACTTCTGTAACATACCAAGGTTGTCTGTTGTGAGTATATCACAATAAATTTTCCAGGTCAATCTTATACGGGCGGCCTCGCGGCAAGCATGATTTTGGCAAAAAGATACATCAAAACCTATCTGTCATAAGCCGGAACAAATTCATATATTGTAAACCGGGATGAAGATTTTTTATTTTTTATGGAAGGCACTGTCTTCCGAAGGCAGGTAACCTAGCCCATGGGGTTCGTCGCCGGCTTTTGTCTGCCGGAGGAGGTAAGTATGGCTGATAAGTTTGAACTGGTGCTTTTTTCGACCGATCCTGTATTCATCCGTCAAGCTGTCGCCGCAGGGATTGACAGCATCCTAGTTGACTGGGAATCCCTGAACAAGGAACAGCGGCAAGCGCAGGCCGATACCCAAATCAATTACAATACCCCTGAAGATTTGCGACGGGTTCGGGCCTGCACCGAAGCGAAGGTCATTTGCCGGATCAACGGTTACGGTACGACAACAGCAGAAGAAGTGGCGCAGGCTGTTAAAGCTGGGGCAGATGAAATTCTGCTCCCCATGGTCCGGACGGTGGAAGAGGTTGAAATGGTTCTGAACCGGGCCGGAGGCCGTTGCGGCGTGGGCATTTTAGTTGAGACCGTTGCCGCGCTGAAGCTTGCCCGGCAATTAGCCCGCCTGCCGTTGTCCCGGGTCTACACCGGCTTAAACGATCTGGCCATCGAGCGCAACACACCAAATATCTTTACCGCCCTGGTTGATGGAACGGTTGAAAATACCCGGCCTTTTTTCACAGTTCCATTCGGCTTTGGCGGGCTTACCCTGCCGGAATGCGGCCACCCCATTCCCTGCCGCCTGCTCATTGCCGAAATGGCCAGGCTGGGCTGCCGTTACAGTTTTTTACGGCGCTCTTTTCACCGGGATATCCGGGGCCGTGATATGGCCGCCGAGATCCCCCGCCTTCTTGGTGCGATTCAAGAAGCACAGCAGAGGTCTCCTGAGGACGTGGCCCGGGACCGGCACGCCCTCGAAAACGCGGTCCGGGCCTGGCGCGGCACGATGACGCAGTCCGGGGACAGAAAGGAGCCCCTCTGCCATGTATGAACTACGAGGCAGGCACGTACTGGTTACCGGGGCGGCAGGGTTTATAGGCGCCAATCTGGTTCAGGCGCTGCTCCGGTACGGCGCTGAAGTCCATGCAATTGTCCGTCCGAACTCAAACCTGTGGAGAATTGAAAAACTACTTCCTGATTTACACCTTCATGCAGTAGACATAACTGACCGTGAAGGCCTGAAAAAAACCGTGCTGGAAACAAGCCCTGAAATTATTTATCACCTCGCGGCACAGGGCGTGTCTCCTGCTTTTCAGGAACACTATGAGATATTAAGAACCAATATTCTTGGTACATTTAACCTCTTAGAGGCAACTGCGCCTCTGGATTATCAGCTTTTTGTTCATTTGGGGGGCTCTTCGGAATACGGTGCGAAACACGGGCCCATGCGGGAATCGGACTGCCCGGAGCCCCTAACTTTCTATGGCGCGGCCAAGGCTGCGGCAACACTGCTTTGCCGGCAGCAGGCCAGGGCGAACGGCCGGCCGGTGGTGGCGCTGCGGGCATTTTCAGTCTACGGCCCCTGGGAATCACCGTCACGCCTTATTCCTACAGCTATCAGGGCAGCCCTGGGTGACCATGAGCTGGCTCTAACTGCCGCCGGCTTCCGGCGGGATTTTATTTTTGTCGAAGACCTGGTGGAAGCTTGCCTGCTTGCCCTGAGGGCAGTGAGGGTCTGTACCGGTGAAATTATTAATATAGGGACCGGAAAGCAATGGAGCAACGAGGAAGTCGTTGACCTGATTCAAGCCGTGACCGGGCAGCGGATCAAGGTGCGGGTGGGAGCTTACCCCGCTCGCGCATCCGACAAAGCCCACTGGGTGGCCGATATTGGGAAGGCCGGGAGCTTGCTGGGGTGGAAACCCCGGCATCCGCTCCGGGCCGGGCTGGAGAAAACCGTCGCCTGGTTTCTTCTTCATCAGGATGACTACGATGGCCTTTCGCAGGAATTACCAGGTCCGGGAGCAAGGGGCGCTGTTTCTGTCCACGGCGGCTTTGCGCTTCGGTAAACGGAGGTTTGCAATGCCATATGAAATTCGTTGCCGTTGCGGGGAAAAAACAAATGATGAAGCGCCTGCGGCAATAGCTCCTCAAGACCCGGAGGTCACCGTTGTTATTCCTGTATACCGGAACCGGGAGACACTTCGCGAACTCCATAGCCGCCTGCGTAAAGTTTTTGAAACAGGACGGAGCAGTTATGAAATTATTTTTGTAGACGACTCCTGCCCCGAAGGCTCTCTTGCCGTCCTGGAGGAACTGACCCGGAATGATTCCCGGGTAGCCACGCTGGCCCTGGAAGAAAATACCGGTCAGCACCGGGCTGTGCTGACCGGGCTGAGATTTGCCAGGGGGAAAGCTACGGTAGTGATGGATGCGGATCTGCAGGATCCGCCGGAGGCAATTCCTTTCCTTCTGTCCAAGATGAAGGAAGGGTTCGACGCCGTTTTTGCCGGCCGACGCGGCCGGTATGAAGCAAGGTCGAGGCTGCTCACCTCCCACCTTTTCAAAGAGCTGCTTCACCTTTTGTGCGGCGTTCCCGCTGACGCCGGCATGTTTTTTGCGATAAGCCGGCAGATGGTTGAACGCCTTCTGGCCATCAATGAGCCCCATCCTTTCTTAGTGGCCATGATTGGAAGTGCCGGGCTGTCCATGACTTCTGTTCCGGTGGTACGGGTCAGCCGTCCGGACGGGGGCTCCGCTTATAGCTCCTGGAAGCGCCTGAAAACCGGTTGTCTCGCAGCGGTCCGGGTTCTGGCCTGGAAATGGAACAGCGGCAAACCCTTTCCGGGGCATTGCGTGCGTCCGGTCCCGGTTAGAACATACACCGGAGCCCGCTTTGCCCACGCCACTAAAAAATCTGCTGGGAGGGGAAAAGAATCTTGAAGCCGGATTGCCCGCAAGAATTACACAGGCACAATCTGATTCAGACGCGTTATTATGAGCATGCAAAAAAACCTCACATGGTACCGCAGGAAACCCTTTACCTGCGGCGCCACGTCGATGAATTGCTGCGCTTTGCCGGTATTGTTCCGGGCGAGCGGGTGTTGGAGGTCGGTTGTGGTAAGGGCCGGTACACGCTCCTTTTGGCTCAGCGGGGTTTGCAGGTGGAAGGCCTCGATCTCTCACCCTTTCTCCTGGAACAGCTGCGCTTATTTAACGGCGGGCGTTATAATATTTCTTTGCACTGCGCGGACATAGCCGATCATCCCCCTGTGTTGGATGGGCAGTTTGACTCGGTTATAGGCTTTTTCGTCCTTCACCATCTTCATAACCTGCCGCTGTGTTTCAAAGCTATAACCCGCCTGCTAAAACCCGGGGGGCGCGTATCTTTCCTCGAGCCAAACCCTTACAACTTCCTTTACTACGTCCAATTCCTGGTCACACCCGAGATGACATGGCAGGGCGACAAAGGCATTATACGCATGCGTCCGTCTGCAATTTTCCGCGCGATGAAGAAAGCCGGTTTCGGCCGGCTTAAAATGACTCGCTTCGGGTTTTTTCCACCTTTTTTGGTGAACAGGCCGTGGGGGGCCAGGCTTGAAAGCACATTGGAACGGCTGGTTATCTGGCGTTCTTTCTTACCGTTTCAGCTCTTCAGAGGCGAGCTGCCGTGAGCGATGTCAAGGAAGCATGCCCCTTGCAGGTTAAAACCAACCCGGTGCAGATGAGGTCGGGTTTCTGGATTTTCAGCGGGTTGAGCTTGTTTTGCTTATGCTTTTGGCTTAGTATCACCGAGGGTTTCAATATGGCGGACACCAGCTGGTTTTTACAAGTGGTACACCGCGTTACATCGGGGGAGGTCCTTTATCGCGACGTGTTTTTTGGCGCCACCCCCTTCTCGATCTACCTGACCGCTATCTTTACCGCTTTATTTGGTACGGAGATCCTGGTCGTCAAAGAGATCACGGCGCTCTGTCTGGTCTTGACTGTTCTTGTATCTTGCCGGATCGTCCAGGCGCTTGGCTTCCATCAGGGATTTCCATATCTGTTGGTCCTGGCGCTGATAGTCTATGCACCGCCCGAGGTTGCTGTTTACCAACCCCTGGCAAATCTTTTTTTTCTCATATGCTTTTATGCCGCTCTAGTATGGACAAAAAGCGGAAAGGCGGTAAACCGTGCCGGCAAGGGCAAATCCACAGGCGCTTTGGCTGCGGCCGGATTGGCCGCGGGGCTGTGTTTCGTTTCCAAACAAAATATTGGAATTTATGCCCTGGGCGCGCTTCTGCTGGTTGTAGCCTGCAATTCCAGCTCCATACGATTAAAGAGGCAGCGCAAGCCGGCTGATCTTCTTCTTGTTTTAGCCGCATTTTTTTTAGTTTCAGCGCTGGTATTCCTGCCGGTCTGGTTCAGCGGCGGGATCGAAAAACTCCTCGACTACGGTTTTTTCAACAAGGGAACATATATCCGCCTGGGAAGAGTCTCCTATCTCGACGGGCTCAGCCAGTTGGCTGTTCTCCTTGGAAATATAGGGTCCTTCGACAATTTGAAAACGATCTACCTGCTGGCGCCGTTCCTTTTACCGTTCTTAACCTTTGGTGCCCTTCTGGCAGCCTGGCTTCATCCTAGTGTTGATAAGCGGATGACAACAACAGTGGTTCTTTTTGTCGGCGCCGCCTTCTTGGGGATATTCCCGCGCGCCGGCAGAACACACTTGACTTTTGTGATTCCGGAACTCCTGATCGGGCTGGCTTATGCCTGGTTCCTGGTCAAACCGCATCTGACCGCCCGATGGGTGCGTCTGATTCAGGCAGGACCGGTATTATGGTTCGGTACCGGCCTGGCTTTTATGCTTATGAATCCTTTGGTGAAGGTATCAACCGCTGACTATCAGATATCGAACCTTCCTCATTTTCGCGGCGTCTTCATGAATACCGATAAGCTGAAAGAGATTCACAGCTTTGCCCAAAGCCTTACTGAAGAAGTTGCTTCCAATGAACGGGCATTTATCCTCAGTCCCTATGCCGGGTTCTACTACCTTGTGTCCGGCTTGAAAAACCCCACCTCTTTTGATTATCCGCTGGCCACGGCATTCGGCCGCAACGGAGAATCAGAAGTGATCGCAGCCATTTCCCGGCGGGAAATTGACACTGTTTTCCTCGGTCCTCAGTTGAATGAGCCTTCACTGCATCCAGTGCTTTTGGCGGGATATATTCAGGGGCACATGAAACGGGAGCGTGATTGGGGGGGATTCATCATATATCGCCTGGCTGCCCCTTAAGTACGGGTGCACCGATAATACACAGCCAAAGTACACACAGGCAACAAACGCCTGCGTATATCCATGGTATTGCTTTGGGCTTTGAAGCTGCTTTAAGCGGCCGGGGACAATTGAGTCATCAAGGAACTGGGACTGGCGGTAAAAAAACCAGCCAGTCCCAGTTCCTTTTCGTATAGCCCTAACGGTATCAGCATTCATTCGTAAGAAACCTTAAGGAGTCTAGATGAGGATAACCATACCATAATACTGGGTTTATGCAGGATTCCATGATGTTCTAAAAAGAAGGATCTCTCGTTTCCGCAGAGCTGTTAATTTTTAAACCCGCTTTTACCAGATCGTGTAAACTATCCGCCTGACCGGCGGTTTCCACCATAAGCTTCTGGGGTGTTGTTGTTTCCAGGCTTTTGATTATAAATTCGGTATTCAGCATCTTCAGCATTACAGGAGATTCTCCGGAAGCGTTGCTATACTCTTCAGAGAGCCTTTCCGCCAGTGGTGATTTTACGTTGAGAATCATTTCATAACTCATGAGATTTTGGCCTCTAAAATGAAAGCTGTTAAACATCTTGGGCAGAAAACTATCAATTTCCAGGTATTGTAATTCTTCATTGGTTAGAGTAATCATCGCTATTCTCCTTTTTAAAATTCCTGTCGTCCCGTATTATATATCTTCCATGCCCGGATCGTCAACGAAGCCCATGCATTTGGCAGTGTCAACCTGCTGGCGCCGTAAAATCGCATTCTGTAAATTGTACCAAAAAAAAACGAATTGGACGAACTATTTGAGATTATTATTATCAGTATCGCCGGACATTGTTAAATTGAAGGCCTGGTTTTCAGTTGGTTATCTATAGTTGCAGCAATTTGAGCGCATATTTTATTCCTGAAATAAAAAAAGGAGTACACGATCTTATATGGAAATCATTACTAGGCGAAATCATATTTACAGATCAATTAACCTCATATAGTTTGGAAATAAAATTTGAAGGGGTAGGTGTATTTTATGCGTTCATTTATTATTGGTTTAGTTATTGCAATTGCAGGCCTGGTTGTCTCTTTATCTCTTGATAACCCCAATATGGTCGTTAACGGATTGCTAATGGTGGGGGTTGTGCCAATGGGTTTAGCCGCTATTTTTTCTGGAGCATTAGGCAGCGGAGATAGGGTTAGAGCAAATTATTCCGATGAGCAAGATTTTAGACAGCGTATGCGTTGGTCTACAAAGCTGTTTCTATTCGGGATTCCCAATCTGTTAGCATCATTAGCCATATACTATATAAATGGTTGATTTATCTACATCTAGCTATCAACAAGCCCGCTCCCGTTATTTCCGTCGTTACATAATTGGATAAAATCCCACAAGCCTTTGTGGTTTTGTTTTATGCCACGGCCAACGCCTTTTTCCCGTACCACTGCCATAACTCCACCACCTGGCGGCATTGCGCCACAATGCACCCCCTCCTTTTTCCATTCTCGTTTTTTCACTGGATAAGCAATCACTACACGGGTAGAGCCTAACTGCATTATGCAGCCAATTACAACTCTAGACTCGACCCGCAGTACATATTGAATTTCAATTTAAATTTATTGTTTATCAATAATAATATATTGTATTTCAAAATTAATCGTGCTATAATGCTGCTTGATAAAGTTCTCGGGAGGTCTTTTCATGCAAAATAAAAAAGCTCTGCACCGCTTTACCAAGATACTTTTGGATTTCATGTTTTACAGCGGTATTCTGGTTTGCGCATCTGTTCCGGTAATTATTTACAGGCTTATACCATACGGCCTTATAGCCGCGGGCATCCGCCTGCCGTTGACAGCCGTATTAATGCTGTCAGGCATCGCAGCGCTGTATATTCTATGGACACTGAGACGTATTTTTCAAACACTTTTGCATACCGACCCCTTTACCGTGAAAAATGTAGACGCTCTGCGGAAAATGGCGGTTGCCTCCTTTGTCATTGCAGCTTTATACATAACCAAATGTTTGTTCTGGTTTACCCTGGCCACAGCCATCATTGTTATTATCTTTGCCATAGCAGGCTTGTTCTCGCTGGTTCTGGCAGATGTGTTCAGACAGGCGGTACGCTATAAAGAAGAAAACGACCTAACGGTATAGGGAGTGATGAACAGTGCCGATTATTGTTA